>JAVBRV010000459.1:0-5354 GCA_031547585.1 Victivallaceae bacterium
CCCCGCTGTCTTCTACATAATCAACAACACACGTTGTTGTGTGTGGGCGTGTTTGGCGCGCCCAACCATTTCTGACCACATTATCACATCTCGCGCCCCCCCCCCCTCCTCCAAACCTCCACCCCACTTTCCTAAAAGAAGCGGGGTTGCGCAAATCGCGCTTGCCGTTGGCAAACGCAATTTGCGGAAGAAGGGGTACTCTGCCCAAAACATTCGCCGACTGTCGGACTTGTCCGACAGCGCCCGCAGCATCATTCGCGCACAACACGTTTATCCCTCGGGCGTGTCATCGTTGCAGAGATGACCAGTCGTCGTAAGCCAGCCCCCGCTTTTCCGGCTTTTTTTCGTCTTTTTTCACCACGCCTCTTGACAAAGGGGTGACTTTGTGTCATAATAAAAGAGTATCGCAACAGTGGTTCGGTTACAAGAAGGTTTTCACCCCCGATGGCTCCGCTTAAATACTGGAAAATTAAAGAGTATCTCGAAGGCGTGGCGGTTCGCCCGGAATCGGCGGTCCGCATGCCGACGGTGCGCGAGCTGATGGCGCAGTTCAATGTCTCCCTCGCCACCGTCAACCGGGCGCTGTCGGAGCTGGAGAATGACGGCGTCATCATCCGCCGCCAGGGCTCCGGCATCGTCGCCGCCGGGAACGCCCGCGCGGTCAAACGCCTCGACTCCAATGCCGAAAACGGCGGGAAAACCCTCTTCTTCGCCCATAACGATTACCCCGACGAAGCCACCTGGCGCATGGTCCACGCCGTGTTCACCCACGCCCGGAACCGCAAGTGCAACGTGATCGACTTCAAAATCTATCAGGACACCCCCACCGAAGCGATCCTCGAACAGATCAAAACCCTGCCCGAATGTGGCGGAGCCCTCTTCCTCGTCGGCAGCGACCGCATGGATCGCGAACGGATCGACGCCCTTGGGAACCTCCGCTGCCAGGTCTCCGTCGTCGACAGCATGTACTTCTATGAGAACCTGCCGAAAAACTTCCACACGCTGTCCCCGGACCCCGCCTCCGCCGCGGAACTCACCATCGCCGAATTGACCCGCAACGGGCACCGCCGCATCGGCTACATCCGCAATGAACCGCGCTCCGAATACACCGACGCCTTCCAGAAAGCGCTGCTCCAGACCGCCCGCCGCGCCGGGCTGGAATTCGGCCCCGAGCAGATCTTCAGCTCCACCATCCGCTCGTGGGAGAACTCCCTCGACGCCGCCGTCCAGCTGACCCTGACCCATCTTGAAACCATCCGCAGCCAGAAACTGACCGCCCTCATCTACAAGTCGAGCGGCGGCGCCCTGGTGGCGGTCAAAGCGCTGGCGGAAGCCGGCTTACGCGTCCCCGACGACCTCAGCCTGATCGGCGAAGGCGACCGCTCCCTCTACCGCCACCTCCTGCCCGGACTCACCGTCGAAGAGATGGATTACCAGAGCATGGCCTGTACCGCCGTGGACATCCTCTTGGGGCTCCACCGCCCGAAAGCGCAGAATCTCTTCTTCCCCCATCGTCTCATCATACGCGACAGCGTCAAAAACATAAACGGAACCCTTGAAGAAGGAGCTGCCTTATGAAACCAAGGTCGTCACTGTTCACCCTGATCGAACTCCTCGTGGTTATCGCCATCATCGCCATCCTGGCGGCGATCCTGCTGCCGGCCCTCAGCAAGGCGCGGGAACGCGGGCAGGACTCCTCCTGCCGCTCGAATCTGAAGCAGTTGAGCGGCGCGGTCAATTTTTACGTCACCGACTGGGGTTACCTCCCGGCGGCGGTCGGGGTGGACACCTGGGATTTCTCCGAACAGTGGCACGCGGTGCTGTCGCGCGCTTATCTCGGCGGCAGACAGAAGGGCAACTCCGACTACGACCCCCTCTTCAACTGCCCCGGACGCCGACGTTTCATGGATGGCAAAACCACCCTCTCCGCTTACAACGGCACCGGCGGCTACGGCGTCAACACCGGCATTTTCTATCATGGCCAGGAAGGAACCTCCTATAAAACCATCCTCGGCGGGCGGCAGACCAAACCGGGCATGGTTCGTCAAGCCTCGAAATGCCCGGCCATTCTCGAAGCCACCCAGTACATCACCACCTGGGAGACTTTCACCTCGGCCATAGATAATTTTGAACGCTGGGTCCGCATGGAGCACAATTCGGGGAGGAGCCAGAACGGCGCTTTCCTCGATGGGCACGTCCAGTCGATCGCCCGCCGGAATTACGGCAACAACTACCGCGGCAACGAATTCACCTCGCAGGCCTACATCTGGTGGGGACTCACGCTCTGGAACACCGCCAACGCGGGCAAATGGTAAGGTAAAGCAACATGCGCATTCTCACTTATAGCCTCCTTCTCCCCCTTCTCGCGGGAGCCGCCCCCCTCTACCCGGAGCTGATCCAAGTCGGCGACGCCGGGAACGCCGGTAAAACCGTCCCCTTCAAGGACATCAAGAAGCCCTATCCGCGCGGCGGCGTCGACGCCCCCTACCGGATCGGCAAGACGGAAGTGACCAACGCCGAATACGCCGCCTTCCTCAACGACTGCGCTGCGAAAGAGGACCCCCGCCGCCTCTTCGACGAGCGGATGAAGATTGAACGCACCGGCAGCGCCGGAAATTGGCGCTACGTCCCCCGCTCCGGCAACGAAACGGACGGCGTCAACTTCGTCAGCCGCCTCAGCGCCGCCCGCTACTGCAACTACCTCACCACCGGCGACTCCGAAAAGGGGCCGTACGCGATCGCCCCCAAAGTCCGCGAAAACGGAGAAACCCGCGAAGCCGTCGTCGGGTACCGCGACCTCACCTTCCCCGACGCGCCGACCGTCTGGCACCTCCCCGACATGCACGAATTCTACAAGGCGGGCTGGTTCGACGGCAAGGAGTTCCGCACCCTTACCAAAGAGGAGCCTTCCCACTACGGAATCACCGGCCACGCCTCCGGCCTTCGCGAGTGGATGGAGAATAAATACTATGCAGGCGCCACCTTCGCCCTCGGCGCGACTTCGGGTTCGACCGACGCCGCCGACCTCAACACCGGCGTCGTCCACCAGCTTCAGGAATATGCCGCCAACGAGCACACCGGCTTCCGGGTGGCGGCCACCGCCCCCCTCCAGATCGGCGACCGCCTGAACCGGGCGAACAACTTCTTCTTCGACCGCAAAGAAAAGGCCGAACTTCGCATCCGCTGCGCCGACCCCGCCGGGGTCAAGCCGGGGCTGCAACTCGAACTCCGCGACTTCGCCGACCGCCCCGTCTGGGAGAAACGCGTCACCGCCCCCTGGAAAGCGGGCGTCACCGTCATCCCCGTGGAGCTCCCGGAAAAAGACGGCTACTACGAACTCTTCGCCACCCCCCTCGACCCCTCCTACAACGGTCAGAAGGCGGTGATTCCCCTCGCCCTCTTCACCGAACTCATGCCGGACACCAAGGGCGAAGGCCGTTTCGGCTTCACCTGCCACGTCACCCGCCGCGAACGGCGTTACAGCTTCGAAGAGGTCGATTTCACCCTCCTGAAGCGGCTCGGCGCGGACAACATCCGCGTGGACGTCTCCCTCGACGACCGCAACGGCAGCCAGACCGTGCTGAAGCGCGTCCGCGCCGCCGGGCTCAACCCCCTCGGCATCATGCGTCAGCCGGGCAGCGTCACCCCCGAAGAGCTCGCGAAAAAGCGCGTCGAAAATCCGGCCCTCTATACGAAATGGGAAGCGCACGGCGTCCCCGCTGAATACGCGGAGTACGCCGAATCCGTCCACAACCTGGTCGCCGCCTTCAAGGGAACCGTCCGCGACTGGGAGTTCGGCAACGAACCCACCTACTGGAACTGCCTCGCCGAGGATTACGCCCAGTCGCTGAAGGCCGGATTCAAGGCCGCCAAGCTGGCCGACCCCGGCTGCAACGTCATGGCGGGCGACCTCAACGCCATCCACGCCCCCGTCTTCCGGGCGGGCGGCGCGGCCTTCATGGACTCCATCGCCACCCACATCTACGGCTTCTACGTGCCGATGTTCTGGGGAATCGCCGGAAAAATGCGCGAGCTGAACGGCTGGAAAGCCGCCGCCGGAATCGCCGATAAACCCGTCTGGGTCACCGAGATCGGCGGCTGCACCTACAGTTCGCTCCACATGATTCCGGTGCGGACCCTCGATGAAGTGCGCCGCTATCAGGCCATCCACCAGGTCAAAGTCATGGCCGGCAGCGTCGCCTTCGGGGCCGACAAGGTGCTCCCCTACAACTATCGCGACGTCCCCTGTGACTATCTCGAAGAGGAGTTCGGCTCGCTCGATCGCTTCGGTCGGCCGAAGCCCGCCATCGCCGCCTTCCGCAACACCGCCCGGATGATCGGCGGCGCCAAGTTCACCGGCTTCGTCAAGGGCCATTCACTGAAGTCCGGCGAAAACGCCGCCCTCGCCTTCCGCGACGCGGCGGGGAACGACGTCATCGTCCTCTGGCGCAACGATCCCTACGGATACGACCAGTTCAAGATTCCCTTCGACCAGATGATCCGGCCCGCCGCGCCGGTGACGGTTCCCGGCCGGGGCGAAGCGGAGCTCTTCGATCTCTCCGGCGGCAAAAGCCTGCTGAAAGCGGGGGCGAACGGCTTCGAGGTTCCGGTTTCGGAATACCCCGTCTTCCTCCGCGGACGCTTCGCGATCGAAACCGCCGAAGTCCAGACCGCCCACGCGGTCCCGGCCCTCAAAACGCCGGAAGCGCTGGTAAAGATCCTGCCGAACTACCGCTCGCGCTCCTGCGACCTCATGTCCGGCGTCTTCCCGAAATTCGTCGCCGGAACCGACAACCCCGTCGACATCCACGTCTATAACCTCGGCACCACCCCCCTCAAAGGCGAAATCCGTCTCGAACCCATGAGCAACTGGCGCGAATGGCCCTGGCGCGTGAAACCCGCTTCCATCCGCCTCGAAATTCCGGCGGACGGCATGGGCAGCGCCCGCTTCCAGCTCCCCGCCCCCAAAGCGGACCCGGACAAGCTCTTCTACCTCAACGCCGTCTTCGTCGCCGACCACGGCCCCCTGTTCCACGACACCGTCGCCTTCCGCGTCGCTCCCCGTGAACTCAACCTCGCCGACTGGATCACCTATTCCAAAGGATTCCGGCTCGCCGCCGCCCCCCTTCGCGGCGAACTCCGCCTCACCTGGGCCGCCGAACACGCCAACTTCGTCACCTTCTTCCGGCGCGCCCCGCAGCCCTTCGCCGAAAATGAAGCCGCGCTCGAACGCCCCCTCTCCATCGCCATCCGCCCCGAAAAAGCCGGCATCATCGCCGTCAGCCTCCTCTTCCACGACCGCGACGGCGAAACCTTCCAGATCAAGCAGAATATCAAACCCAACGATAACCAGT
>JAVBRV010000048.1:0-13190 GCA_031547585.1 Victivallaceae bacterium
CGCACTGGTTGTCGCCGAGCGAAGAGTAATCCTCGCAGCCGTTGCCGATCCGGCTGTTGATGAGGCAGCCGGGCTGCAGGGAGTGAACCAGTTCGCGCAGCTCCTCCGAAAAGCGTGTCTCGATCTTGCCGGGGCAGTCGAACCAGATCACCGACACTTCGCCGTAGCGGGTGAGTAATTCGCGGACCTGCGGCAGGGCCTTGCGCCGGAAGTAGGTTTCGAAATCCTTCGCTTCGCGGTCCGGGAAATCCCAGTCGTTTCCCCAGGAGACGCCGCCGTGATTTTTGCACTCCGGTCCCGGATCGCCCGCGTCCCGGTCGCTCCAGTCGAGGTAGTGGGAGTAGTAGATCCCGAGCTTGACGCCGTGCTCCCGGCAGGCGGCGGCCAGCTCCTCCAGGGGGTCGCGGCCGAAGGGGGTGGCGTCGACGATATTGAAGGGGCTGACTTCGCTGCGGTACATCGCGAAACCGTCGTGGTGCTTGGCGGTGAAGACGATGTACTTCATGCCGGCGGCGGCAGCTTTGGCGATCCAGGCGTCGGCGTCGAAGCTCGCCGGATTGAACGCCTCCGCCAGCCGGGCGTATTCGGCGGAGGGGATGCGGAAGTGCGCCTGGAGCCATTCGCCGATATAGTCGGTCGCTTGTCCCCGCCAGCGTCCACCGGCCGCCGAATAGAGCCCCCAGTGGATGAACAGGCCGAATTTGTCGTTGCGAAAGATTTTCAGTTTTTCCGGTATCATCGAAAGCATCCTTCTGTTTGCTATTATTAGTATACCGGATTTGCATTTCGATGCCAATGGATTTATTGTATCAATGACTGCACTTTTTGTAAAAAAACAGGGATTTCCATGCCGATTCCACACCGTTTCACCGACGCGCCCTGGCAAAAGTTCATCGGAACGCTCGATCTTACGCCCTTCGTGGGCGGGCTGGGGATCGCCGTCGACAGCTGGCGGCGCGACCGGAGCTTTCAGGAGTCGGACCCCTATTGGCGCTTCTATCTGCCGATCCGTGGGGAGTTTCAGCTGTTATACGCGGATGAAACCATCCGGATTCTGCCGGGGTACAGCTACCTCGTTCCGCCAAATAAACCGTTCCAGTTCCGGAGCGTCGCACCGTCGGACCACTACTTTCTACACTTTCTGTCGGATGCGCTGCTCCACCTGCCCGGCCTTCATGAGCCGAGGGCGCTGAAAACGGCGGAGCCGCGGCGAATCCGCCGCAGCCTCCGGGAGCTGCTCCGGGAGTTCAAAAAAGGGAACGATGTCGCGTCGGCGGTCGCCGCCCGGAACCGGCTGCTGGAGCTGGTGACGCCGTTCATCGCCGGCTTCGGCGGGGAGAATCCACCCGCGACCGGCCAGGACGCCTTCGCCCGCCTCCAGGATTATCTCGACCGGAGGCTGGACGACGGCGAATTGCGGATCGGCGAACTCGCCGCCATGACCCGGCTGCCGCGGGCGGCTTTCTCGGCGGAGTTTCACCGGCGGTTCGGCCTGCCGCCGAAGCAGTACCTGACCAGCCGCCGGCTCGCCCGGGCCAAGCACCTCTTGCTGCAAAGCGAACTCGGCAACAAGGAGATTGCCCTGCAATGCGGCTTCCCCAACGAACTCTTCTTCTACCGGATCTTCCGCAAGCACACCGGCGTCACCCCGGGCGAATACCGCCGCAACAACCGCTTCGACTGAATCCGGGAATCGTTGTCAACGTGATGGGTAGGGCGCTCTGTCCTCAGAGCGCCGTTCTCGTTGCAAGCACTATCGGGCATGAATTCGAGATAAAACGTCGTAGGTTCTTCCCTCTCCGGCATAAGTCGAGGGTGAAGTTTCACCCCAAACACCATACAACGAGAACGGCGCTCTGGGGACAGAGCGCCCTACCTCGATATAGCTCGAACTGAATTATGCAATCGCCTCCGGCTACTCCCAGGCTTCGGAGAAGCTGCCTTCGCTGTAGAGCTCGGCGAGGCCGCCGATCTGGGAGAGGCGGAGGACTTCGTCGGGATCCATGCCGAGGTTGCGGCCAATCTTATGACTGTCCCAGTTGCGTTTGCGCAGTTCGGCGACGATCTTCGCCATCTCCGCCACCTGGTGCTTGCCGCGCGCCCGGTTGTGGCGGATGGTCGAAGCGATGCGATCGCTCCGCTCCGGCTTGTTGCGGTTCACCACCACCCCCGGCACATGGCTCAAGCCGCTCTTCTCGGCCACCTTGAAGCGGTGGAAGCCGTCGACGATCTCGAAGCGCCCGTCCCCCCGGAACCACAGCACCACCGGCTGGGTGAAGCCATCCTTCTCGATGGAGCGCTCAAGGAGGGCGAATTCCGGCGGCGCCACGAAGTTCGGATTGTAGTCGTTCGCCTCGACGAGCGAAACCGGAATCCAGTAGACATGCAGCACCGGATGCTCCGCCGCCCAGTCGGGGGGCGCTTCGAAGGCTTTCAGATCAGCTTCCATTCCTTCCTTCTCCTCTCCATCAATTCGCAGTAGCGCTTGTAGGTCTCGGTCCCGGTCGGCGCAAAGCACAAGGTCTTGCACCAATAGTCGTTCTTGACGATGCATTTGCAGATGCGCCGCCAGCTCGGTACGTCGTGCGAACCGGTGTCCTTCGGCAGTTCGTCGGGGAAGGTCCCCTTGAGGCCGCCCCTGGTCTGCCACCAGTGGATGTAGACGGCGATTTTGTTGCGGTAGTGCTCGGCGGTCCGGCGCGGCATCGACTCCAGCAGCAGTCTCGCGAAGCTCTCCCAGGTGTGACGCTCGGGCTTGGTGATGTGGTGATTGCCGAGGATGATGCCGCGCTCGCGGGCGTAGAGCGAACCGAAATTCGCGCCGTTGACCCGGGCGACCATCCGCCCCCAGGTTTCGGGTTCGATCACCTGGTAGAAATCGAGCGCCTGGCGCTGTTCGTTGCCGAAGGGTTCGCAGATGCGCATCCGCGACAGGGGAATGCCCGCCTGGTGGAAGCGGTCGTAGAGGCGGTTGTAGCACTTGCCGTAGCGGCCGCAGTAGATCCAGATGTCTTCGGTCCGCCAGTCGTAGATGGGGTAGGCGTTGTAGACCGGTTCCGAAACGCGGGTGGTCCAATGCTTCCCTTCGAACATCTGCTTCTTGTCATTCCGTTTGATGGTCATCCAGCGGTAGATCGATTCGGCGCTGCGGATGCCCACGAGACAAGCGGTCGGCTCGCCCCCGGCGTACCAGTCGGCGAAGCGGGAGATGAACTCCTCGAAGGTCATATCCCGGCGGTAGAAGGGGAAGAAACTCCCCTCCTTGACGGCGCAATCGGGCTTCTCCCTGATCCACTCTTTGCCGGGTTCCCAGGCGATCCACTCCGGCTCGAAGACGCTGACCGCGTTGACCGTCCGCAGGGGGACGCAGCACCAGTAGAGCTCGATGCAGTCGGCGTAGAGGGCGATCATCTCCTCGATGTGGTCGATGGTCAGGCGGTACTGGCACTCCCAATCGATGAAGAGGAGCCCGAATTTGCGGTTGCGGCGGCGGGCTTCGGCGGCGGCCAGGTGGAAGAGGACAGTGCTGTCCTTGCCCCCCGAAAAGGAGAGATAGATCCGGGGGAAGCGGTCGAAGAGAAAGGCGAGGCGCTCTTCGGCGGCGGCCAGGACGTCGCAGCCGAGGTAGCGTTTACTCCGGTCTTTTCGCGTGAAAGGGGAAGGCATCTCATTCTCTTTCTCGACGCAACCGCTGAAACTTGCGGAGATGAAAATACGGCTTCAATGAAGCAATATATCATTTCTTGCAACGAAAAACAAGTTTCCGCCTGTGACATCAAAGAAAAAACGGGTTATTTCCCGCTTTCGACGGTATTTCCTTTGCGATACTCCTTGGGGGAGAGCCGGAAAATCTGCTTGAACCGGGCGGAAAAGTGGCACAATTCGCCGAAACCGCACTGAGCGGCAATCGTGGAAATCGGTAGATCGGTCTCCCGAAGCTGCCGGAGGGCTTCGCGGAACCGGAGTTTTTCGCGATAGGCGCGCGGCGTGCATCCGGTCGCCTCCCGGAACTTCCGGAAGAACACCGAACGCGAAAAACCGCATTTCCGGGCAATCTCCTCGGGAGTCTGCCGGTTTTCGGGATCGGCGAGCAGCCGGAGCGCCAGTTCCATCTGCGGCTCCTTCTCCCGATTCGGCCCGGTTCCGAGCGAGGCCAGGTACTCGACGCGCAGAATCACGCTCTCGGTCAGCGAATACGCCAGGGGATTTCCGTTGCCGCGCCGCTCCAGGTCCAGCCGGAAGCTTTCGATGAGAAGCATCCTGACTTTGCGGAACTCTTTCGGCTGTAAGTGATAATGCAGAATTCCCGGAAGCGTGGAGCCCCACTGCTTCCCCACCTGCAGCAGTTCCTGCTTCGGAACCAGCCCGAACCACAGGAGGTCGGTTCCCACCGTGACTTCGAAGTGGCAACCCCGGTCATTGCAGCGCAACAGAAGGTCGCCCTTCACAAACGGCTGCCGCGCTTCGTCGACCCGAAGCGCGCCTTCGCCCCGCAGGACCAGAACCAGGTTCCAGTCTCCGGTCGAAGGACTGTAGAAAGAGCTGTTTTTCAGGGAGAGGGAACGCCCCCCTTGAAAGTCGTAACCGGGCGTCTGATGTCTCCAAATCGGCATATGGGACTAATCCGAAAATAATAAAGATTTTTACGATTGCATATTCGGTCCGTTTTGCATATAATATAACATATGCCGAGAAAATGCAAAGACGAAATCGATAATTTCAGCCGAAAGGAACGGCGCATGAAAAAAGGGTATCATTATTTCACGCTTATTGAACTTCTCATCGTGATAGCCATCATCGCCATTCTTGCCGCCATCCTTTTGCCGGCGCTGAGCAAGGCCCGGCAGCGGGCGGAGGGAACCCTCTGCATCTCCAACTTGCGGCAGACGATGGCCGCGAATCTGCAATACCAGAGCGACTACCGGGGGTACCTCGGCGTCGCCTTCACGGCGCTCGACTTCAACTACCAGGTCGGCGATCTCTCCTTCACCTGGATGCTGAGCACGCCGGGGTTGATGCTGGGGGGCCGATACATCAACAGTTACCGGACCACCCTCTGCCCGACCGCCTCGAAAAATATCATTCAGGAAGCCGTCGTGGCCGACGGCTGGAGCATGAACAATATCAAGGCCCCGACTTCCGCCGGCTGGGGGTGGTACACCTACGGCGTCATGCCCTATTTCCGCGGCAGCGAAGCAAACGGCACCGACATTTCCACCCTGGGAACCCATACCATCACCAACTTCTCCACGACTACCGCCCGCTGGTATATTCCTTCGCGCCTGGCGCAACCGTCCTCGAAAGCCTGGTTCATGGACTCCGCGATCCAAGTCACCGGAACCAGTTACTGGCTGCCGCGTGCTACGGTCAGCGCCGCAGTGGCGGGAATCCAACCCAGCCCCTGGACCGTCGCCCAACTGAATCCCGGGGTCTCCATCAGTTTCGCCGCCCATGCGAAGGGAAAAGTCAGCGCCGCCTTTCAGGACGGACACGCGGAGATGGCCGGCCCCGCCGTAATGGCGAGGAGCCGCCTCTCCTTTTTTCGCGACATCGACTACAGCATCAAAGGAACCGGAATCTTATGAAACGCCTCCGGCTTCTCCTGCCTCTCTTCTTCCTGTGCGGAATCTCCGCCGCCGGAAACCATGTATTCAACGGCGGCTTCGAACTCGGAACCGATGGCTGGTCGCTGGAAAAAGAGCTCCGTTCCGACGCCAATCCCGAATTGAAGCTCCGCCGCCTCGAAGCAACGCCGCAAGCCGCCGCTTCCGGCAAGTGCGGATTGCGCCTCGATAACTTGCAGGGCGAAAACTTCGTCGTCTGGTCCGCCGAATTCCGGCTGAAACCCAACACCCGTTACCGTTTCTCCGGTAAAGTCCGAGCCGACCGCCCGGGAATTCCCATCATTGCCGCCATCACCAACATGGAGCCGAAATGGTGGGTCCGGGTGGCGGAAGCCAAGGCGGGTCCGGAGTGGCAAAGCTTCGGCTGCTTCTTCATCACCAAGGAGGAGGGAGAGCACTACTTCCTCCGCATCGTTTCGGCGACGCCGAAAAACGTGGCTCCGGCGGTGCTCGATTTCGACGACTTCCGGATCGAGGAAGCGGATGCTCCCGGCGCGGCTCTTTCGACCGTCGAAGCCGTTCTTCTTCCCGATAAAGTCCTCTACGCCCTGGAAGCGGACCAGATGGCGCGTTTCACCGTCAAGGCGGTCAACACCGGGAGCCGCCCGGTGGGAAGCCGCCTCCAAGTCCGTGGCGATGATGAATATTTCAAACGCCGCCTCTTCACCCGGGAGTTTCCGCTCAAGCTCGCTCCGGGGGAGAAGATCGAACTCACTTTCGAGGAGCCGGTCGCCCGCTGCGGCACGGTACGCCTCAGCGTGGAAGGCGAAGGCGTCCGCGGCCTCGACCGTATGTACACGGTTATCGGGAAATATGCGCCCGAGCCGTTCGACATCCTGCATGATTTCGTCGTCGGCGTCAACGGGGGAATCAAATACCGCGACGCCCCTTACGCGCCCCCCCCTTGCAGCGGAGTCACGGATTCCGATTACGGCGACGAAATCCGGATGCTGGCGAAAATGGGCTGCCGCATCCTGCGCGACCATGACAGCGGCATGCCCGCCTTCGGCTGGCGCGGCATGAACCGCCGCCCCGGCGAGTGGGATTTCTCGCCGGCCGAACGGCTGTTCGCGCTCCTGAAGGAGAATCATATCACCCCGCTGCCGGTGCTCGGCAAGAATTTCAACGAAGCGCCGCCCCTCTACATCCCGAGCCAGCCCGACTACGTCAACGAACGCTCCGAACGGAAACCGACGAAATACAAGGACAACATCCTCCTGCCGCCGATGGAGTTGTGGCGGGAATACATCAGCCGGAGCGCAGCCCGGTTCAAGGGGCGGATTCCGGTGTACGAGATCATCAACGAACCGAACATCAAAATTCCGGCGGCCGATTACGCCCTCTACCTCGAAACGGCGTTCAAGGCGATCCGCAAGGCCGATCCCGCCGCCAGGGTAATGGGCTTCTCGCTGTCGAGCGATTTCTCCACCGTAACCGGGCCCTGGGCGAAGAATTGCATCGAACTGGGAGGGCTTGAACATTGCGATATTTTCAGCTTCCACCCCTACGACTCCCGGACGCTCGATTCACCGATTGCCGCCGACCGTGATATCGCGGCACTCCGCTCCTATTTCAAAGCCCGCGACCGGGCGGATTTCCCTCTCTGGAACACGGAACTTTATTTCCCCTTTGACACCGAGGAAACCAATGATTACAAGCAGGGCCTGTACCGACCGCACCATTACGCCCGACGTATCTTCACCGATCTCGGCGAGGGAGTCCGGCAAGCAATTCTGCCGCATGCAAGAAGCCTTTATGCGCGGCTTCACCGACCGAACACGATGTGGAACAACCAGGCGCAGGAACTCATTCCGAACGACAACTATGCGGTCGTCAACGCCATCGCCCGGCTATTCGAAAAGGCGAAAATACTGGAAAAACGGCGTCCCGGCGGCGGCGTGGCCGCCTACCTCTTCGAACGCAAAGGAAAGCGGATCGCCGCCGTCTGGAACTACCGCGATTTCACCGGCGTGAAAGTCGATATCGGCCCTCTCGACGCCCTCGACCTCTTCGGCAATCCGCTGGAGGGGAAAGAGTTCCCGGTCGGCGAAGCGCCGCTTTACCTGGTCGGTGAAACCTTGTCGAACGAAGAGTTCGAAAAGGCTTTCCGGGATTTGCGTTATACCCTGACCCAGACGGTTTCCGCCTCTCCAATCGTGCGGATCGCGGGGGGAAAGGCCTTCCTGTCGCTCTACAACCGGACGGACGCGGCCCAGGAGGGCGAAGCGGGCATCGCCGGAGGAACCGCCTCCGCACCCTTCCGCCTGGCGCCGCACGAAGCGGCGGCGGTCGCGCAACCGCTTGGGGAGCCTTCGGGGGCGCTTCATCTCGCAGTCGGAACCGGGCGCTGGCAGGTGGCCCCCCGGTTCCGGGAGGTTCCGTATCTCGCGAACGGCGGCGCCATTCGCCTGGCCGGAGCCAAAGGAGACTTCTCCGCCGAAATCACTCCCCGCGTGGAAGGCAAAATATTGACTATCCGCCTCGTCGTGCATGACGTGACTCTCTCCGGCCCCCTCGGCAAACGCGAGCCCTGGCAGGGCGACGGCGTCGAACTCTTCTTCGATGAAGCCGAAGGAGTCCTGGGGGAGACGAATCCGGGCGTTTACACGGAGGCGGTCAGCCGCTTCTTCCTCAATCCCTATGAGGAAAATCCGCTCCGTCTTCAGTCGTCCCGCCTGAAACCGGAGGATTGCCGGGTAGAATGCGTCCGCTCCGAAAGCGGTTATGAGATGACCCTTCGTTTCCCGGTCCGGATTCGCGAACGCTTCGGCTTCGCCGTCAAGGTCAACGACGGCGACGACCAGGGCGGGACCCGCCTGAAAGAGTCGCTCCGCTGGTCGGGTTCTCCCGACGCCCACCGCGACCGAAGCGTCTTCGGCATCGTCGAATTGAATGCTCCCATGGAGATTCCGGTGACATTTCAGGCAGGAGGCGCGTGGAAATTGACGGCTCCCGACGGCGCCGAAATCGAATTGAAAGCGAAACAGTGGGGCGGCAGCCTCGCCGGAACCGCCAGGCTGCCCGCAGCCGGGATCTACCGGCTGCGCTTCGAACTTTCAGGGACCCCGCCGGGCCGCCTGCTGGCGGAGCTCGGGAAACGCACCGACGGTTTCCTGCCGGGGGAGAGGGCGGAGTATTTCCTCTACTATGCCGCCCCGGGTCCGGAAGAGGTGACGCTTCGTTTTTACTCCGAACCGGAAGCGGAAGGAATCCGGAAGCTGAGCCATATCCGCCTGGAACGGCTGCCGGACCTGCGGCATAACCTCTTGGCCGACGGCGGCATGGAGTCCCCCCAACATCCGGATTGGCGAAAGCCGGAGGCGCTGAAACTTCGCCCCGACAGCGCCTTCGGCGTCGGCCGCTCCGTACTCGTACTGAAGAAAGAGGCGCGATACCTGACCCGCTTCCTGCCGGTAACGCCGGGAAAGACCTTCGAATTCTCGTTCCGCGCCCGGGCGGCGCAACCGGTGCGGCTTCTCACGGCCGTCAGCTGCTGGAGTCCCTACGGGCATCGCGGGAAGCACCTGGTCTTCTTCCGCCCCTTCGAAATCGAACCCGGCTGGCGAAACTTCCGTTGCCGCGTAACCTTTCCGGATTCAGCGGCGGAGCACCCCGACCTCGCCGACCGAATGGTCGCGCTGGACTTCCAGCTCCCTCCCGATTCGCCGGAAATCCTCCTCGACGACCTCCGCTTTACGGAGCTGGAGTAGGCTATTATACGAATTCGCTTTCAAACATAGACGGAGGCCATGATGATTGTGCGTAATTGAATGGGGCAAGTGCCCGGCATTGCGTCTATGTGTTAAAGCGAAATCAGTATGTCCAGGTTCCGCTCATGGTCACCAGACCGATGGCGTACACGGCGAGACAGATCAGCAGCCAGAATAGCGGGAGGAGGTAGCAAGCCAGCAGCATCGGGTAAAAACGGCGTTTCCGGAAGAGCCAGAGCAATAAGGCCAGCGCCGGAATTGTCAGCCAGTACCAGGGCGCGGTGTGATAGAAAAGAATCACGAAGTTGGCCTGCCTCTCCAACCACCTTCCGTCAAGGGAAGAGGCGATTCGGCACTCCAGGGGACCGCACAGAATCAAGCCGGCGGCCGCGGCAAAAAGATTCAGGCCGAGGGCGAGAGCGACCAGAAATTCCCGAAAACGAAAGCTCTTCATGGTTTCTCCTCCGGCAGTTGAATTGCCTGCAAAAGTTTAAATTCTCTCTTGAAAGTTATGATATTCCGTTCTTTCTGGCAGTTGTACCGGAATTCCGCTTTCCGGGCGTCTTTCGGTATGCCGATACCGCGCTCATAACAAAATCCGATATAGGTGTACACCTCATACGAATTCGCTTTCAAACATAGAGCCAATTTCAAAAATCAGTTCGAGTGGATTTTATCGGCATCGCCAAGGATGGAGCCGGGTAGATTTGAGCGGCTACCCAGCGGGTAACCGCTTAAATCGCTCCCGGTTTCAGCCTTGACGAGGGCGATGAAAGCCGCCGGAATGATTTTTGAAATTGGCTCCATAGACGTAGACTTGTCCTTTCGCGCGCCTTTGCGCATTGTGTCCTCGTCCGATGCTCGCATCGGCCTGCGGGACAACGCGCAAAATCGCATCGAAATGCCTGCGCTTCGTTATCTATGTTTGAAAGCGAATTCGTATCATACTTCAAGGCCTTGCGGAAGGCAGAAGCTTCAGGAAGGCCGGGTTCTTCCCCTCGCGCACCCGATCTGCCGGAGTCTTGCCTTCGTCGTCCTTGACGTTCGGGTCGGCCCCCAGGGCAAGAAGCAGCTGGAAGGCTTCGGGGACGTTGCGGCCCACGGCGAAGTGAAGCGCGGTACGGCCGCCGTTCTTGCGCAGATTGAGGTTCTTCGACGCCCGGGCGAGCGGTTCCCAGACCGCCCGGGGACTTCCGGCCTCCAGCGCCAGCATGAGAGGAGTGTCGCCGTCTTTATCCTGCGCATCGACATTCGCGCCGTTTTCGATCAGAATCCGGACAGTTTCACCACTCTTCGTCACGGCGGCGAAGTGGATCGGCATATGCTTCCCCACCCGGTCGGTGACCGTCTGTACACAACCGAGCTCCAGCAGCTTTTTCGTCTTCGCCGCATTGCCCGCGTAGGCGGCCAGGTGGATCGGCCGGCGCCCATACTCCGGCTCCGGGCGGTCGAGGGGATCGCCCAGTTTTTTCAGGATCTCGAGTATCTCGCCGTCGGCACTGCCGGTAACCGCGACGCAGGCGGTCTCCCCGGGGTAGCTCTCCTCCGCGCTGTAGTCGAAGCCCAGCTCCAGGATTTCCCTCACGATATCCGGCCTCCCGAGGGTGCCGGCCTCCCGGAAGGAGTTGCCCGTCCCGGAATAACTTGACCCTCCCTTCGGCAAACGCCAGCGTCCGTAAAGATCGATCAGGAACTGCCGATCCTTGACCGAAAATTTTCCCTCCCGGATCAACTGCGCCAGCCGGCGGCAGGCCGCGGCCGGATCGCGGTCGAGAAATTCCAGTTCGATCTCCCGCAATGGCGCGGCCTGCGGACCGGTGAAGAGCGCCAGTTCCGTCACCGGGTTCATATAACTGGGAACCCGGGCAACCCAGTTGGTGATATGATGCAACCCGAACCAGCGATTCGCGAGCCAGAACTGAAGAAAAGCCTCGTCGTCGAGTCCGATTTGCCGACGGGTCTCCAGCGCCTGGTCATAGCGGAGCGTCGCCATTTCAAAGAGCATCCGGTTCATCCGGATGGAATTCTTCCACCAATCGTTGAAGCCGCCGAATTTCCCATCGTAGGCTGCGAAATGGGCATCGATCTTTTCCGCGAAACCGGGACGGCGGTAGATATTTTTCCAGCGGTAATCGGGATAATCCCAGGCGACCAGGCCGATGACGCCCATGCCGGTGCCGACGAACCGCATCTCTTCGCCGCGACGGGTGCCGATCACTTCGTCGCCCAGCTGCAGCAGAATTTCGTGCGGACCGCACCAGCGCGGCAGCAACGACCAGGTGAGGTTGTGATACGCTTCGTCGCTGAACGGCTTGAGGGGAAGAATCTTCCGCATCAGCTCCGACTGTTCCCGGGGGCCGTTCTTCCCCAGCCCGACGTAGAGGAGTTTTTCATACGGCTGGGGACGCTCCGGGTGCAATTGAATGGCGGTGTTGAAAGCCTGCGCGGCTTTCGCCATCTCCGCCTCGAAGATCCTCCAGCCCTCTTGCGAAACCGTGTCGGCATAGCCGCCGCCGCGCCCCTGCCAGCCGCGCTCGATGGCGGCCAGCCCGGCGATCATGGCCCGCATCCAGGGGTCGAGCTCACGCCCCTCGAAATACCGGTCGAGCCCATCCCACGGATCGTCCAAATTGAGCCAGACGATGAGATCGTAGAGGCAGCCGTAATCCTCCTCGGCCAGCTTGACGCTTTTGAGGACGCGGAGCCACTCCCGTTGGACCTGTTCCCACTGCCGCGGGCGGTCGTCCGGCGGCGCGAAAGAGTGCAGTATACCGCTGAGCTGGGCTCGCAAAATGCTGTTGGGAGCCAGCTTCTGCCGCACCGGAGTCACCAGGCGGAGAAATCCCCGGCGGTCGATCTGATTGCGGCTGAAGAGGCAGGCGGCGCGAAAAATCTCCTCGAACGGCTCTTCGCAGGGTTTATCCGGCAGAGGAATGGTCTCGGGATAGCGGTTCAGCGTTCCCGCCTGGAGGGCCGCGAAAACCCGGATCTTCTCCGGATCCGCTTTCGGATGTTCCACCCGAAGGCGGCGTTCGAGAAAACGAACCGTCTCTTCGCGTGATTTCCACTCGATTGCTCCAGGATTATCGATACCGTCGTACAGACCGGCGAAGGGGGCGGTCCGCCTGGACTTTCCGGAAGCGCCGTCGAGGACGGCCGATATTTTCCGCAGATTGAGCGCGTCCGGGGCCGGCCAGCGCTTTGCGGCCTCCGCGAGATAATCATAACATTTCCGCCGGGCCCCGGCGAGACGCGGATTCGCGGAATCGTCATTCCGCCGTTCCAGGAGGCGCTGCTGCAAGGCTTTTACCTCCTGCCGTTTGGCTGCGACTTCACCGAGACGGCTTTCGTCGCCGCGTAATTTCGCCAGTTCGGCGGTTGCTTTCGCCAGCCGTTCGGCCAACTCCTTCGTTTCCGCAGCTTCGGCGGAGGGATCCGTCTGCGGATTCCGGCAAAGCTCCTCCAACTCGTCGCACAGGCGGCGGTATTCGGCGTCGTTCTGCCGGAGGTAATCCGAGAAGGCCGCCTGGAGCTGTCTGTGCATCTGCTGCAGCGGTCCCCGTCCGCGGAGCGGATCCTGCCGGTACGCCGCGATGGCCCGGTCGACATCCGCCGAAGTCGGCGAAGCGGCCTGAAGAACGATACCGGTGAAGAGAAGCAAAACGGCGAACACCCGAATCATCATAGCGCGACCTCCCGGAGTTATATATCGGAATATAATATGAAGAAATCGGGAATGCAAATTATCTCCTAAAAATTCACCAAAAATCACGGCAGCAGCTTCAGGAAGGCCGGATTCTTCCCCTCGCGCACCCGATCCGCCGGAGTTTTGCCTTCATTATCTTTGACGTTCGGG
>JAVBRV010000046.1:0-6367 GCA_031547585.1 Victivallaceae bacterium
GAAGCCAGGTAGAGCAGCGCCAGGATGAGGAGGACCAGCCAGCGGTGGTTTTTCTTCAAAAACTCCAAAAGATTGACCTTCGGTTAGGTTTCAGGCCTGCGGTAACGCGGGCAGCAGCACCTTGACGTCGCTGCTCTCGCGCAGGGAGGCGGCCGCCTTGCGGAACTCGGCCATATGAGCCGTCGCCAGGTGGGCCTTCAGCGCTTCGACCGACTCCCAGCATTCGACGATGGTGACGAATTCGCCCTCGGCGGGCTGATCTTCCTTCACCTGGTCGACGCAGGGTTCGTAGCGGAGGCAGCCCTCTTCGGCCAGAACCGCCGGGACGATGCCGCGAAGGACTTCGAGATAGGCTTCGGTGCAGCCGGGTTTCATTTTGGCGCGGGCGATGACGTGGATCATGATTCGGTGACTCCGTGATAGGCTTGATTGAGAATTTGTGAGAGAACGGTTTCCGCCTCTTCCGCCGGGACCGGACAGGGGGCGAGTTCGAGTTTCATGCGGTTGGCGCCGCCGGAACGGGCCGTGCGCGCCAGCAGTTCCGGCGTGATGCCGGGGATGCGGTCGAGCGCGGGGGGAACCCCGAGCCGGTCGAGAAAACGGCGGTACGAGGCGATCACCGCTTGCGGCGTCTCCCCGGGGAAGACCTCCGCGAGCTCGAGCGTGCGCGCCGCCACTTCGGGATTGTCGAGATAGTAGCTCCAGGCCGCGGGCAGCAGCATGGCCACCGCGAGGCCGTGTTCGAGCAGGCCGAACCAGGAGAAGCTGCAAAGGTGCGGTAAGCCGGTCGATTTGAAGCGGATCACCATGCCGCCCAGCGCCGCCGCCCGGCTCATTTCGATGCGGGCTTCACGGTCGTTGCCGTCGGCCAGCGCGCGCGGCAGAAATTCCTGGATGCGCCGGATGCTTTCGAGCGCCCAGGCGTTGACTTCGGGGTGGTTGGCGTCGGCTCCCACATTGAGGAAGCCTTCGATCGCGTGTGCCAGGGCGTCGCAGCCGGTGGCCAGCGTGACCGAGGGGGGGAGGGTGAGGGTAAGGTCGGGGGAAAGCAAAGCGTTCGCCGGGACGATCGCCTCTTCGGAGATCAGCTTCTTGACCCCCGCGGCGCGATCGACGATATTGGCGTACGGCGTTGCTTCGGAACCGGTTCCGGAGGTGGTCGGGATGGCGATCACCGTTTTCAGCTTCTGCCCGGGGTGGGTGCTTGACCAGCGGTTGACGCCGAAGTGGTCGGCGAGGGGGAGCCCGGTTTGGGTGGCGAGCCAGGCGGCTTTGGCGGCGTCCATAACGCTGCCGCCGCCCGCGGCGACCACCGCGACGGGGGTCTCCGTGCGGAGAAAACGGATCATCCGTTCGACGGTTTCGGTGGAAGGTTCCGGCTCGATGTCGTTGAACAGCAGAAATTCGCGGCCGAAACCCGCCGGAAGCAGCGCCTGGCGGCAGCCGGAAGCGTCGTAGGAGGCGCGTCCGGCGAAGATAACGACCCGCCCGGGGGGGCAGATGGCGGCCAGTTTCGCCGCCAATCCCTCACGGGACGGCACGAAATCAATCCGGTTGCCTGGCGCCTGCCACGGAAACGACTGCGTGTCTTTCACCATTCCCTTTTCTCCCTGCGGGCCGAAAAAGGACGGGACGGCTGAAACCGTTCCGTCCTTTTCAAGCCGGTGCGTTCCTTACTTCTTCTGGAACAGGCTGCGGATGCGGGCGCCGACGATCTCCGCCGGATGCTTGCCCAGCGCCTCGCGCTTGGCCTTGAGGACCGGCGCGCCGTTGCGGGCTTCGGCGATCCACTTGTGGGCGAATTCGCCGGATTCGATGCGGCGGAGCGACTCCTTCATGCGGACCTTGACCGAGGGGTCGATGATCCAGGGGCCGTTGTCGTACTCGCCCCACTCGGCGGTGTTGGAGATGACGGCGTTCATCTTCTGGATGCCGCCCTCATAGATGAGATCGACGATCAGCTTGGCCTCGTGGATGCACTCGAAGTAGGCCATTTCCGGCGGATAACCCGCCTCGATCAGGGTCTCGAAGCCGTACTTCATCAGGTCGACGATGCCGCCGCAGAGGACGTTCTGTTCGCCGAAGAGGTCTTCGTAGGTTTCCTGCTCGAAGGTGCATTCCAGCACGCCGGCGCGGGTGAGGCCTTCGGATTGGGCGATGGCCAGCGCCACTTCGCGGGCCTTGCCGGAAGCGTCCTGGCGGACGGAGACGAGGCCGGGCACGCCGAAGCCTTCGACGAAGCGCTTGCGCTCTTCGGTGCCGGGGCTCTTGGGGGCGACCATGATGACGTCGACATCCTTCGGGGCGTTGATTTCGCCGAAGACGATGCTGAAGCCGTGCGAGAAGGAGAGGGTTTTGCCCGCCTTGACCGCCGGTTTGATTTCGCCCTCGTAGACCGGGCCGTGCATTTCATCGGGCAGCAGAATGTGGATGATGTCGGCGCGCTCGGCGGCTTTGGCCACCGGGAGGGTCTCGAAACCGTCCTCTTCGGCGGCCTGCTGGGACTTGCCCGGGCGGATGCCGATGATCACGTTGAGACCGGAATCGCGCATGCACAGCGCCTGGGCGCGGCCCTGGGCGCCGTAACCGATCACGGCGATGGTTTTGCCGTTCAGCACGCCGAAATCGGCGTCTTCGTCATGGAGAATCTGCATGTTTTCCATATCGTCGTCATTCCTGTGGTTCGTTGGTTGCAATTAAGTAATATAGCCGAAGTGATGGGTAAATGCAACCCCGAAGGAGGAAAATTGCCGTCTTTGCGGGGTGAAAAGGGTTTAACCTCCTGCGGCGGGCGGCTCGTAGGGACGGTAGGGACTTTAGAGACTTGAGGGACCCCGGGGGGCATCGATAACCTTGACCGGCCCGTTTTCTCTCCCTCGGGGTCCCTAAAGTCCCTACCGTCCCTAAAGTCTCTAGCGAGCCGCCCGCCGCAGGAGGTTAAACCTTGCTCGACCCGCCAAACCGTCGTTTGTATGCTTTCGGTTAAAATCGGCGCTCCGCCACTGGACAAACCCCCATTCCCATGATACTGTATCGTCGTCATAAACATAAGGGGCCCTCCATGAATCGGAAAAAGACGAAAAAGAATCCGCTCCCCCCGGAACTTCCGGAGGAGGAGCTTTTCATCAGCCGTGAACTCAGCTGGCTGGATTTCAACGCGCGGGTGCTCGATGAAGCCTCCGTCGCGGCCAATCCGGTGCTGGAGCGGCTGAAGTTCATCGCCATTTTCAGCAGCAACCTCGATGAGTTCTTCATGGTCCGCATCGCCGGGCTGCGCCAGCTGGTCAAGGCCGAACAGGACTTCCCCGACCCCGCCGGGAACCGCCCCTCGGAACAGCTCCGCCTGGCCCGGCAGAAGATCGAGAAAATGCTGCGGCGGCAGTACCACTGCCTCCACGAAGAGATCCTGCCCGAGCTCGAACGCTGCGGCGTCCGGCTCCGGCGGATCGCCGACCTCGATCCCCGCGAACAGGCCCGGATGACCGACGTTTTCAAAAGCCAGGTGCTGCCGGTGCTGACGCCGCTGGCGGTCGACCAGGCGCATCCCTTCCCGATTCTGAGCTCGGGGGCAATCGAAATCGCCGTCAGCATGCATACCGGCAAGGAAAAGAAGGCGGTTCACGCCATCGTCGAGGTTCCGGAGGGGCTGCCGCGCTTTATTCCGGTTTCGGACGCCCTGCCGGGCAAGAGCTTCGTGCTGCTCGAAGACCTCATCATGGCCAACCTCGGCGACCTTTTCAACGGCTGCGTCATCGGCGAATTCTTCCCCTTCCGGGTGACCCGCGATATGGATTTTTCGATCGAAGACGACGATGCCGAAGATCTGCTCCGCTGCATTGAAAAAAAATTGCTGCTGCGGCGGCACCGCGAACCCATCCGGGTGGAAATCTTGCAGAATACCCGCGGCCCCCTCGCCAAGTGGCTCGCCGCCGAGCTGCGGTTGGATGAACAATTCTGGTATTCGGTGCGCGGCCCCCTGCATCTCAAGCATTGCTTCGAATTGATCGGCAAGGCCGGGATGCCGGAACTTCTCGAACCCGCGTGGACGCCGGTGACGCCGGGCGCGTTCAGCGAGCACACCTCGGTGTTCGCCGCCATCGCCGCCCGGGGGGCGATCGCCGTTGCGCCGCCCTTTCACTCC
This sequence comes from Victivallaceae bacterium, assembly GCA_031547585.1. Lineage (GTDB taxonomy): Bacteria > Verrucomicrobiota > Lentisphaeria > Victivallales > Victivallaceae > Victivallis. The sequence continues at coordinate 4,142 of JAVBRV010000046.1, forward strand.
TTCAACCCGATCCTCCGGCTGCTCGACGAGGCGGCGGATGACCCCGATGTGCTGGCGATCAAGCAGACTCTCTACCGGGTCAGCGGCAATTCGCCGGTGGTGCGCGCCCTGCAGCGCGCCGCCGCCAACGGCAAACAGGTGACGGTGGTGGTCGAATTGAAGGCGCGCTTCGACGAGGGGAACAACATCGCCTGGGCGCGGCTCCTCGAAGAATCGGGGGCGCACGTGGTCTACGGCATCGCGGGCCTCAAGGTGCATACCAAGGCCCTCCTGGTGATCCGGCGCGAGGAGGGGGCGATCCGCCGCTACGTCCACCTGGGGACGGGGACCTACAACGACAAGACCGCTTCTCTCTATACCGACCTCGGGATCATGAGCAGCGACCCCGACCTCTGCTTCGACGTGGCCAACCTCTTCAACGTGCTGACCGGCTATTCGTCGCCGCCGTCGGAGTGGCGCAAGATCGCGGCTTCCCCTTTCGATCTGCGGGAGAAGCTGACCTGGCTGATCGAACGCGAAATCCACAACTCGACGCCGGAGCATCCGGGGCGGATCATCGCCAAGATGAACAGTCTCGCCGATGAAAAACTGATCCGCCTTCTGCATCTGGCGGCGGACGCGGGGGTGGAGATCGACCTCATCGTCCGGGGAATCTGCTGCTGCCGCCCCAAGCCGGGGCAGGACAATCTGCGGATCGTCAGCATCGTCGACCGCTACCTCGAACACACCCGCCTCTTCTATTTCTACAACAACGGCGACGAAGAGTACTACCTGTCGAGCGCCGACTGGATGGTGCGCAACCTCGATCGCCGGGTGGAGCTGCTGTTCCCCGTGGAGAGCGAGAAGATCCGGACGATTCTGATGCAGCTTCTTCAATTCCAGCTGGCGGATACCGACAAGATCCGGCGGCTGACCGCTTCCGGCGCGTACACCCGGCCGAAGGTGGCGGCGTACACCGATAAACGCAGCCAGTACAACAGCTACCGCTACCTCGCCGGCTTGGCCGAAGAGGACCGGCGGAGCGCCACCGGCGACGCCTTGAAAGTCTTTACCCGAACGTAGGTTCGGTCATGCGTGAAAATCTCTTTACTGCTCTTCTCTCGGTAACGGCGCTGGTTTTGCTGCTGGCGCCCTTTCGGACGCCGCCGGAGCCGGAGCTGCCGGCGGCGGAGTGGGTGGAGCGCTACCGGGCGCATGAGCTGGAAATGGAGCGCCTCGCCGCTCTGCATCTCGAAGCCGCCGTGGTTGAGTTGAACCGCGAATTCGACGCCGTTCTCGCGAACGTTCCCCTGGCGGCGGCGCGGATCGCCCGGCCGGGAACCTGCTTCGACCTCTGTCGGCGTATGGTCCGCGACCGGCTGACCGGCTCGCACACCACCGAGAGCGAACTGGCCCGCCTGCTGGAACCGGAGTTCATTGCCCCCTGCCTGCGGGCCAAAATGGTTGCCGAAGAGGAGCTGGCGCAACTGCTGCTGCGGCTGGATGAGGCGGATAACCGCTTCCGGGCCGAACTGGCCGCCGGACTCGGCGCGCCGCCGTTGGTCCCCGTGGCCGTTCCGCACCGGCTGGCGGCGGGCGTGGAAGAGGGGAGGGCGCTGGGCCGGGAGGTCGCGCTGGCGAACGCGGCGGCGGCGGGCGGAGCGGCGCTGGAAGTCGTGTTTGTCCGGAGTACCGTGCTTTTGCTGAAGCGGGTGCTGGGGAGCGCTGTCGCCCGGATGGCGGGAACCGCCTCGGCGGCGGGAATCGCGGCGGCGGCGGATGGCCCCCTGCCGGTGGGCGATGCGGTGGCGGGAGTCCTGGCCGTCGGCGGGCTCGGCTGGACGACCTACGATATCTACCAGGCCCGGAAAGTGCTGCCGGGGGAGCTGGAGAAAAGTTTGCAGGAGACCGTGGGGGAGTGCCGAAAAGAGACGGAAGCGTCGCTGCGCGAAAGAGCGGCGCAAGGGTTGTTCAGAAGGCAAAAGCAGACGCTGGAGTGCTTTAAAAGGATCACGGAGTGACCGAAACAACGTTTGGGCGGGGTGCGCGAGAAACGACGGGCCTTGGCGCGTGGCTCGTAGGGACTTTAGGGACGATAGGGACTTTAGGGACGATAGGGACGTTAGGGACCGCGAAGGAGAAAAGTAAACGCGCGCTGTTGCCCAACCAAAATGTGGCATATCGCGTTGCAGCCCAAGTCAACAAGCGCGACAAGCGCCGCGGCCGAACGTCGGCCTCGGGGTACGG
>JAVBRV010000395.1:0-13226 GCA_031547585.1 Victivallaceae bacterium
CGCTGGCGGTGTCGTGGCTGCCGATCTTGAGGATCGGGATCGGGCCGCAGCCGAGTTCCTTTTGCAGTTCCGCCGACAGGACGCCGCCCCGGGTGCACGGCGGTACGATTTTGGGGAAGATGCTCCGGGGAAGACCGAGAAGGTCGGTGAGCTCGAAATCCCACTCGCGCCGGACGGGGTCGAGAAGGTTGCTGGTCGAGCAATCGGTGTATTCGCTGGTGTCGTCGCCGCCGAGCGCCCGGGCGAGGGCGTCGGGCATCAGGAGGAAGTGGCTGTTTACGAAATCCTCGGGATGCTCCGCCTTGTGCGCCGCCAGCTGGTAGATGGTGTTGAGGATCATGCACTGAAGGCCGGTACGGCGGTAGAGGTCGTTCTTGGAGATTGTCTTCCACACTTCGGGGGCGGATTTTTCGGTGCGTCCGTCGCGGTAGTGGTAGGGCCAGCGGCGGGCGGCCCCGGTGGTGTTGTCGAAGAGGACGTAGTCGACGCCCCAGGTGTCGATGGCGATGCCGTCGAGTTTGGATTCGCGTTTGACGGCGGCGGCGAGCCCGGTTTTCAGCTCGTTCACCAGCTGCGGATAATCCCAGTAGAGCGCGCCTTCCCGTTCGGTCGGGCCGTTGTGGAAACGGTGTACCTCTTCGAGGGTCAGCCGCCCGGCTTGGAGTTTGCCGATGATGGCGCGTCCGCTCGAAGCGCCGAGGTCGAAAGCGAGAAAGGTGCTCATGCCGGAGGATTCCCTGGGTTATTTTGTTATTTCAAGTTTTTGATAGGTGTCGCGAATCAGTGCCGCCGTCTCTTCCCAGCCGATGCAGCTGTCGGTGATGGAGAGCCCCGGTACGGGCGATGTGCCGGAAACCTGTTTCTGGCTGCCCTCAAGGAGGTTGCTTTCGAGCATGGCCCCGACGATGGCGCGTTCGCCGTCACGGCGCTGCTGGAGGACGTCGGAGAGGGCGACATGCTGCTTGCGGTAGTCCTTGCCGGAGTTGGCGTGGCTGCAATCGACGATGATGGAGGGGTTCAGCTTCGCCTTTTTGAGCGCGACTTTGAGGAAGGCGATGTGTTCGGCGCCGTAGTTCGAGTGGTTCGCGCCGCCCCGTAGGACGATGTGGGCGTAGGGGTTCCCCCGGGTGCGGAAGACGCCGACGTGGCCGTCTTCGAGGACGCCGATGAAGCTGTGTTCGCTTTTGGCCGAGGCGATGGCGTCGATGGCGGTCTGGAAGCTGCCGTCGGTGGCGTTCTTGAAGCCGACGGGCATCGAGAGGCCGCTGCCGAGCTGGCGGTGGGTCTGCGCCTCGGTGGTGCGCGCGCCGATGGCGGACCAGCTGACCACGTCGGCGATATACTGGGCGATGATGGGGTCGAGCATTTCAGTCGCCACCGGGAGGCCGAGGTCGATGATCCGCAGCATCAGCTTGCGGGCGACGAAGATGCCTTTTTCGATATTGTAGCTCTCGTTGAGGTCGGGGTCGTAGATGAGGCCCTTCCAGCCGACGGTGGTGCGGGGTTTTTCGAAGTAGGCGCGCATGACGATGAAGATGCGGTCCTGCACCTGGTCGGCGAGTTCGCGGAGGCGTTTCGCGTATTCGACGGCGGATTCGGGGTCGTGAATCGAACAGGGGCCGACGATCAGGATGAACTTATCGGACTTGCCGTCGAGTATGTCGCAGATTTCACGCCGCGCCTCGACGACCTTGATGACGCCGTCGAGGGAAAGCGGAAGCTCCGAGCGGATGGCGCCGGGACTGGAGAGGGCGCTGCGGCTCGAAATATTGAGGTTATTGGTGCTGATCATTCCAAAAAAATCCTTTCCGGGAGCAATCGGGTAATATACCCCGGAAAGCACGGTTTTACAAGCAGGAGAAATTGCAAAAAATCAACTCGGACACAGATATTTTGGACGCCGACGCAAAAGATTTACCCCGGCTCTGTCGGACCGGTCGGACAAGTCTGACCGGTCCGACGGCAGAAAGCCCTGAACCGCAAAGCAATTACTTCGAGTTTAGAATTACGAAAGCCGGAAGTCCGTGAACGTCCCAGCGGTCGAGAATGCCCGACACCGCCGGATCCGACAGGTCCTCCGCCTGGAACTTGACCACGATGAAATTCTCCAGCGCCCGTTTGACTTCGGGGTCGCTGAAGACGTTTTTCTCCATGCTTTTGCAGTTTTTGCACCAGGTGGCCCAGAAGTCGACGAGAAGGGGCTTCCCGGTTTCGCGCATGGTCTGCAAACCCGCTTCCAGGCGGGCGACCTCGGTTTCCGGCGAAAATTTCCCGGGCAGCAGGGTCCAGCCGGTATGGGCGTAGTAGAGCGCGGCGGCGAGGATGATGCCGCCCAGGACGTACTTGATCTTCTCCATGAAGGCGCCGGGCTTGGGGAGGACGCCGATCCCCGCCCCGGCGAGCGGCCACGGCAGGGCCATGCCGACCCCCAGCAGGAAGGGGAGGAGGAGCGCAAAGGCGTTCCCCCCCTGGTAGCGTTCGGCGGCGAAGAGGAGGACCCCGATCACCACCGGGGCGACGCAGGCTCCCGCCAGCAGCGCGGCCAGCGCGCCGAGGAGGAAGGCCGCGACGGTCTTGCCGCCCTTCAGCCGGTTCGGCTTGACCCGGCCGTAGCGCGAAAAGTCGAGGTTGAAAAGGTTGAACATGCCGAGCGTCAGCGCCAGGAAGACGCCGGCGATGACGAAGTTGAACCAGCTTGACGAGTTGAGCGCGCCGAAGCGTGCGCCGCCCAGGATCACCGCGAGACCGAGGACTCCGTAGCTGACCGCCATGCCCGCCCCATAGGCGAGGGCGCGGCGGAATCCGGCGGCGCGCCCCGCTCCGGCGGCGCCGATGATGGCGAGGTTCACCGGAATCATCGGGAGGACGCAAGGGGTCAGATTGAGCGCAAGTCCGCCGAGCAAGGTGAGGAGGATGATCCACCAGAAGCCGCCGGCGCCGAAGAGTCCGGCGGCGGTATCGCCGGTTCCGGCGGCCTCGAGGTCGAGAAATTGGAGGAATTGTTTGCGGTCGAGCAAGCCCTCGGTCTGTTTGACCACCCGGTATTCGCCCGGCGGAAGCGAGGGGCTTTTCAGCGCGGGAACTGCCGGTTCCGGAACGGCCGGCTCCGGAATTCCGGCGAGGTCGAGCTTCCGGGGGCGGAAACAGAGGGGGGGGATGTCGCCGGAGCGGTCACGGCAGCCTTGATAGGAGACGGTGGCGCGGAAGGGCGGCGTCCCCCGGAATTTCCAGACATGGGTCCCGGTTGGATACACGTCGGTGGCTCCGAAGGTTTCATCGTCGTGCCGCACGGTGGAAGGGGAAGCGACGGGGGTAAGAGGTTGCGCCGAGGCGTCGAAGACTTCGAGAGCGAATGAATTCCGGTAGAAATAGTGATTCGGGGCGACCCGGACGGAGACGGTGAATTCCCCGGCGGAGCCGCCTTGCCCCTCCCACTCGAACGGAGCGGCGGAGAGGGCGGTTCCAAGCAGGAAGAGAAGCAGAATCGCGGTGCTGCGCATCTTATTTCTTCTTCGCTTTTTCCGCCGCCAGTCCCCGTTGGAGGATTTTGACGTAATCCGGATCGTAGCCTTCCAACATTCCGATTCCGGAGCCGTCCGGATTCAGGAGGATGGTGGTGGGGTAGCCTTCTACCTGATATCTCATTTCAAGCAGCTCATTCTGCTTGCGGAGATGAAGAGGAAGCTCCTTGTGCTTGGGGAAATCCAGAAACAGCGGAACCACTTCGGTTTCGGCGAATTTCTTGAACGCGGGTTTTTCCAGCACTTCCTTGCTGAGCTTCTGGCATACGGGGCACCAATCCGAACCGGTGAAAAGGGCGAGAATCGGCCGTTTCTTCTCGACGGCGATTTCCTTCGCCCGGGCAAAGTCGGTTTCCCACACGACTCCGCCTACGGTTATGGCGGAGGACGGTTGCAGCGGGGCGGGATCGGCGGCGAAAGCGGCCGGAAGCACCAGCAGCGCCGCCGGAAGAATAAGGGTGGCAAGATATTTCATGATTTCAACTCCTCTCTTTACTACTCCTATTACAATGTACGTACTTTTACCCGGAATTTCAAGAAGATATTCGGCGAAAATCCGTATCTTTTGCTTGTAATCCGCCGGAAATGCCGTACATTGTTTTCCATAATATGGGAGGTGCATCATGCTTTGCGACCACTGCAAGAAGAAGGAAGCGACGATTCATATCAAAGAGGTTCACGGCGGCAAGAGCGTCGTGTTTAATTTCTGTGCCGACTGCGCCCGCGAGAAGGAGGAGTCCGGGGAGTTGGGCTCCCTCGGCTTCAACCTGGCGGAGATGCTGTTCAACCTCGGCAAGCTGAAAGCCATGGGGGAGGAGGGCGCCGGTACGCCCGCCGCTCCGGCGGAAGCGGCGGAGGCGGCCGCCAATTCGCCCCGCTGCCCCGGCTGCGGCTGGAGCTGGAAGCAGATCAGCGAAGCCGGCCGCCTCGGCTGCCCCGACTGCTACCGGGTGTTCGCGCCCATGGTGGCCGACGCCATCGGCCGGATGCAGCGCGGACCCGTCCACCTAGGCAAGCGCCCCGCGTCGACCGGGGGCGAGAACCGCGCGGCGCTTCAATTCGAACTCGACCGCCTGCGCGAAGAACTCGACGCGCACATCAAGCGCGAGGAGTACGAAGACGCCGCCGTCTGCCGCGACCGGATCGCCCGCCTGAAGAGCGAACTGGACGCGCCGGAGAAGAAAACCGGGGAGGGCGGCCATGAATAAGGATATCGACATCCTCCTCAAAAGCCCCGTGAGCTTCCTGGCGGACGCGGGGCCGGATTGCAATATCGCCATTTCAAGCCGCATCCGCCTGGCCCGCAACCTGGTGGGGCGTCCTTTCCCCGTCGCCTCCTCGCCCGAGTCGAAGCTCGAGGTCTGCGAACTGGTTTCGGCGGCGGCGGCGTCGTCGACCACCCTCGGCTGCCCGGAGTGCTACACCTTCGACCCGCTGACCCTCTCGGAGCTCGACCGCGAGATCCTTTTCGAGCGGCGGCTGGCCAGCCGGGAGTTCCTGGAGCGCGGCAGCGGCACCCGGTTGATCGTCCGCGGCGACCAGTCGGCCTCGATCATGGTCAACGAAGAGGATGAGCTGCGGATTCAGGCCCTGCGTCCCGGCTTTCAGCTGGGCGAAGTCTGGGACGAGATCAACCTCCTCGACGATGAACTCGGCGCGAAGCTCGACTACGCCTTCGACGAGCGCCTCGGCTACCTCACCTGCTGCCCGACCAACGTCGGCACGGGGATGCGGGCGTCGGTGATGCTCCACCTCCCCGGATTGGTGCTGGCCGGGCAGATCGGTCCGGCGGTTCAGGGGATCGGCAAGCTGAATCTCGCGGTGCGCGGCATCTTCGGCGAAGGGAGCGACAACCGGGGGAACCTCTTCCAGGTGTCGAACCAGAGTACCTTGGGGGAGAGCGAAGCCCAGACCATTGAGCGCCTCGCCACCGTCATTACCCAGCTGATGAATCAGGAGAAACAGGTGCGGCGGCAGCTTCTGCAGCGCGACCGCTACGCCATGCTCGACCACGTCGGGCGCTCCTTCGGGATCCTGCGGCACGCCTATAAACTGACCACCGAGGAGGCCCTGAATTCGCTTTCGGGCATCCGCATCGGCGTCGATCTCGGCATGTTCAACACGGTGGGGCTCCCCCTGGTGAACAAGCTTTTCCTCGCGATCAACCCGGGGCACCTCCAGAAGTCGGCGGGCCGCGAACTCTCGGAAGCCGAGCGCGACATCTACCGGGCGACCTACTGCCGCGAACAGCTGAAAAGTTTGTTCAACTGAAGGAGCTGAATGAAGAAGCGGCTGCTGGTTCCGATTATTCTCCTTCTGGCCATCGGCGCGGCCTGGTTTTTCCGTGCGGAAATCCGGGCCTGGTTCGAGTCGCCGGAGCATGAGCTCTTTCTCTACGGCAACGTCGACGACCGGCGGCTCAACCTCGCCTTCCTGATTCAGGAGCGGATCGGCCAATTGCTGCCCGAGGAGGGGACGGCGGTGAAGGAGGGCGAGCTCCTGGGCTCACTGGAAACCACCCGCCTCGAAAACGACGTCAAGGCCGCCCGGGCCGCCGTGGCGACCAATCAGGCCGCCGTGACCGTGGCGGAGGCCGCCTATGAAAAAGCGAAGAACGGCTCCCGCAAGGAGGATATCGCCATGGCCGAGGGCGGCATCGCGGCAGTCCTGGCCAAGATCAAGGCCGCCGAACTCGAATCGCAGCGCCAGAAGCGGCTGCTGCAATTCGACGCCTCCTCCGCCCGTACCGAAGAGAGCGCCGAGGCGGATTTCCTCTTTCTCAAAGCCGGGCTCGGCATCGCCCAGACGCTGACGGCGCGGTTGACGGCGGGCGAACGCCCCGAGGATATCGCTTCCGCCGCCGGCCGCCTCGAACAGGCGAAAGGCCAGCTCAGCCAGTCCGAGGCGGAATGGGTGATCCGCGAGCAGAAACTCCGGGATGCCAAGCTGTATGCTCCCCGCGACGGCGTCATCTGCAAGCGCCTCCTGGAGCCCGGCGAAATGGCCGGTCCGCAGCAGCCGGCGCTGATGATGGCGGTGGTGTCGCCGAAGTGGATCCGCGTCTACATGCCGGAAATCTGGCTGCCTAAAGTGAAGACCGGCGACCCGGCGCGGATCCGTTTCGACGGAGCCGAGGGGGAGTTCGAGGGCTGGGTGGGCTTTATTTCGCCCTACGCCGAATTTACCCCGAAGAACGTGGAGACGCCCGAACTCCGCACCTCGTTGGTTTATGAGTTCCGGGTTTACGTCAAGGACCCCGAAAACCGCCTGAAGCTGGGCGCTCCCGCCACCGTCATCTTTCCGGGCGTCATGGTGAAGTAAATGCCCATCGTTGAATGCGAGGGGCTGACCAAGAGCTTCCGGGGGCCGGAAGGGCGCTTCCGGGCGGTGGACGGCGTCTCCTTCGCGCTCCCCGCCGGGAAGATCGTCGGCCTCCTGGGGCCCGACGGCGCGGGTAAAACCACCTTGCTGCGGATGCTGGCGGGGCTGCTCCGCCCCGATTCCGGCTCCGCCCGGGTGCTCGATTTTGACGCGGTGAAAGAGGCGGCGAAGGTTCAGGAACGGATCGGCTACATGCCGCAGAAGTTCGGCCTCTACGAAACCCTCAGCGTCGAAGAGAACCTGACCTTGTACGCGGAACTGCATCAGGTTTCGCACGAGGCGCGGCTGGAACGCTTCCGGAAGCTCTTCGCCATGACCATGCTGGAACCCTTTCGCCGGCGGATGGCGGGGGCGCTTTCGGGCGGCATGAAGCAGAAGCTGGCGCTGGCCTGCGCCCTCGTCTCCGAACCGGAGCTCCTGCTGCTTGACGAACCCACGGTCGGCGTCGACATCCTGTCGCGCCGCGAGCTCTGGAACATTCTGCGGGGCATCGTGGGCGAGGGGCGGATGAGCGTCCTCGCCAGCACCGCTTACATGGATGAAGCCGATTATTGCGACCGGACGCTGACCTTGTTCGAGGGGAAGCTCCTCGCCGACCGGCCTCCCGCCGAAATCCGGGCGCTGGCGGCGGGGAAGGTCCCCGAATCGACCTTCGAGCACGGCTTTCTCACCCTCCTCACGGGCGGCGTGCCGCCGCCTTTGGAACGGAAGAATCCTTTCTCCCTCGAAGCGCCGGTGTTGATCCGGGCGAACGAGGTGGTGAAAAAGTTCGGCTCCTTCACCGCCGTGGACCGCATCTCCTTCGAAGTGCGGCGGGGGGAAATCTTCGGCCTGTTGGGGGCCAACGGGGCGGGCAAGACCACCACCTTCCGGATGCTCTGCGGGCTCAGCAACGCCGACGGCGGTACGGTCGAAGTGGCGGGCTACAACCTCCGGCGCGCCGCGGGCGAGGCCCGGAGCCGGATCGGCTTCATGGCGCAGAAATTTTCGCTCTACACCGACCTCCCGGTTGAAGAGAACCTCCGCTTTTTCGGCGGCGCCTACGGGCTCTCCGGCCGGAAACTGAAGGAGAGGATGGATTGGGCGCTCGACTCCTTCGACCTTCGTTCGCGCCGCCGCGCCAACACCGGCAAGCTGCCCCTCGGCTACAAGCAGCGCCTCAGCATGGCTTCTGCGCTCCTGCATGAGCCGGAGATTCTCTTCCTCGACGAGGCGACGAGCGGCGCGGACCCCATGGCCCGGCGCGATTTCTGGCGGCGGATCATGGAGCTCGCCGACAGTGGCGTCGCCGTCATCATCACCACCCACTTTCTCGACGAGGCGAAATACTGCGACCGCATGGTGATTATGCAGAACGGCGTCGCGGCCGCCTCCGGTTCCGCCGCCGACATCCGCCGGGCGGGGGAGTCGGAGGAGCTGGAGGAAGCCTTCGTCAACATCATCCGGGCGTTCCGGGAGAGGGGGACCCCGTGAACCTCCGCCGCCTTCTTGCCCTCATCGCCAAGGAGCGCAAGCAGCTCTTTCGCGACCCCTTCAATCTCATCGTCGGCATCGGGCTGCCGATTGCGCTATTGGTCATCATGGGCTACGGGTTGTCGTTCGACATCAAAGACATCCGCCTCGCGGTAGTGGAGCCGGAGCGCACCACGCTTTCTTCGGACATCGTCGCCCGCTTCCGGGCCAGTCCGTACTTCAGCGCGCAAGTGGTCCGCAGCACGGAGGAGGGGGTGGAGCTGGTGCGGAAGCACGAGGCCGACAGCTGCCTCCTTCTCCCCCCGGATCTGGAGCGCCGCCTCGCTTCCGGCCACCTCGACCTTTTCATCGCCACCAACGCCTCCAATCCCCTTCAGGCGCAGTTGAAGGAGAATTACATCAAATCGGTCCTCCTTCCGACCCTTCCCGCCGGAACCGGGGGCGCGACGCCGGTTCCCCGGATGTGGTTCAACGAAGCGGGGGAGAGCATCTACTTCATGATCCCCGGGCTCCTCGTCATCATCCTCACCCTGATCGGCGTCCTTCTCACCAGCATGCTGATGGCGAAAGAGTACGAGCAAGGCAACGTGGAGAGCATGTTCGTCACCCCCATGCGGAGCCTGGAGCTGCTGCTGGCGAAGGCGATCAACAACTTCGTCATCGGCATCACGGGGACGCTGATCACCCTGGCGGCGGCGCATTGGCTCTTCCATATGCCGCTCGCGGGGAGCCTCTGGATCGTCCTCGTCGGCTGTTCACTCTACCTCTTGATGTCGCTTTCGGCGGGGCTTCTTATTTCCAGTCTGACCAAGAATCAGTTTGTGGCGAGCGAGGTGACGATGGTGGTGACCTTTCTGCCCTCGATGATGCTGTCGGGGTACGTGTTCGAGATCGAGAACCTGCCGGTGGTGATCCAGTGGATCAGCCGCCTGGTTCCGGCCCGCTACTTCGTGGACTTCCTGCAGACGGTCTTTCTGGTGGGGAATTACTGGCACAATATCCTCTACAACCTCGGGATGATCTTTCTCTTTACCGTGGTGATGATCGCGCTGGCCATCCGCAAAAACCCGAAACATCTGGAGGGCTGAGGTGAAAGTACTGCTGCGTCTCTTGGCTCTCCTCCGCAAGGAGCTCTTCCAGCTCTTCCGGGACCCCAAGACCTGCGTCATGCTGGTGGTTCCGCCGGTGATGCAGATCCTGGTGCTGGGTTACGCCGCGACGATGGATCTGAAACAGGTGAATTTCGCGGTGCTCGACCACTGCCGCACCCCCGATTCGCGGGCTTTGATCGCCAAGTTCGAGGCGAATTCGATCTTTCACCGCCGGGCGGCCTTCGCCAATGATAAGGAGATGGTGGAGCGTTTTGTCAGCCGCGACCTCAAGATGGGGGTCGTCATCCCCGAGAACTTCTCGCGCGAGCTCGCCGCCGGGCGGACGGTCCTCGTGCAAATCAACGTGGACGGGCGCAATTCCAACTCCGGCGGCGTCGCCGTCGGTTACGCCGCGACGGTGATCGACAGCTTCAACCGCGACCGCGCGGGGGCGGCGTCCCCCCGGATCACCTTGCAGACCCGTGCCTGGTTCAACCCGAACTTCATCGCGCAGTTCTTCATGGTCCCCGCGATCCTGGCGACGATTTCGCTCCTGGATCTCCTTCTATTGGCGGCGCTGGCCGTCGCCCGCGAGCGCGAAGCCGGAACCTTCGACCAATTGCTCCTCACCCCCTTCGCCTCGTGGGAGGTGTTGGCGGGCAAGGCCTTCTCGATCGTGGCGGTGGGGCTGCTTCAGCTGACCTGCGGATTATTATTGATTCTCTTCTGGTTCCGGGTGCCGTTCCACAGCTCCTTTGGGCTTCTCTACCTGATGTTCGGCTGCTTCGTCTTCGCCACGCTCGGCTTCGGGCTGCTCGTCTCGATGGCCGCGAAAACGCAGCAGCAGTCGATCATGCTGGCCTTCTTCTACGCAGTCCCCTGCGCGATGCTGTCGGGCTTGCTGACGCCGGTGGAAAACATGCCGAAGATCTTCCAGTGGATCTCCTTCGTCAACCCGATCCGCCACGGCATCAAAGCCCTGCAGCGGCTCTTTCTGGAAGGCGCAACCTTCGCCGACATGGCGCCCCTCCTGGCCTCCCTCGCCGCCTCCGGAATCGCCTTCTCCCTCCTCGCCCTCGCCGTCTTCAACTACCAGCGCCGCAGCTGACAAAAAAGCCGCCGTCGGAATCTCTTCCGCGGCGGCCTTTCGTCAGCAGCGATTAGTGCCAGCTGGCAATATCGTCGGCGTTTCTTGTAGTGGAATTGACCTTGACGTTTCTGGAGCCGTTGTTGCTGCCATTCGGACCGAAGGAGTAAACAATGGCTTTGGCGCTCAATATCGTTGAACTTGCGGAGGTTGATGTTCCCGAAAGCTGAGGTTCGGGAATATTGCCGGAGAAGTCCGTGTTGATAATTACCACATAACGATTTCCCCACGGGTCACGCCACAGTTCACCCAGGTTATTTGGGTTACTCGTACTGTAAGCATTGGCAGTTGCATCGAACTTGGGCTTGGGGTCAAGGAACTTCATCCGCCGGGTGTTGATGTTCAAGTTGGTGATTCTTTGGGGAACCGTCAATTCGACGATGAAGCGATCGTAGGCGTCGGGAGCATCATTTCCTCCCAAGAGAGTACACCCGGAACCATAGGCAACAGACGATGTGCTGTTATCGAAAGTCGCGATCTGGGAGTTGTTGACCGTTATCATTCGTTGATAGGTATTCTCTACACCGGCGAGGGCGGTGAGGATCGCATGCATATCCGATTTTGCTTGGGTGATGCGCCCCTGCTGCTGCATCATGATGACGGCCGGGATCAGGATGCCCGCGAGGACGGCGATGATGCCGACGACGACCAGGAGTTCCACGAGAGTGAAGTGACTGTATTTTGTTTTCATATTCCGTTCCGTTTTTCGGTTTTGGTTGAGCTGAAAAATATCCCCCTATAGTTATAGTACGTGATAAAGGTGCTTTTTTCAATCCGGGAGTGTGCTTTTTTTGCAAAAAAAGCCGGGAAACGCTCGTCGGGACTTGACAAAAGGCCGGGGGCCGATTAGATTGAAGGAGAGATTGTTTTTCCACGCAATGAATATTTGGGGGAATACCTGATGAAACAAATGAAATTTACCCTTGTCGAACTCCTCGTTGTCATCGCCATTATCGCCATTCTGGCCGGACTCTTGATGCCGGCTCTCCATATGGCCAAGGTTTCCGCTCAGACCGCTTCCTGTCTTAATAACCAGAGGCAGGTCGCCGCCATCATCAAGCAGTCGATGAATGACAACGATCAGAAGTTCGTTTCATCGGCGAGCTCCAGCGCTTATAATAACAATCATTGGGGTCAGTACCTGAGGAGAAAGAATTATGTGCGCGAATCCAAGATTATGCGCTGCCCGGCGATTCCTTACCCGACAATCAGCGATGAAAGTTCGGGAACCTTGGACAACCAGTTGAGTGAACAGCTGAAGCGTGGGTATGGTGCGATTTACACCGAGCGGACAGACGATATTTTTGATTTCCGCGGCGAAAATTACCTGACATTTACTGATACATCCAGTTCCAGTAACGTAACCGCGTTGGCGCCGAACGTTGTTCTCCTGGGAAGCTGTTCCGGGATAATCAATACGACCGAAGAAATTGTTGCCACGCCGACCCAGGTCTCCTTTGGAGGAACCGCCAAAGCCCGTCCGATCAATATTCACGGCAATAAAACCAATGCCTTCTTCTTTGACGGGCATGTTGAAACTTTGACAAGAGAAATTTTAGAGGGAAAATATTTCCCGACCTCCGATGATAGCAGAAGGGAGGCGCTGGCCGTTTCCAACACCAGTTGGCTCAACGTCGACTGATCATAACCAAAGTGAAGAGGAGGAGTAAATCATGGCGGGAGTGAAACTGTACAACAAGACGGGCGACGAAAAAGCCGTCCGCACCCAGGAGTCCATCGAGAAGAAATTCGGCTTCGTCCCCGAAGTCTTTCAGGCGATGGGACGCACCGGCGACTTCCTTCAGGCGGCCATGCACATCGCCGAAGTCTCCGGCAAAGGGCTCGACCCCAAAGTTAAAGAGCTCATCATCATCGCCGTCAGCGCCGTCAACGGATGCGAATACTGCCTTGACGCCCATCGCGCCGCCGCCCTCGGCATCGGCGTCACCGACGAAGAGATCACCGCGGCCATCGAAGTCGCCGCCTCCATCAGTCTCTTCAACAACTTCAACAAAGGCATCAGCCTGAAGTCCGACCTCAAAGCAAAATAATTTGCGTTGAGAAAATCAAGGCAATTGCAACATTCGGTTTGAACGGATTTTTGCAGTTGCTTTTTTCATTTTGAGGATCGTGGGAGTCAGGAGGGGCCTGACTCCCCTCCTGAACCACCCCCGGGTGTGGGGAAGTCACCTGATGTGGCCGGGCACTTCCGCCCCTGACCCTAGCGTTTGCTTACGCAAACTTAATCGCCCCTGCGGGGCGCCCTCAGACGGCGGGGCCTTCGCTGCGTTACGTTCGGCTTCGGCACTCTTGTGCCTTCGCTCGTTTGCTGCCGCAAACGAGTTCCCTCTCATCCACTCCGCGGCGCTTCGCGTTCCTGTGGGCGGCAACGTGGTGTGCCACATTTTAGCTGGGCAGAAACGTGGTTTGGTGAACGCCGCCAACGAGCGGTGCAGCGCCAACAGCGCCGTACCACGAGTGCACTGCTTTTCGTCCAATTTCCCTTCGGTTTCTCCAAATACCCCTTCTACGCTTTTCTTGAGGGAATGGGTGGGGGCTCGGGGGAGGGGAAGGGAACATATTTTACTCGTGAAAAAAAGTTACCAATACCTC
>JAVBRV010000288.1:0-11351 GCA_031547585.1 Victivallaceae bacterium
GTCTTCCCCGCGTCCAACCCGTGGAACCGCTACGCCATCGTCGCCACGGTCGACGCCGGCGCGGCGCAGGCCGTGCAGCGCCTCGACCTGGCGGGCGAACGCGCGGACCCGAAGAAATTGGGCGACCCGAAAACCGCGCTGGAAATCGCCTCCCCGCGTTTCGGCGTGTGCGTGCACTACGACTACGCGCCGCTGCCCGAGGGGCCGTTCCGCGGCTGGCACGAATACCGGCGGCTCCTTGACGACGCGGCGGAATGCGGCATGAAGTACGTCCGCTGCGGCGTGTCGCCCGTCCGGGACGAGGCGACCGGGAAGTGGCGCGTGAGCGACTGGAACCGCCAGTGGCTGACCTACGCCAAACAGCGCGGCATCGACGCCATCGTCGTCGTGTGGTGCGAGGCCGCCGCGGACATCGACGGGTTCGCGGCCCAGTGCGCCGACGTGGCGGCGGACCTCAAGGGCCTCGCCGCCGTCTTCGAGATCGGCAACGAACCCCAGAACTTCGGCGGCTGGATCCCGACCCACGGCGGCACCTGGAACGGCATGGAGGCCGATGGCTCCACCTCCAAGTGGGTCGCGGAATTCACCCGCTACACCAACGCCGCGGCCGAGGCGATCAAGCGGGTCCGCCCCGACGCGACCGTCATCGGCACCGGCGCCGTCGCGCCGACCAACGTGCGGATGATCCAGCTCGGCCTCTCGCCCGCCGTCGACGGCATCGTCGAGCACCCCTATTCGTTCTCCATGCCGCCGGAACAGATCCCCTTCTCCACGGCGCACCGGGAACGCGACGGCATCGCGGTCGCGGACGACCTCGGCTCCTTCCCGTCCCTCGTCCGGATGCTCGTGGAGCACAACGACCAATACGACAAAAACGGGAAGAAACGGTCGATCTGGCTGACCGAATACGGTTTCTCCGCCTTCCGCGCCAACGTCGAGAACGCCAACGCCCACCTCTACGCCGGCTACAGCGAGGAGGCGCAGGCGGTGTATTTGCTGCGGCGGCAGCTCCAGATCCTGACCCTGCCCGCCGTCCACGGGGCGACGATCTACGACCAGCTCGACGACTACTACTCCGAGCCGTTCAACCCCGAGGCGAATTTCGGCCTGCTCCGCGGCGACTACAGCCGCAAGCCCGCCTACGATGTCCTGCAGCGGATGAATTCCCTGCTGGCCGGAGCGGAACTCGACGCCGCGCTGAAGACAAGGGTTACCGACGACTCACTCCACCGCAGCGCCGTCCGCGCCGAGCTGGTCAAAGACTGGGATCAATCCCGCATCACCGCCGCCAACGGAATCCGGGTCTACGGTTTTTCACACCCCGCGACGCCGGATGAACGGCTGGTCGCCGTCTGGTCGATGCAGCCCTACAGCCGCGAATTCAACAACCGGGTGGTCAGCTTCGAAGTGGAAGGGCTGGGCGGATTCACCGCCCGCCCCGTCGCCATCGACATGATTTCGGGCGCGACCTACGACATCCCGGTCGAATTCAAGAACGGCAAGGCAATCGTCACCGACCTCCCGCTCAAGGATAATGTGATCCTATTCAAGTTCTTCCGCTGACTAAAGGAAGACCTTGCGGATGGCTTCGAGGTAGCCGTAGCCCCAGCGGAGGTCGGGCAGGAGGTAGCTGCCTTCGGTCCACTCGTTCCAGCTGTTGATGCTGATGAGGGGGGGCTGGCCCGGATGATTGTCAGCATACTCCTTCGCCTTGAGAAGGGCGGCTTCAAAGGCGGCGGGGGTGGTGTTCACCACGGCGGCCTTGAAGGCGGGGTTGCGCTGGGTATTGTCCCAACCGACCGAAACGTTCGGGTAGAAGGCGGGGAAGGTCTTCTCGTTCTTCGGCCAGAGGGCGATCGCCGAGGCCGTCATATCGACGTAATCCCCCTCGCGGATGCCGCCGACCGTCATCACGTAATCGGTGCCGCTATCCACTTCGAGCACCTTCACCAGCTCCGCGTTGGAGATGCCCGCGAGCTCGGCCATCGTTTCCGGGCCCACCTGACCGTGGCGGGCGATGAATTGCAGGTGAAGCCCCGGGAAGCCCTTCTCCACCACCCTTTTACGCAGCCAGTCGATTGCGTCTTTCGTTTTCTCCACGCCGCCCAGACCGACCACCAGGTTGGAGGGGGCGAAAACCGAGAAAACCGGCTTGCCGTCGATGCGGTAATAGCTGTCGAGGCCGAAATATTTGTCGATCACCCGCTCCATCATCGGCTCGAAGATGTCGCGGCTGACTTTGCCGTCCCAGATCACGCGGGTGTCGTCGGTGTGCATGTCCCAGAGGGTGGTGGCGTCGTGGTTGGCCCACATCAGGTAGAACTTCGAATCGGTTCCC
This sequence comes from Victivallaceae bacterium, assembly GCA_031547585.1. Classification (GTDB taxonomy): domain Bacteria; phylum Verrucomicrobiota; class Lentisphaeria; order Victivallales; family Victivallaceae; genus Victivallis. The sequence continues at coordinate 2,339 of JAVBRV010000288.1, forward strand.
TCCAGCGCCGGAATCAATCCTTCATTGAGCTGGCGTTCGAAGCAGGGCGCGTTTTCGTACCAGTACCAATCCATGATGAAGGTGTTGACGCCGTACTTCGCGGCGATTTCGACATGCTGTCGGGCGACGGCGGGGTCGGCCTCATCCTGATAGCCGAGAAGGGGATAGCGCGGCATGTCGTGGCCGGGGAAGCGCTTGGTCCCGCGGCGGACGGTGTACCATTCGCCATCCTTCTCGGGCCAGAATTGTTCGGCGCGGGGCTCGTAGTGGTAGGAGGGCCAGATGTAGGCGGCGATGTCGTATTTCTGCTTCATAGATGATTCCTTATGGTTCGGGTTGCGAGTATAGTATACTGCCGGGAAGCGACTTCCGGGTGCAGATTTGCGCCAGCGATTTGCATTTTTCCGCCATCATGCTATGGTATGGAACAGGAGTTTCAATGATGTCGTACAATGATATGCCTTCGCTCTATCGTTTCGACGAGGTCCGGAGCAAGCACCGCCGGGAGGGGCTGCCGGTGGTGGCGATGACGGTGAACTACCGTTACCCCGATGTGCCGCGGCACGCGCATGACTTCATTGAGATCGTGACCGTGAACCGGGGGCGCGGACGCCACCTGCTGGATGGCGGCGAAGAGCGGCTGACGGCGGGCGATGTCTTCATTATCCCGCGCGGCGTGCGCCACGGCTACGCCAACGACGGGGGGCTGGCGATCACCAATCTCCTCTTTCAGATGGAGGCGGTGGACCGGGCTTACCCGTCGCTGCGGGAGATGCCGGGCTTTCCCGGTTTCTTTCTGGCGGAAGAGGGGAAGCGCTCCGGGCGGTTGCTCAGCCTGAACGCGGAGGAGCTGGCCGGGCTGGAGGAACTGGAGAAGCGAATCTTCCGGGAGCAGGCGGGGAGCGCTTCCGGGAGGGAGACGATTCTCCTGGCGCTGCTGGCCGAAGTGCTGGTCTATCTGGCGCGCCTCCTCGAAAACCGTCCGGCGGCGGAGGCGGCGCATCCTCTTTTCAAGGTGCGCGACTATCTGCAAAAACACGCGGCGGAGAAGACGCCCGTCGCTCAATTGGCGGCGCTGGCGCACATGTCGGAGCGGAATTTTCAGCGGGTCTTCTTCCGGGTCTTCGGCGAGACGCCGGCGGGCTTCCGGCTGCGGCTGCGGCTGGAAAAGGCCCGCGAACTCCTGAAGGCGACCGATTGGGAGGTCGGGCGCATCGCCGCCGAGACCGGCTTCAGTGGCAACGCCTACCTCTCGCGCTGTTTCCGGGAATGGTACGGCGTTTCGCCGGGAGAGTTCCGGCGGGAGGTACGAAGTCGCGATTCCACATAAATATTAAGCGATTCTTGTCGCCCGAAGTGGAAAAAAGCCGCCCGGCATGGTACAGTAAAAAGCGTGAAGAGAAATAGATAACAACCGGGGGGCGTATATGGGGCCTGATGAAACGCTCCCGGCAGCGGATAACAGGTATAATGACAGTGGTATGGATGATAAGCCCAGCCGGCTTCTGCGCGGAGGAAAGAGCCGAATGATCTGGATCGACGGCGCTTTCACCGCTAAAAAAACCCTGACCGGCGTACAGCGCTACGCTCATGAACTTTGCGGCACCCTCCGCGAACTCGATTGTGCCTTCGAATTCGCGGAACCGGGCGCCTGGGCTTCGCTTCCCGGCGGAATCCAGTTCTGGGAGCAATTCCGGCTGCCCGACCTTCCCCGGCGCGGCGACACTCTTTTCGCCCCGTGCAACCTGGCGCCGTGGCGGCTGCCCGCCGGAATCCGGCTGGTGGTGACGATCCACTGCCTGCGGTTCCTTCACTATCCGGAGGGGTACAGCCCGGCGTTCCGGCGCTATTACCGGCACGCCATTCCCCGGGTGATCCAACGGGCCGACCAAATCATCACCGTTTCGGAATACATGCGACTGCAGATCGAGTCGTGCTATCCGGCGGCGGCCGGGAAGACGACGGCGGTTCCGCTCGGCATTTCGCCGCTGTTCCACCCGGCAAAGGCGGGGGAAGCCCCCGCTGAGCCATACATCCTTTTCGTCGGCAACAACAGCCGCGCCAAGAACCTGGAAACCCTCTGCAAAGCCATGACGGCGAGTCCGGAACTGCGGAAGCTGCCCTTGAAACTCCTGGGCTGCCACCGCCCCCCGTACGCGCCGGAACTGGCGATCGAGGCGATCCCCGTGGAGACCGATTCCAGCCGGGTGGCCGAATTGTACCGCCGGGCCTTCCTGGTGGCGGTGCCGAGCCTGTACGAGAGCTTCAGCCTGCCGGTGCTGGAGGGATTCGCCAGCGGAGTGCCGACGCTGATTTCGGATATTCCGGCGCACCGCGAACTGGCGGGAGAAGGAGCGGTCTACTTCCCCCCCGAAGACGCCGAAAAACTGCGCCACCGCCTGGAAGAAGCCTGCGCCTCGCCGGATTTGCGCCAACGAATGAGCGCTTACGGCCTGGAGCGTGCAAAAGCCTTCACCTGGGAGACCGCCGCCCGCCGAACCTGGGAACTGCTCCATGAAGGCCCTTGACGCTTCGGTGGTGGTCTGCACCTGCAACCGGCCGGAGCATCTTCGGCGCTGCCTGAAATTGCTGTTCCGGCAGGATCCGCCCGCCGCCGAGGTAGTGGTGGTACGAAGCGGTTCCGACCGGACGGACGAGGCGCTTTTCGCCCGCTTCCCCGGGCTCCAAACCATCCGGATCGACGTGGACAACGTTTCCGCCGCCCGCAACGCGGGCATTGCCGCCACCCGCGGCGAGGCGGTTCTCTTTATCGACGACGACGCCGAAGCGCCTGCCGGCTGGGTGGGGGCGATGGCCGCCGCGCTCTCCGGCGAGGGCGTGGGGGCGGTCGGCGGAACGGTCCTCGACGGCAACGCGCCGGAGCCCCGTTTCGAATTCCGGAACGGCCTGATCGACCCCGTGGGGCGGCAGCTTCCGGTCCGGGAGGAGGGGAGCTCCGTTCCTTCCGGCTTCCTGCCGAATGTCAAGGGGTGCAACTGCGGCTTCCGGCGGCGGGCGCTGACGGAGATCGGCAACTTCGACGAAGGGTTCGCCTTCTCGTTCGACGAGGCAGACGTGGTGCTGTCCTTGCTGGAAGGGGGGTGGCGGGTCGGCCGGATCGAGCTGCCGGTGCTTCACTATTCCGCGGCGGGCGTCTACCGCAAACAGAGTCCGGCCGACAAGAACTGGTACGTTGAAATCCGCAGCCAGGCCCGTTTCGCCCGGAAGCACTGCCGGAACGGCAGGGAGCGGTTCCGGGCGTATTTGCGCTTGCGGCTGCGGATGCTGAAGGTGCTGCTGCTTCTCTCCGGTGGGCGCGGCTGGCGCCGCCGGCTGGAGATCGCGTCGGAGCTCCGGCGCGGCTTCCGTGACGGAAACCTGCCTTGAAATGTCTGCTCTCGAATGATATAGTAAACAGTTGCCCGAATAGGGGGATTTTTCGGCGATGGTAAAAAAAATGTTTCAGCTGGGATGGAAGACCTACGGGCGCTTTCATCACTTCTTCAATTACTGTCTGATCGGCGTCAGCGGCGTTACGATCGATTTTCTGGTCTATTCGCTGCTGGTGTGGAAGTGTGACCTTCACTACCAATACGCAAACGTGGCGGGGGTCTGCTGCGGCATCACCAACAACTTCATCTGGAATTACTTCGTCAACTTCAAGTCGGACCGGCATCTCCTTTTGTCTTTCGCGACTTTCTTCACCATCGGCCTCCTGGGGCTGGGGATCAGCGCGCTCCTGCTGCATCTTTTCATCAAGGAGATGGGGGTGAATGAGTATATCGCCAAAATTTTCGTCATCTTTGTGGTAACCATTGTTCAATTCGTTTTAAATAAAACCATTACCTTCAGAGCGAGGAAACATGTCAACTGATCCCGGGAAATTTCGTTTTGTGGTGGTGGGCGCGGGTTTTTACGGCGCCGTCACCGCCGAGCGCATCGCTTCGGTTCTCGGCGAACCGGTGCTGGTCATCGACCGCAAGAGCCATATCGGCGGGAACTCCTGGTCGTCGATCGACGAGGCAACCGGCATTGAAATTCACCGGTACGGTTCGCACATCTTCCACACCGCCAACGCGGAGGTCTGGAACTACATCAACCGTTTCGGCTCCTTCACGAGCTACCGGCACAAGGTGCTCATCACCTGCGGCGAGCGGGTGTTCTTCATGCCGATCAACCTCAAGACCATCAACGAGTTCTACGGCCGGAACCTGTCGCCGGAGGAGGTTCCGGCGCTGATCGCCCGCGAGGCCGGTTCGATCGGGAACCCCGCCAACCTCGAGGAGAAGGCGATTTCGCTGATCGGGCGTCCGCTGTACGAAACCTTCATCAAGGGCTACACCGCCAAGCAGTGGGGCTGCGACCCGAAGGAGCTGCCGGCGTCGATCATCACCCGGCTGCCGGTCCGGAGCAACTACAATACCGACTACTTCAACGACCCCTGGCAAGGGGTTCCCCTGGAGGGATACGGACGCCTCTTCGAGCGGATGCTGGAGCATCCTCTGATTACGGTGCAGCTGAACACCGATTTCCGGGCGGTGAAGGAGAAACTTTCGCCGGAGTGCCGGGTGGTGTACACGGGAATGCTGGACGAATTATACGACAGCCGGTTCGGCGCGCTGGAGTGGCGGACGCTGCGTTTCGAGACGGAGACGCGCCCGGTGCGCGACTTCCAGGGGACGACGGTCATGAATTACGGCGAGGAGTCGGTGCCGTTTACGCGGATCCACGAATACAAGCACTATCACCCGGAACGCCAAGAGGTGTTCGAATCGGGCAAGACGGTCATCTGCCGGGAGTACCCGAAGAATTACGAGGCGGGCGACGAGGCGTACTACCCCGTCAACAGCGAACGCAACCAGGAGCTGTACCGGCGCTACCGGGAACTGGCGGACGCCACGCCCGGGTTGCGGGTGGGCGGGCGGCTGGGCGCGTACCAGTATTGGGATATGGATAAGGCGATCGGCCACGCGCTGGCAGACTTCGAAAAAAATTTCCCCACTAAAAAATAATTTAAAAAAATAGGTTGCGAAGCAACCGTGCGCACCCGGCCGAGCCGGGGCGTGGTCCAGCGGCGAAACGCTGGTCGCTCCCCGCAGGGCGGCGCAGGCGCCCGCCCGGAGAGGAGCGAAACCTAAGGTTTGCGAATGCAAACCGCACCGGAGCAGTACCGACCGGCGGAGCGCTGCCGATAAAAGGCGTTGCGAAGCAAGCCTTTTATCGAGCCGCAGCGCGCGAAGCCGCGGCCGGAAACGTCAGGGTATCTCGCCCGGTCTGATCCCCTCTCGCCCAGTTCCCCACGATATATTACGTTTTACATACAGCCATTAACCGGAAGGAATGATTATGGCGAAAGAAGCTTTGGCAATGGTGATGCCGGTATACAATGAGGAAGAGGTCATCGGCGTGGTGCTGCGCAAGTGGGTGTCGGCGCTGGACAGCTTCGGCATCGACTACCGGATCTACGCGTACAACGATGGTTCGAAGGACAACACGCTGATGGTGCTGACGGCGGCGGCTTCGGAGCTGGGCGAACGGGTGGTGGTGTGCGACAAACCCAACTCCGGCCACGGACCGACGATTCTGAAGGGCTACCGCGACAACTGCGAGCGGGCGGAGTGGATTTTCCAGATCGACTCCGACGACGAGATGGGTCCGGAGAAGTTCCCGGAATTGTGGAACCGGCGCGCGGATTTCGACTTTCTGGTGGGCATCCGCGACGGCCGCCGCCAGGCGTTGCCGCGCAAGGTGATCAGCTTTATTTCGCGCATGTCGGTGCGGATTTTCTACGGCCGGAGCATCTGGGACGTCAACACGCCGTACCGCCTGATGCGGAGCGCGGCGTTCAAGGAGGTATACGCGGCGATTCCCTCGAACACCTTCGCGCCGAACGTGATTATTTCCGGCATGGCGGCGCGCAAAAAGCTGCGCTGCTTCGAGACGCCGGTCCCGCAACGGGACCGCCAGACCGGCGAAGTTTCGATCAAGAAGTGGAAGCTCTTCAAGGCGGCGCTGCGCTCCTTCCGCCAGACCATCGCCTTCCGCTTCCAATAATACAAATTCGCTTTCATATAAAGCAAAAAACCGCCGCCGGGTTCGAAAATCCGGCGGCGGTCGTTTCAGGAAGAGAGAACTCAGTCGTCGAGTTCGCCGTCTTCGAGGCCGAGCGGCAGGGGAGCGGGGCGCTGGCAGGTGGTCTTGAGTTCGACCTTGCCGCCTTCCTTGCTCGACTTGTCGAAGGCCAGCATCACTTCGAGGACGTGGTAGGCCAGCTCGCCGGAAGCGCGGTGCGGACGGCCCGACTTCAGCGCATAAACCATGTCCACCGCGCCGATGCTGCGCGAGTTGGCGGTGTAGCCGTGCGACAGCGGCACATCCACCCAGTTCTCGTAGCCGTTGCGGAAGACGCGGACCGGTCCGCCGAAGGTGTTCGGGTCCGGAACCTGGAGCGTGCCCTGGCTGCCGTAGATCTCGATCGGGGCGTGGCCGTGCTTATAGACTTCGAAACTGGCGATCACCGTCACCACCGCGCCGTTCTGGAATTCGATGACGCCGGTCTGGTGCGTGTTGACGTTGATGGGGTAGACATGCGGAACCGTTTCGGGTCCGCCGACGCGGGTATCCGAGCCCTTGGTGGTGACGGCGGTGACGCTCTTCGCGGGACCGAGCAGGTTGACCAGCGCGGTCACGTAGTAGGGGCCGAGGTCGAGCATCGGGCCCGCGCCGTAGTCGTAGAAGAAGGGCGCGTGCGGCCACTTCTCCGGACCGCGGCCCATGACGATGGCGGTGCCGGCGATCGGTTTGCCGATCCAGCCGTCGTCGATCATCTTGCGGCAGGTCTGCTGGCCGCCGCCGAGGAAGGTGTCGGGCGCGCAGCCGATCCGGAGCTTCTTCTTCTTGGCGAGGGCGACCACCTTGTCGGCGTCCGCCTGGTCGACGCCGAAGGGCTTCTCGGAGTAGCAATGCTTGCCGGCCTTCAGAATCTGTTCGTCCACTTCGGAGTGCGCCTTGGGGGGCGTCAGGTTGATCACCACTTCAATCGAAGGATCGGCCAGCAGCTCCTTGATGCTCTTCGCCGGGAAGAGATTCTCATGCTCTTCGGCCTTCTTTTTGGCGACTTCCGGCTTGAGGTCGGCGCAGCCGGCGATCTCGATGGCGTGGAAGCGCTTGGCGGCGTTGATGTAGGCGTTGGAGATCATGCCGCAGCCGATGATGCCGATACGGGTCTTCTTCATACTGTTTTCCTTGTTATGGTTAAGGGTGTCAGCGGACAAAGTTTTCAGTGAGGTAACGGAAGCTGTCGGCCAGCGATTCGAAGGGGTCCTTCTGGCAGGAATCCTGCTCGATGATGAAGAATTCAACCCCCGCCTTCTCGCCCGCCGGAATGATTTCACTCCAGTTGAGGTTCCCCTGCCCGATGGGACGCATCGCCCGCTCGAAGTTGTAGATGCCGAAGTCCTTCAGGTGCAGCAGGGGCTGGCGGCCCGGATACTTCGCCACCCACGCCGCCGGATTGCAACCGCCCGCCTGCACCCAGAAGGTGTCGATCTCGACCTTCAAGGCCGGAGCGTACTCGTACAGCGTCTCCAGCATGATCTTGCCGTCGAAGCGCTGGAACTCATGCGCGTGGTTGTGATAGCTGAGGCAAAGCCCGGCCTTCTCCATCGCCACGGCGGCGGTGTTCAGCTTGCCGGCCATGGCGATCACTTCCGCCTGGGTCTTCGGCAGCTCGTGGGGAAAGGGGTAAGCGGTATGTTTGCAGCCGAGCTGCGTCAGGTAGTCGATGATGGCCGCGGTCTCGTTGACGATCTTGCCGCCGTTCTCATGGGTGGCGCAGCAGAACAGCCCTTCGCCGTCCAGCATCTTCTTCAATTCCGGAATCTCGATGGGGCCGAGTCCCGACAGCTGAACCGCCTCGAAACCGATCGCTTTGACCTTCTTCAACGAAGCGGCGATATCCGCCGGCGTCTTCAGAAATTCCCGCAGAGTGTAAAGCTGGGCCGCAATTTGCGCTTTCTTCATGATCGTCCGTTTCCTTGCTTGATTTTTTTACCTTCTTGCAAAAATCTATTTGCAAAATTGAAGGCCACGTATACTTTATTACCAAGTCGCCGTTTTTCAATTTACCAAAACTATCTTTCTTTTAACCGAAGGTGTACTATGCCGCAAAACAGCCCCCTGGACCGGTTGCGCGGAGTCGGTCTCTTCATCGCCCCCGGTAATCGCGAAATCCGGCCCGTCACCACCCGCCCCGATCAGGAAGCCATCGAAATCCTGACCGGCGGCAAAGTCTTCTTCGAAGTGGACGGCGCCACCCACACCTTCGCACGCGGCGCCATCTTCTGGCACATCACCGGCGAAAACACCGTCTGCCGCACCCCGCCGGAAGAACCCTACCGCTGCCTCTCCCTCCGCTTCTCCGTGTCGCAGCGGCGGCGCCGGGTCCCCCGCATCTCCCAGTGGGCCGACGAAAACACGCTTGACGCCTTCGTCTCCGAAGCCATGCAGCGCTTCCACGACGCGGATATCGACAACGACCTCCTCGGCGATTACCTCTACAGCCGCATCGAATACGAAGCCTACATCGGCAACCGACGCCGCTTCCGCGAAGAATACCCGAAACCCCTAGCCGAAGCCATCCGACTCCTCCGCGACCCGGAGTCATTCACCCTCTCCGTCGGCGAAATCGCCCTCCGCATCGGCGTCAGCGAACCCTACCTCTACTCCCTCTTCTCACGACACCTCGAAAGCAGCCCACACCAATTCCAACTGAACAGCCGCCTCCACCTCGCCCGAACCCTCCTCGCACGCGGCGACGAATCCATCAAAGGCATCGCCGAAGAGTGCGGCTTCGACAACCTCGAAAGCTTCTACCGCGCCTTCCGCCGCCACAACGGCGTCTCCCCCGGCGAATACCGCCGCCGTCAGCTCCACCCCCGCCCCCTCTAGCCAACTGCGTCGTGGGAATTGGGGGAGGGGCGAAAACCCTTTTCTTCACGTGGAAGAAAAGGGT
>JAVBRV010000131.1:0-6464 GCA_031547585.1 Victivallaceae bacterium
GCAGGGCGGGTTCCGGGGGGAGGCCATCGACTTCGACGCGGGGACTGCATGCCAGATAATCCTGAAGCAACACCCGATCGCCCGCGGTTACTTCGATAAACAGCTTCTCCCGGAAGGCACGGCATTTTTCCTTGAAGGACTCCGTAAAGGTGTCGACGTCAAAGGCGAGCATCCGGCCGCCCGCCGCGCTGCATTCCGAACGGAACATCGGGGTGGTGGCGTCGTCGAAATCGATGTCCCCGACCAAGGCGCATGAGGTTCCTTCCGGCAGAGATTCATCGAAATGCAGCACCATCCGAAAGGCGGTGGCAAATTCGATCGAGGGGCGGCCGTGAATTGACAGCGGCGCGCCGCCACCGTCGACCAGACGCTTTTTACGGACGATAAATTCAAGCATGGTTTGTCTCCTTTCACTGAAATACGAGCTGTTATTCCTCGCGAAAGTGTCAACCGCCGGTTGATATTGAGTCCTTTCCGGAGTATAGTATCATCCATTATGAAACGATCGCTGATTCGCTTGCACCGCCGCCTGGTACTGACCCCGGTGCGCTTTTTCCTCAAGCGCTGGAATGAGCGCGGCCTGGTGCTTCTCCTCGCCCTCCTGATCGGCGCCGTCACCGCGCTGGCCGCCGCGCTGCTTCACACGCTGGTGACCCGCCTCGAGGCGCTGAGCCTCTGGGTAACCCAGGCCGCCGGGAGCGTCTCGGGCGATCTCTGGATGGCGCTCCTCTTCATCCTCCCGCTCGCCGGACTGTCGCTTTCCTATCTGGTGCAACGGTATATGGGGGGGCCGCACTACGCCAAGAGCCTCAGCCCCCTGATTCTCAACCTCAACCGCAAAAAGACCAATATCCCGGCGGTGGAGATGTTCAACCATATGCTGTCGAGCGCGCTGTCGGTCGGCTGCGGCGGTTCGGCGGGACTCGAAGCGCCGAGCGTCCTCACCGGCGCGGCCATCGGCGCCAACGGCACCAGTTTTTTCCACATCGACCGCCGTCATCGGCCGCTCCTGGTGGGCTGCGGAGCGGCGGCGGCGATCTCGGCGATCTTCGACAGTCCGATCGCGGGGGTTCTCTTCGCCGCGGAGGTGCTGCTGCCGGAGTTCAGCGTGGCGGCGCTGGTGCCGATGATGATGTCGAGCGCGGTGGCGGCGGTGATTTCGCGGCTGGTGATGTCCGAAGAGGGCATTTTCACCCTGACCCTTCAGGCTCCCTGGCAGACCAAAGCAGTGCCGTTTTATTTTCTGCTCGGAATCGTGGCGGCGCTGGTGGGGGTGTTCGTGATTCGGGCGGCCTACCGGCGGTCGGGGGATCTTAAACGGCGTTTCCGGAATCCGTGGTCGCGTCTTCTCGCGGGGGGGAGCGCCCTCTGCATCCTTCTCATCCTCTTCCCGTCCTTGCGCGGACAGGGCTACCTGATGATCGAAATGCTCTTCTCGGGGAATACCGACGAGCTCCTGAAAACCTCCCCCCTTCTCCACTGGATTCCCTCGCCGGCGCTGCTGCTGGTTCTGCTCATTTTCGCCGGAATCTTCGTCAAACTGATCGTCTCGGTGCTGACGGTCGATTCGGGGGGCGACGGCGGTATTTTCGCGCCGTCGATGTTCATCGGCGCCTTCACCGGCTTCGGCTTCGCGCGGCTGGTAAACCTGACGGGCCTCGTCGCCCTTCAGGAGTTCAACTTCATTGCGGTCGGCATGTGCGGCGTCTTCACGGCGGTCATGCGCGCGCCCCTCACGGGGATCTTCCTCATCGCCGAGGTGACGGGGGGATACCGGCTTCTCGTTCCCCTGATGATCGTCTCGTCGGTCTCCTGGTTCGTGGCGCGGCTTTTCGAACCGAACTCCATCTACCGCAAGGCGCTGGCCGACAGTAATCTACTCGACGACGACCGCGACCGGACGATGCTGCGGCGGATTCCGGTCCGGCTCTGTTTCAGCCGGGGCTTCGTCAGCCTGAAACCGCAGGACCCCCTGGCGGAAGTCAGCAAACTGGTCGAACGGACGCCCCAGGAGGTTTTCCCGGTGCTCGATGAAGGGGGGAAGTTGCTGGGGGTGGTGCGCCTGGAGAAGATTCTGTCGGTGATGCTGAACCCCAAGGTCTACCCCCTCTTGGTGGCGTTCGACCTCATGGAGTCGCCCGACGGCATGGTGACGCCCGACAACGACCTGGCGCAGGCGATGGCGAACTTCGAGAAGTTCGACCTGACGCACCTGCCGGTCTGCGACGCCTCGGGCGAATTCCAGGGCTTCCTCGCCCGCGAAACCATCTTCAGCCGCTACCGCCGGATGGTGAAAGAAGCCGATGCCTTCTGAACCGTTCAACCCTTACGAAAGCCGGCTGTTCTCCCGGGAGATCGGCAATGCGGGCTTATTCCGGTACGCCAGTTCCGCTACTGCGCATCTTCGTTTTTCGCAGGCGCACCCCTTGTGGCCGGTCTTCCTCGATCGCGCCAAGCTCTCGCACGAGCAGTCCTTCGCCCACGAAAACTACACGCGGTTCGCCTTTGAACTGCCGCTGGAGGGGGAGCTCTTCGGCGAGGTGCGCAACCAGCGCGTCACCATCCACCCCGGCGAGGTGCTGCTGATTCCCCTGGGGGAAGACAGCCGTTACGGCGTGGCGCCGGGCAAAACCGCCCGCAAAATCGGCGTGGGCTTCTCCGGCCCCCTGCTCCCCGCCCTGTTGGCCGAAACCGGCCTGGTCGAGCGGATCAAGATCGAGCTTCGCGACCCCGAGGGCTTTCTCGATGAAATCCTGAAGCTGGAGCAAGCCATGCGCAGCTCCAGCCAACCGGACGCGCGCGAACTCTCCGCCCGGGCCTACGGCACGCTTCTCCGGCTGGCCGAATCGATCGATCATCACCTGCCGCCGCTCCTCGCCGACACCGTCGCCTTGATGAAGCTCAACCTCTCCATCCCCTTCACCATCCGGGAGCTTGCGGGGAAACTGGGGGTCTCCTCCTCGACGCTGGAAAAGCTCTTCACCACCCACTTGCGCACTTCGCCGAAGCGGTATCTTTTTTCATTGAAACTGGCCCATGCCCGGCAGCTGCTCGCCGAAACCGCGCTGCCAATTTCCAGCATCGCCGAAAAGCTCGGCTACCGGCACAACACCCACTTCGACCGCTGGTTCAAAAACGAATCCGGCCAGACGCCCCGGGAATACCGGGAGAGCATCAATTCAGCAAAACGGTAAATTTTTACCGTAAAACGGCATCTTTATGTCAGTTTGCCTCTTGTTTCCCTTTTTCCCCTATGGTATAATAATAGAGACGAACCAAATCGGTAGAAAAAGGAGAAGGAAAATGAAGTCGAAATCGCGCCACACTTTCACTCTTATTGAACTTCTCGTCGTAATCGCCATTATCGCCATTCTCGCCAGCCTGCTGCTGGCGGCGCTCAGCCGGGCGCGTGAAAGCTCCAAACGGATCAAATGCATCGGCAACCTTTCGCAGCTGGGGAAGCTCTACCACTCCTACACCGGCGACAACGGCGACCTCTATCCCCCGGCGATTCAGGATAACGGGCGTTATTTCTACATGATGCTGGCGCCGTACGTCGGCCTGCGGAACGATCACTCCTGTATTATTTCCGCCACCAAAAACCTGGCGGAGGTGCCGTTCAAGGTGTTTCTCTGCCCGTCCTTCACCTCCGGCGGCTTTCACGAATACGCGGGGACCTGCCTGGCCTACGGTTACGCGCAAAACCAGCTGATCGGCGGCAGCAGCAACAACAGCGCCGCCGATCAACTGCTGGCGGCGCTGAAACCGGGTCAGATCAAACGGCCGTCGCAGGCGCTGCACCTGACCGAACGATTCGGATTGAACGGAAGCGACGTCACCTTCCCCGGCAACGGCGGCTGGGCCCTGTCGGGAACCACCAAACTGGTTGTCTGGCCTCACCTCGGCAACCGGGCCGGGCTGTTCGCCGACGGGCACGCGGAGAACCTGCGGCCCAAACGCTTCGCCACCTACAACAACGACGGCGTGACCGCCTATCACAACAACACCCGGGAAGGCAAGATCTTCTACAACGCGATCGGACGTGGACAATGAAAACGCTGCTCTTTCTTCTCTCTCTTGCCGTACTCGCAATTGCCATGGCGGCCGACGTCCCCTCGACCACCGCTAAAGACGGCAAACCGAACGTGCCGATCTACCCGGCGAACGCGGTGCAGCAGTTCCTGACGCCGGGAAGGAATTGCGAATTACGCTTCGAAACCCGGGAGTCCGGGCTGCCGGAGCAACTGCCCTTCAAAATCCTCGATTACGCCGCGCGGGATACCGGAAGGCCGGGCGTGCTGCAATGGGACCGGGCACGGCAATTCTACCGGGCGGAAGTCAATCTGCCCGCCGGGTTTTATGAGCTGGCGTTCCCCCAATACGCCTTGCGCTTCGGGGTGATTTCGGCGCATCCGACCCGGCCTTTGGACGACTTCTTCCGGATCGAAGCGCTGTTCACCCGCGACAGCTACTGGCGTTATTATTCGTTCCACCCGGAGCGGGTGGTGGAGGATTGCACCACCCTTTTGCTCCGCTCCGGCATCCGGGGGAACCGCGAGGTGGATTTCGACCTGCCGAAGGCCCCCGAAACCAAGCTCGACAATATCTATCTTGAAGCCGGCCGGCGCGGGTTGAAATCGGTGTTTTTCATCAACGACGGAACCGCCGCCATGAAATCCCCGACCGGGAATCCGGCCATCTTCCTGCGCGACAACGTGGCTTTCGCCCGCGAATTCGGGGAACTTATCCGCCGCCGCCGCGCCGGGTTGTCGGGGGTTCAGCCGCTGAATGAATTCAATATCAACCCCTACCCTGCCCCCTCCTACATTCCCTTCATCAAGGCGGCCTCCTGGAGTTTGAAGGAGAACGGCTTCGATGAGCTTCCGCTCGTGGCCGCGGGCTTCGCCGGTCCCGGCGATTACATTCAGAATGCCCAGGCGCTGGCGAACCAGCTGCTCGACCATATCGACGTCTTCGCCTTCCACCATTACGACGACCCCGGGCTATTGATCCCGAAATACAAGCGCTACAAAGAGCTCTTCGGGAACCACCCCAAAGCCGACCTCCCCGTCTGGATCACGGAGAGCGGGAAGCCCTGGAGCCGGGGAAGCAGCGGCCTCGTCCAGGAGCGCCGGGGGCCGCTCTTCCGGCTGCGTCCGGAACCGGCGGAAGACGCGGTCAGCGCCTACTGCATCACCATGAACGCGATCGATGCGAAATCCTGCGGCATCGCCGCCTTCTACGCCTTCGTGCTGCCGTTCTTCACCGAAAGCAACAACAACTTCGGGTTGTTCGACGCCTGCTGGTCGCCGCTCCGGAACTTCGCGGCCTACGCCAATACGGTCAAAGAACTTTCCGGGAAGCGCTATATCGGCGAGTGGAAGCCGATCCGGGGCCTGAAGCCCATACCGGTGTTCCAGAGTCCGGACCGGCAGACCGTGGCCGTAATCAGCAACGGCCGGGCCGAACTCGCAACGGTTCAGCTCGGCACTCTCCCCTGGCGGGCGGTACGCGGCATCGACGGCGCGGCGTTGAAGGTCCAGCCGGAGGGACGGGTGGAACTCTACGGCGGCATGGGCTTCGTTTCACTCGACCCGGCGAAGGTAACGAAGGACCAGCTGGTTACCGACACCGACGCCATGAAGCTATTGAAGGCGGCGGAGTCGTACCGGAAGATTCCGCGCGCCACCGACGCGGTCCTCTACCAGTACGCAGTGTGGGACGGGGCCTCCTATTGCACCAGCGGTTACGTGGTCAATGCGCCCTGCCTCGAGGCCGACGTCCAGAATCTCGGCCCGAACCCGGCGGCGATCGATCCCCGACTGATCCTGCCCGAAGGAATCCGCGTCGTCGAGTCGCCGGAGGAGAAGAGCATTCCTCCCCGGAGCAGCCGGAAACTCCGCTGGAAGCTCGATCTCTCCCGTTACCCCGGGGCGGTCTATGAGGCGACGCTGAAAGACGCCTTGCACCCCTATTCAGGCTTTACCCTCTGCGTCATGGATGAAACCCGGATCCGGGAGGTTCCGGCCCCCGGCATGCTGAAGCCTGAACGCTGGCGGCCGAACTCCGCCTCCAAGCTCGACACGATCAGCTACGACGAAACAGAGCAGGCGCTGCGGGTGGAATGCATCTTCCCGAAGGATAAAAAATTCGCCTTCCGTTTCCTGTTCCCCGAATTCATTCTCGACCCGGCGACGGAACCCTCACCGGGCTTGATGGGGGTCGCCTTCGACATCAAGGTGATCGAACCCGACCTGCCCGGCCGCAAATTCTTCGGGCTCGGGGCGGTCTACATGTGCTACGACAGCACGCTTGAGAAAGCAAAAGCCGACTTCCTCAAATTCTACGGAGCGGGCGACCAGTGGAAAAGCTTCCGCGTCTACGGCAACTTCATCCCCCCGGCGCCGGTAAAGATGATCCGGGTCGGCCTGTCGGCGCACAACGAACGGATCATCTACTACCTG
>JAVBRV010000499.1:0-3881 GCA_031547585.1 Victivallaceae bacterium
ACGGTTTCAGTCGCTTGCCCTCTCCCCGCAAAAAAGCGGGGAGAGTGGCCGACTGATGCCGTTTGGAGGTTCCCCCCGAGTACCGGGGTCAAGGGCGGTAGCCCTTGCGGGTGCAGGGCGGAGCCCGCCGGAGGGTCTGGGGCGGGCCGCCCCAGCGAGAACCGTCGTTAAACCACATCAGACATAGAATTTTGCAATTGCCTCTCGTGAAAAGAAGGGGTTTCGCCCTTCCCCCAAGTCCCATAGTGCATTGCCTATAGGGAGATGAGGCGTTCGATTTCAGTGGCGAGGAGGTTGCGTTGTTGTTCGAGTTGGGCGGGGGTGGTGTTCCAATCGGTCAGGGTGCGGGCGAGGGGGTTGATCAGGGATTTTATGGTTTGGTCGGGGTTGGGGGTGTTGTGTTTTTTGAGGAGGTTTTTGAGGAGGTTGAAGTATTCGACGTCTTCGTTGCCGTCGCGGATGATTTCGAGGCGCAGTGAGGTGACGGGGCCGTCGACGCCGGCGGGTTTGCCGGGGTAGAGGAGGAAGCCGTCGCCGTTGACGTGGGGGTCGATGGCGGCGGTTTTCCAGATTTTGGGTTCGCCTTTCCACTCGGTTTTCCAGACGTCGACGCCCCAGTAGAGGAGGCCTTCGATATTGTAGGCGACCTGGAGCCAGGAGAGGAGGCGGTGGGAGACGCCGGAGTCGTCCACGAGGTAGGTGGGGTAGGGGGCTTGCGGTTGGTTGCAGGTATACCACCAGACTTTTTCGCCGGCTTTCTGGCGGGCGGCGATGAAGTCGGGGTCGCAGAGGTTGAGGGAGAGGCTCCAGATGTCGACGCTGCCGAACAGTTCGGGGGCCGGGGGGTGGCAGACGGTCAGGAGGTGGGGGACGCGGTTATCGGTCCGTTTATGGAGTTCGCGGGCGAAGCCGATGCAGAGTCCGTAGTTGCCGACGGGCGGTTCGTCGAGGGCGTAGACGTAGGCTTTGCCGAGCTGGTTTTTCCGGCGGAAGAGTTCGGCGGTTTCGGCCAGTTTATCGAGCTTGTTGTAGCTTTCGTCGCTGAAGGAGCCGAGGTTGAACGAGCGCACGCGCGGATCGTTCAAGAAGCGCGCCGTTTCCGGCGATTCGGGGGGGACCGGGAGTTCGCGCGGCATCAGGCGCCGTTCGACGAGGAACCAGTAGTATTTCTCGAGGAGCTTCCGGTAGGCTTCGGAACCGGGTTCCACGCCTTCGGCTTCGGCGAAGCCGCAGGTTCCGTAGATGCCGAAGGAGCTGTCGAAGGAGGGGGTGACGGGCAGGGCGAAATTGCGCACCTTCACCTCGACGGGAATTTGGGCGAACTCCCTGCCGCCCTGGCGGAGGGTTACGCTCCCAGAGTAGACGCCCGCCGGACACTCCGGCGCGGCGGTGACCTGAAACCACAGGCTTTGCGTGGCTTCGGGCGGTACATCGAAAGCGCCGCGCAAGGGGGGCAGGGGGTCGGGGTACAATCCCGGCGTCGCACCCGCAAGGGGCGGGGTGGGGAGGGGGACGTAGCCGGTTTTGAGGAAGTTCGCCGTGAGGCGGGGGTCGAGGGGGGTGAAGGAGGCTTCCACTCCGGCGAGAGCGCCGCCTTGGGCGGCGATCAGGATCTGGGCGGATTCGGTTTCATTTTTGGCGAGGGAGAGATGGATGGCCGGTTGGACGGAGTCTTTCGGGAGCGGGGCGTAGCGGCGGATTTTATGCAGTACCGAATCGACCCATACGACCGGCTTCCCGGGACGATCCAAGGGGCGGAGGGAGGTCACCGGGCTCCGCTCGCCGACCCGGTTGAAACGGTCGAAGGCGGCGGCGGCGTAGTAGCCGTTCTCCCAGCCGTCGGGAAGTTCTTCCGAGAGAGTTGCGGTTTCGGTGATGCGGTAGGGGGAGCCGCCCGCGTCGATGCCGTCGGGATAGCGGGCGCGGAAGAGGAGGTAGCGCAGGCCTTCCTCCTTACCGCCCTCCCAGGCGACTTCCGCGCCGCGCTCCCCGGCTTCGCGCACCCGGAAGTTGCGGAGCGCGCCGGGGGCGGGGGCGGCGGGGGCTTCCCCGAAGTAGACGTCGTCGATGAAGCCTTCGCCGGTAATGAGGAAGAGCTCGAAGCGGATTTCGCACATCCGGGCTTCCGGATGGGTGGTGAATTCGACGGAAACCGGCCGCCAGTCGGGGGTATCCACCGAAGACCGGCCCGAGACGCCGAGGAATTTGCCGTCGACGTTGTATTCGTAACAGAGGAGATGCCCCTTGCCCTTGACGAAGGCGGAGAGGAGGAACTTCTTCCCGCCTTCAACGGCGGCGCGCTGCTTGAGGGCGGCGACTGTACCTTCCCCCTTCCGGACGAAACCGCAGGACTGGCCGGCGGCGGCGTTTTCATTTTTGACTTCGGCGACGGCGTCACTGCCGACCTTGAAGAATTCGGCTTCCCAGCCGGTCATTCCGGCTTCGAAGCCGGGGTTGTGGAGGCGGTTTTTCCCCGGGGCCGGTTGGAGCCGGAAGGCGGCGGGGGCGTTCTCCGCCAGGCCGAAGTAGATGTCGTCGACATAGCCGGTTCCGGCGATCCGGTAGAGTTCGAAGTGGATCTCGCACATCCGGGTTTCCGGCTTGGTGGTGAATTCGGCGGAAATGGGCCGCCAGATGGTGCTGTCTGCGGGGGATTTCCCCGCCACGCCGAGGAATTTGGCGTTGGCGTCGTATTCGTAGGTGAGGAGGTCCCCCTTGCCTTTGATGAAAGCGCCGAGCACATATTTTCGGTTCGGTTCGACGGCGACCCGCTGCTTGAGGGCGGCGGTCGTGCCTTCGCCTTTTTTGACGAAACCGCAGGCCTTGCCGGTGACGGCCTCCTCATTTCGGACTCCGGCGGCGGCATTGGCGTCGGTCTGGTACAGGTCGGTCTCCCAGCCGGTCATGCCGTCCTCGAAGCCGGGGTTTTTGAGGAGGTTGTTTCCCCACGCTCCGGAGGCCAGCAGCAGGCATATTCCCATCGATAAAAGCTGTTTTTTGTACATGTTGATATGTTCTTTCAAAATCTGTAATCGACAATGCCGCTGCCGGTCGTGTAGGCGCACCAGTATTTCGACTGGTCGACCGAATCCTGCGCGGAGAGGATCGCGGCGCGGCCGTCGGCCATCATGGTACCGACCTGCTTGGCGTGCCGGGCGGAAAGCGGATACCAGTACGCTCCGGCGCCGAGCGCCGGATACGGACAGACGCGCGGATCGTTGATCATGTAGGCCGTGGTGGTCTGAAAGGTGCTGTCGGCTTCCGCTTTCGGCATGGAGTCGGCTACCATGATGGTGGCGGAGAGGCCTTTTTTGAACTCCGAGAATTTGTGCATTTTGTATTTCCCCCCATACCAGGGGGTAATGCCGAAGGCATTCTGTTGCAAGCCATACGAGCAATTGTCGGAGAGAATCTGGGTATCGCCATCCTCCCGAATCTTATTCCAATCCGCGAAAGCGTTGACTTTGACGGAGGGGCATTGCAGCGCCTTATCGTCTTTGACGTAATTCAGGCGCATTTCATAAATCCAGCTGTGCTGGCTCCCCTCGTTTTCCGCGCTGCCGCCGTTGATCGCCCCGAGCTTGCTGGTGATGGCCCAGCCGTTATAATCGTTGCCGTACTGATGAATCCCGAGGCCGATCTGCTTCAGGTTGCCGACGCAGGAGATGCCCCGGGCTTTCTCCCGTGCCTGGTTGAGGGCGGGGAGCAGCATCGCGGCCAGGATGGCGATGATGGCGATAACCACTGTTACTTGTATTTAAAATATGTATTTTGATTTGAAAACTTATTTTAACAATGTACTGTATAACAGAGGGAAAAGACTATGAATGCAATTATTTATGCTAGACAAAGCTCGGGTGCTGATGATTTTTCGGATTCGG
>JAVBRV010000060.1:0-2527 GCA_031547585.1 Victivallaceae bacterium
CATGCTCTTCGGAACCACCGCCGAAGAGTTGAAAAAACATCTCGCCCTCGACGCCGCCATCAAACGCGGACGCATCTCGCTCGAAAAAGGCGAAGCCATCATCAGCGTCCACCAGGCCGCCCGCTGGGGGAAGAAGGTCGGCGACAAGATCCTCCTCCACGCCCCCAGCCGCCTCACCTCAATGGTCAAAATCAAAGAAGACGGCGGCATCGAGCTCAATAAGGATACCGCCGTCCTCCCCAGCGAATTCACCGTCACCGGCATCTACTCCATCGGGCGCTACGACTTCGACAACACCGTCCTCTTCGTCGGCATCGACGACGCCGCCGAACTCTTCGACTGCCGCTGGGGCTCGGCCACCAGCGTCTTCGGCTGGGGGCCGGATCCCTTCAACCAGAAAGTGCTGGTCGAAAAGATCCGCCAGGGGCTCTCCGACCAGTACCGCATCTCCACCTGGGAGGAGGACAACCAGCAGATGCTCGGCGTCCTCGCGGTCGAAAAGCGGATGATGTTCTTCCTCCTCATCTTCATCGTTCTCGTGGCCGCCTTCAGCATCGCCAACACCCTCATCACCAGCGTCTACCAGAAAACCCGCGAAATCGGCCTCTTGAAAGCCCTCGGCGCCAGCGACGGCTCCGTCACCCTCATCTTCGTCGCCCAGGGCTTCCTCTCCGGAGCCGTCGGCAGCATCACCGGAACCCTCGCCGGCTGGCTGGTCATCCACTTCCGCAACAACATCATGCACTTCGGTTCACGGGTCTTCAAGATCGAATTCTTCCCCAAGGAGTTCTACTTCTTCAACGAGCTCCCCGCCCACATCGTCCCCCTCGACGTCATCATCATCGTCGGGGCCACCATCCTTCTCTGCACCTTCGGCGCGCTCTTCCCGGCCATCCGGGCGGCCCGCCTCGACCCCGCAAAGGCACTGCGCTATGAATAACCCCATCGTCGAACTCACGAACGTCACCCGCGCCTACCGGCTCGGCCCCCACCGGATCGAAGTTCTCCGCGGCGTCAACTGGCAGGTCGAACGCGGCAAATGGGTCTGCCTCCTCGGCGCTTCGGGGAGCGGCAAAACCACCTTGCTCAACCTATTGGGGGGGCTCGAACGCCCCGACTCCGGAACCCTCCGCGTCGCCGGGGTCGACCTCGCGACCCTCTCCCGCCGCGCCGCCGCCCACTTCCGCAACCAACGAATCGGCTTCGTCTTCCAGGCCTACCACCTGCTGCCCGAATTCTCCATCCTCGAAAACGTCACCCTGCCGGCCCGCTTCGGCGGACTCTCCCGTCGCGAAACCGTCGCCAAAGCCGAAGCCCTCCTCGAATCGATGGGCCTCAAGGACCGCCTGAAGCACCGCCCCACCGAGCTCTCCGGCGGCGAACAGCAGCGCGCCGCCATCGCCCGCGCCCTCATCAACGACCCGGAACTCCTCCTCGCCGACGAACCCACCGGCAACCTCGACAGCCATACCGGAGCCAAACTCCTCGACCTCTTTCACCAGCTCCACGCCGACCACCCCACGCGCTCGATCGTCATGATCACCCACAACCGCGAAGTCGCCGACCTTGCCGACCACAGCGTCGAACTGGTCGACGGGAAGCTGAAAACGGAGTAACCCCGATGGTGAAGCTGGCGGAACGGAAGATCCTGGTCCAGGAATTCGACGGCAGCCGGGTCCCCTTCGACCCCGTCGCCCTCCAGGCGCGGCTCATCCACGCCTTCCTCGCCGCCGGGCTCCCCGACTCCAGCCACATGGCCGAAGATATCGCCCTCGCCGTCGAATACACCCTCCTCGAAAGCGGACGCCCCGAGCTCCTCTTCGGCAGCGGTGAACTCGGCAACGCCGTCACCCGCATCCTCGAAGAAACCGGGTTCCCCGAAGTCGCCGCCATCTTCCGCCGCGAATCCGGCGAACGCCGCCTCTCCGTCGCCACCGGCGAAGAATCCATCCGCGAACTCCTGTCGAAACACCTCGCCGCCCCCCCCGAACGACTCGAAACCATCACCCGCGACGTCGCCCTCGCCGCCCGCAAACTCGACATCAACGACGCCGACCCCCGCCTCCTCCTCGAACTCGCGCGCCACTACGAACGGCGCTCCGCCGATACCCTCTTCCACGAGAACCCCGCCCTCCACAGCCACCGCACCGACGTCAGCTCCGCCGAAATCATCGAGCTCCTCCCCCCCGAAGCCCGCGAACTCATCGACCAGGGAATCCTCCGCATCAACGGCGTCTCCGCCCTCTTCCCCTCCCTCCGCCTCTTCCTCCGGATGCTCCCCTTCGCCGCCCAAAACGAACTTGTCCCCCCCACCACCGAACTCACCCTCAACCCGCTCCTCTACCGGACCGGCGAAACCATCGATAACGCCCGCAACGCCATCGAAACCATACACGGCCCCCTCCCCCTCTTCCTCACCTTCCCGGATATGTCCGACTTCATCGTCACCTACGCCGGCGGAACCCGCACCTCCGCCGACCGCCTAGGCCGTGAATTCGCCACCCTCCTCACCTCCGCCGGCAACCGC
>JAVBRV010000419.1:0-7695 GCA_031547585.1 Victivallaceae bacterium
CGAACGCGAACTCGGCTTCGACCGCAAGACGACCCGTTTCTTCACCCAGTCGAGCCTGATGCACGCCGTCGCCTACACCTACCGGCGCAGCGACGTCCGCACCATCGGCGGCGACGGCGAACTCGATTACGGCAATAACCGGGCGAAAGAAGAGGGTTTGCCCGGCATCAATATCGGGGGCAAGGATATGCTGGCCTGGCTGGCCCAGTCGCCGCGCCCGGATGTGGTCATTATCGAACGCTCACGCGATCACCTGTTGAAAGCGATTCCATCAACCATTCCCAGCCGGGAGGCTACCTGTCATGAAATCCGAGCCATTTATCTGCCGGGAACCCGCTGATTGCGACGCCGCCCATATCGGGCGGGCGGCGTTGCTCCGGCGCTTTCTCCGCCACCCGATGCAGGTGGGTTCCTGCTGGCCCTCGTCGCGGGCGCTCTGCGCCATGCTGTCGCGCGACATCGGCGTCGAACGGGCCCGGCTGGTGGTCGAGCTCGGCCCCGGCACCGGCGTGGTGACCCGCGAACTTCTCAGCCGCCTCCCCGACGCGGGGCGGCTCCACGCGGTCGAGCTGGATGAATCGCTCTGCCGCATGCTCCGCGAACACTTCCCCGGCCTTCGGGTTCACCATGCCAGCGCCTCCCGGCTCAGCGACATTCTCCGCGACGAGCGGCTCCCCCTGCCCGACGTCATCGTCTCCGGCCTCCCCTGGGCGATCTTCCCGGAATCCCTTCAGCGCGAACTGCTTTCCGCCATCCGCGACAATCTTTCCACCGAGGGCTGGTTCGCCACCTTCACCTACCTTCAGGGGCGGATGATGCCCGCGGGCATCCGCTTCCGCCGCATTCTCGGCGAGTATTTCCCCACCATCACCACGAGTCCGGTGGTCTGGCGCAACCTGCCGCCCGCCTTCGTCTACCGCTGCCGCAAGTAAGGAAAACCGGGGGGAAAACTTGAAACCCCGCCGAATTGTGCTATATTGTTTATAGACAACAGAGGAGTGAATCATGAATGAAGTCAGAAAAAAAGGGGGTAGTGCTTCCAACTATCTCTTGTTCTTCTTCCTGATTCCGATCGTGGCGGGGGCGTTTCTCTTTCTCCTGCCCGTATACCGCGATTACCAGAAGAAGCAGATCGAGCTGAACCGGCTCAAAGAAGAGTTGAACACCCGCAAGGAGGAGAGCGCCCGGCTCAACGCTGAAGTGGTCGGCCTCCGCCAATCCCCCGAAGTGGTCGAGAAGGTCGCCCGCGAAAAGTTCGGGCTGGTCAAAGAGGGGGAAACCGTCGTCCGCTACGAACCCGCCGCCAAAGACCAGGCTCCGGCCGCCGGTGAATAGTCCATGCCGGAGCTGATATCCGACAACGCCGTACTCTTCAGTTTCGCCCTGACCCTGCTGGCCGGATTGGCGACCGGCGTCGGCAGCTGTCTCGCCTTCTTCTCCAACCGTTCCGACCCCCGTTTCCTCGCGACCTCGCTGGGTTTCTCCGGCGGGGTGATGATCTACATTTCGCTGGTCGAGCTCCTCCCCGAAGCCCATAAAGCACTGGGGGGAATCCACGGCGCCACCCGGGGCGGCATCTACGCCACGCTCGCCTTCTTCGGCGGCATTCTCCTCGCCATGCTGATTGACGCCCTGGTTCCGGAGTATGAGAATCCGCACGACGTCAAGCGTGTCGAAGAGATCGTCAGCCACCCGATGGGGGAGAAGCACTCCAGCGCCAAACTGATGCGCGGCGGGCTCGTCATGGCTCTCGCCCTCGGCATCCACAACTTCCCCGAAGGCGTCGCCACCTTCATGGCCGCCCTCTCCGAACCCGTGACCGGCATCTCCATCGCCATCGCCGTGGCCATCCACAATATTCCGGAAGGGATCACCGTCTCGGTGCCGATCTATTTCGCCACCGGCAGCCGCCGGAAAGCCTTCTACTGGTCTTTCCTCTCCGGCCTGGCCGAACCGGTGGGCGCACTGGCGGCCTACTTCATCCTGCTCCCCTTCCTCTCCGCCGGACTCCTCGCCATCGTCTTCGCCGCCGTCGCCGGAATCATGGTCTTCATCTCCTTCGACGAGCTGCTGCCGCTGGCGCGTGAATACGGCGAACATCACCTCTCCATCTACGGACTCCTCGCGGGAATGCTGGTCATGGCCGTGAGCCTGATCCTCTTTTGACCCAACGCCGCAAAAGTCAAGTTGCCTCGCAACGCGTTTGGTTGCGCGACAAAGGTTTGATCTGATGTGGTGATCGGCTCAGTCGGACAGGTCGGACCAGTCCGACTGCCGATGGCGTAGAGACGCTGCTAAAGCACCGCGCCGCCGATGCGGGCGATTTTGGTCACTTCGGCGATCACCAGCTCAGGGGTGATCGACTTGATGCAGTCCATGGTCTTGCGCGGGCACTCGCGGCGGAAGCAGGGGCCGCAGCCCATCTTCTGGTAGAGCAGCGTCCACTTGTCGGAGACGGGTCCGGTGGCGGTGTAATCGGTCGGGCCGAACACGGCCACGCCGGGGCGGTCGAGCAGCGCCGAGAGGTGCATCAACCCCGAATCGTTGGCCACGGTCAAGACCGAGCAGGAGAGAAGCTGCATCAGCTCCGGGAAGCTGGTCCGACCGGAGAGGTTGAACGCTTTCCGGGGGTTCAGCCCGTCGATCACCTCGTCGCCGATCCCCCGCTCCGAAACGCTGCCCAGCACCACCACCACGCCGCCGCGGCTGATCCAGTAGCGCGCCACTTCGCGGAAGTTTTCGCTCGGCCAGCGCTTGGCCGCGCCGTAAGCCGCGCCCGAAGCGATGGTGAGCAGCTGCGGATGGCCGCAGAGGGAAGCCAGCTCCGGATCCAGCTCATTGATGGAGGGGCGGAGTTCCAGGGGGGGCAGCTTCCCGTTCCAGGCGGGTGCGCCGAGCGCCGACGCCAGCGACAGATACAGATTGGTCTGGTGGACCCCCTGCGCCTGGAGCTTGCGGCGCGGCGGGAAAGCGAAGCTCTTGCGGAGCATAATCGAGCGGAAACGCGCCGACGCGCCGTACAGGCAGCTGACTCCGGCCAGGCGCAGCATCAGCGTCTCCCGGAACGAGTTGTTGAACAGCACCCCCACCCCGAAACGGTGGCGGCGAAGGCCGATGATCTCCTCCCAGGTCCAGTTCCGGTGAACTTGTTCGAGGGGGTAGACCCCGTCAACCTCCCGGATCGGGTGGTAGAGCGCCCGCTGGTTCTCGGGGGCGACGACGTACAGCGCGCAATTCTCCGGAATCACGTTCCGGAGCTGGATCAGGGCCGGCAGCGCCATGACCGCGTCGCCGAGGTGGTTGGGCATGCGCACCACCATGCCGTTTTTCCAGACCCGCGATGGAATCGAAGTCGGCGAAAACTCCGGAGCATGATACTCCTTGCGGATGTCAAGATGCAAGACTTCGGTACCCATAAACGGCTGCAATGCCCCCCTGCGGAAAAAACAACGGGAATGATCGAGTTTCGCTTAAAATATCACCGGGCGAAACGCTTTTCAATCGAAAAGCAGGGGGTAACGTGTTTTTTTCTCATGTTTGTGTGCCATTTGCGGCCGGAAGTACTTGCATTTTCCGGTAAATTACAGTCTATTAATATGGAAATCAATGCGCCCGCTCCGGAGAGTTGCTCCCGCCGGGCCACGGATGCGTATTTTAATGAGGTTAAAAACAATCTCTTTACAGGTAAAGGTGCAATGAGTACACAACGCTTGGCCAAGATGTTCTCCGTCGATATCGGCATCGACCTCGGAACCGCCAACTGCCTGGTCTACGTACGCGACCACGGAGTCGTGTTGTCGGAACCGTCGGTGGTTGCCATACGGGAGAGCACCAAGCAGGTTCTCTATGTCGGCAGCGACGCCAAAAGCATGCTCGGCAAATGCCCCGTCAACATCCGGGCCATCCGCCCGATGAAAGACGGCGTCATCGCCGACTTCGACGTCACCGAGGAGATGCTCCGCCACTTCATCCAGAAGGCGCTGCGGACGGTTTCCTGGTGGCGGCGGCTGCTGCATCCCCGGGTGGTGGTGGCGGTTCCCTCCGGCATCACCGAAGTCGAACACCGCGCGGTCAAAGACAGCGCCAAGCGCGCCGGGGCCAGCGCCGTCTCGCTGGTCGAAGAGCCCATGGCGGCGGCGATCGGCGTCGGGCTGCCCGTGGCCGACCCCATCGGCAGCATGATCGTCGACATCGGCGGCGGCACCACCGAAGTGGCGGTGATTTCGCTGTCGGGCATCGTGGGCGCCAAGAGCGTCCGGGTGGGCGGCGACGAGCTCGACGCCGCGATCATTCAGCACCTGAAGCGGGTCTACAACCTGATGATCGGCGAACTCACCGCCGAACAGATCAAAATCCGCATCGGCAGCGCCTACCCCGTGCGGGATGAAGAGACGCTCGACGTCAAGGGCCTCGACCTGGTGTCGCGGGTTCCCAAAACGGTCCGGGTCAGCGCCGCCGAGATCCGGATGGCGCTCCAGGAGCCGGTTACCACCATCATCGAAGCGGTGCGTTCGACGCTCGAACGCTGTCCGCCCGACCTCGCCGCGGACCTGATCGACCGCGGCATCATGCTCGCCGGCGGCGGCGCCATGCTCGCCGGACTGGATAAACTTTTAACCGAAGAGACCGGTCTCCCTGTCTTTATCTCCGAAGAGCCGTTGAACGCGGTGGTCAAGGGGACCGGAGTCATGCTCCAGGAAGATGGGGTCTGGGGTTCCTAAATGAAAATCGATTTTTCCTCCCTGCGGCCGGTCGAGCTTTCCGACCGGGAACGGTTCCTGTCGAAGATCGCCGAATCGGAGACACAGAGCTGCGAAGTGAACTTCGCCAATATCTTTCTCTACCGGGTGCCCTATGCCCTGGAATTCGTGGAAGCAGCCGGGCGGCTGGTGATCTGCGAACGCGAAAACGGCATCCTCCACTACCCCATCGGCCCCTGGACCGATCCGGAAGAGCTGCGCGACATCAACCATGCCTTCGTCAAAGCCGGCATCACCGGCGGCGGCATCTATGACGTGCCCGAAGAGTTCCTCGACCGCCACCCCGAATGCGACGAGCATTTCGAGCTGGAGTTCGATGAAGGCGCGATCGACTATCTCTATTCGATTGACAAAATCGCCACCTTCTCCGGCCCGAAACTGCGCAAAAAGCACAATCTCGTCAAGCAGTTCCAAACCAACTGGCCCTATGCCGAGGTCCGGCGCATCACGGCGGCGGAGCTGCCGGTGGTGGCCAAGCTGGCCCGCGAGCTCAACTCCCGCATGGAGCCCTGCGACTTCCTCGACGAAGAAGAGATGGCCATGGACGACGCCTGGAAGAACTTCGAAGCCCTCGGCCTCGGCGGCGTGATCCTCTACGCCGAACCCGACTACCCCGCCGGCTTCTCGGTCTACAGCTCGATCAACCCCGACATGGTGGACATCCATTTCGAAAAGGCCGACCATGCCGTCAAAGGCGCGTCGCAGACCCTCACCTGGCAGCTCGCCATCGCCCTCCGCGGCAAAGCGAAATTCATGAACCGCGAACAGGATATGAACGAGGAGACGCTCCGTCACGCCAAGCGCTCCCTCGACCCCGAACGCTTCTTCAAGCGTTACTTCCTGCGCGGGCAGTAAGAACTCTCCAGTCGCCGACTGCCGGACTTGTCCGGCAGCTCCCAACGCTATGTATCTGCGTCATGGGAATTGCGTTGTGGGAGCCGAAGGAGGTTGCACCTCCTCCGAACCTCCTCAGCTCCGAGGAGATATGTTGTGTGCGCGAGAAATTGACGGGATAGATGGTAAGAAGCGGCTGGGAGTCAGGAGGGGCCTGACTCCCCTCCTGAACCACCCCCGGTGTGGGGAAGCCACCTGATGTGGCCGGGCACTTCCGCCTC
The DNA here is from genome assembly GCA_031547585.1 of Victivallaceae bacterium. GTDB lineage: Bacteria > Verrucomicrobiota > Lentisphaeria > Victivallales > Victivallaceae > Victivallis. The sequence continues at coordinate 5,876 of JAVBRV010000419.1, forward strand.
CTGACCCTAGCGTTTGCTTACGCAAACTTAGTCGCCCCTGCGGGGCGCTCTCAGACGGCGAGGCCTTCGCTGCGTTACGTTCGGCTTCGGCACTCTTGTGCCTTCGCTCATTTGCTGCCGCAAATGAGTACCCTCACATCCACTCCGCGGCGCTTCGCGTTCCTGTGGGCGGCAACGCGATGTGCCGCATTTTAGCTGGGCAAAAGCGTGATGTGCCACATTTCTACCAGGCTGCAACGCGGTTACTTCTCTTCTTCGCGGTCCCTAAGGTCCCTATTGTCCCTAAACGCCCCTACGAGCCGCGCGCTACGGCATACTGTCTCTCGCCACCCCGCGAAAATCTTTTTTCGCTTTCGAGACAATAATTTATCCACCCCCGGCGTTAATCTGACAACCACACGGAGGACCGTACATGAAGAAGCAAAATTTTACTCTGATCGAACTACTGGTTGTTATCGCCATCATCGCCATCCTGGCCGGGATCCTGCTGCCCGCCCTCAATAAGGCCCGCGAATCGGGCTTTCGCTCCAGCTGCGCCAACAACCTCCGCCAGATCGGCATCATGCTGAGCTCCTACGAAGGAGACTGCAAAACCCGCCCCTTCGCCTACATGATGCCCTCAATCGCCAAGTCGTCCGGACTCGAAAATCCCCTCGGCATCGCCGAAGCGCTGGAGAGCTACGGCGGCGGCTCCGGCAGCCAGGCCTTCCGCTGCCCGCGTGACACCTCGCCGCAGAAAGTCTACTACGTCGATTACTACGACGCCGACGACTACGACTACGACGCCACCTACTCCGGCTCCGAAAGCGACAACAAAACCTTCTTCGAAACCGAATTGACCAGCTACCTCTACTTCACCCCGCGCTTCGGACGCCCCGGCGACGCCGCCCGCGCCTCGCACCGCGTCATCATGGCCGACTTCCGCCACTTCCACGGCAAAGCCGGGGCCGTCGGCTCCGTCAACCACCTCTTCGGCGACATCCACGTCGGCGACTTCCAGGACCGCTAAGGAACTGTAACAAAATAAACTATGTTTATTTGCATCCCGACAAATGCTTTTTGCCGCATTTGTTCGTCACATAACTCGTTATGCTCCTCACAAATCCAACAAAAATCATTTTGCCGGATATAACAAATAATCCATACTTTATTTTGTTACAGTTCCTAAACCTCAAGGGGAAACAAATCATGAAAAAGAAAACCATCATCATCGCCTCCGCCGCCGGAATCATCGCCGTCTCCGGCATCATCGGCACCATCCTCGCCCTCCGCGGCCCCGCCCTGCCCGACCCCGAAAAGGATAAGGACGCCGCCCTCCGCTTCGTCGCCTCCGAAGACTTCGGCAAACTGAAACCGGCCCGGCAAACCGCCTACGTCCGCTCCCTCGGCAACCCCCGCGAACTCTTCCGCAATAACGAAAACCTGACCGAAGAACAACGCCAGGCCCTCCGCGATAACCTCCGCCGTTCCTTCGAACGCGAACAAGCCTCCCGCATGCGCAAATTCTTCAACGCCAACGAAACCGAAAAGAACCGCATGCTCGACGAAGACCTCGCACGAGCCCAGAACCACCCGCAACGCCAACCCGGCAACCAACCCAACGCCCAGAACGCCAACCAACAACGCCCGCAGCAAGCGCAACGCACTCCCCCCTCGGCCCAGGAAATGCGCGAACGCGAAGCCTCCTCCAACCCCCTCAGCCGCGCCCAAAACCAAGTCTACCGCGAACTCCTCCGCCAACGCCGCCAACAACAAAACTAATTCCAAAACGCCGCGATGGGAATCCGGGGGGGGGGGGGGGGGGGGGGGGGGGGGGGGGG
>JAVBRV010000082.1:0-8652 GCA_031547585.1 Victivallaceae bacterium
CATGGAGCAGGCCCTGGGAGACATCGACCGGGCCATCCAAGCCAAACGGCCACACCCCCTTTTCGCCGCCTTCATCAACGCCGACTGCCTGAATAAGGCTTTCAAGGACGCCTCGTACCGGGCTCTGCTGAACCGCGCCGACCGGGTCTGGGCCGACGGCGTCGGCGTAGCCATCGCCGCGAAGCACCTCAAAACGCCGGTGCGCGGGAATGTCAACGGCACCGACATGCTGCCCTTGCTCTGCGACCGGGGCTGCCGGCTGTTCCTGTTGGGGGCGGCCCCCGGAGTGGCGGCCAAGGCGGCGGAACGCCTGAAAACGCTCCACCCCGCCGTACAGATCGCCGGGACCCGCGACGGCTACTTCAAGCCGGAAGAGGAGAAGGCGGTCATCGCCGAAATCAACGCCGCCCGCCCGGAGATCCTCCTGGTGGCGATGGGCGCGCCGCGGCAGGATTTCTGGATCGAACGCAACCGCGAAGCGCTCGAATGCCCGGTCGCGATCGGCGTCGGGGGCTTGCTCGACTTCGCTTCGGGGCGGATTCCCCGCGCCCCCATGTGGATGCGCAAGACCAAAATCGAATGGATTTACCGGCTGCGGCAGGAACCGACCCGGCTCTTCCGCCGCTACATCATCGGCAATCCGCTCTTCCTCTGGCGGGTCTACAGCCACTCGCGGCCGCTGACCGACACGGGCTCGGCGGCAAAGAGGTAATACAAGCCCCCCTCCCCCCGGCAGACCCGGAAGCGGTTGCCGCGTCCGTCGCGCCATTCGCCCGGAACCAGCTTCGTCCGGGTCACCAGAAGGGGAACCTCGCCCGTATGCGGCACGAGGGGAATGGGCGACTTCGCCTCCAGCGCCGCCAGCGCCTCGCGGTCGAGTTCGACCGAGGGTTCGGCGGCGACCGCGCCCAACTCCTGCAGCAGCTTCGCCGCCAGCGAATTCGCCACCGGCAAAGGGAAAGCCGCCAAGACTTCACTCCCCTCCGGAACCAAATCAAAACCGTGAATTCCGCCGACGGCAAACCGCCGGACGCCGCGCCGGTACGCGCCCCGTATGCGCTCACGCCACTCTTCCAACTCCCCCTCCGGAATAAACCCCGGAACCGCCTCCCACTCCCCCTCTCCCCAATTCGGTATTCGTAACTCGGTATTCGTAATTTTCAAAAACTCTTCCAGCCCGGCGACGATATCGGGACGCAGCTCGACCCCTTCCAGCGCCGTCGCCGCCCACTGCCAGAAGTCGCGCCGCAGCTCCTTCAGCTCGCTGGCGGGGACGAAGAAGGCCCCCTCCACCATGGCTTCCACCGCTTTCGCCCGCCACGGCTCCGGCACGCCGGAAGCAAATTCACTTTGCAGCTGCGCGGCTTCGAAGGCGCGGTTGCGGGCGGGGCCGAAGGCGGTATCGCGCCGCCATTCGCCGGAAACGCCCTCGATCCGCCCCCGCCAGCCGGCGGCGGAAGCCTCCAGATGGAGCTTGACCGGTTGCCTCCCCGGCGGCAGCGCGGCGGCCTGGCGGCTGAAATCGAAGCCGTTTTCGCCGATCTTGTAGAGCAGCATTCCTGATTTCGCCTCGAAGGAGCCGGTGATGAAGCAGCGCTCCCCGGAGCGCGCCTGGACGGCTTCGCGGTTGTTCACCGCGAGATGAATCAGGGTGAAGCTGTCGCCGTCGCCGCCATCCGCCGGAACCAGCCGCAGCCGGTCGCCGAGATGGAGCCGCCCGGTGGCACGGATGGCGATCCCGGCAAAGCCGGTTTTCTCCACCACGCCGACGGGAGTGCCGAAGACGCCGATGCGTCCGGGGTCGACCAGCTTGCCGGGCCGGTAGAAACCGGGCGAGAGGATCCGGGTAGCGGCCGAAGCGAGCAGGCGTTCCGCCTCGGCGCGCCCCTCTTCGGGGGAATCGAGAATCAGGCGGTAGGCGCGCGCGGTTTTCCAGACATAATCGGGGGAGCGGAGGCGGCCTTCGATCTTGAGGGAGGCGATGCCGATCCGGCTGAACTCTTCAACGAGATCTAGCCCGCCGAGGTCGGCGGGGGAGAGGTGAAAGCCCTCCCCTTCCCCGGTCCGGTAGCGGCGGCGGCAGGGCTGCTTGCACTTGCCCCGGTTGCCGCTGGCCCCGCCGAAGGCGCTGGAGAGAAGGCAGCGGCCCGAGAGCGAGCAGCAGAGGGAGCCGTGAGTAAAAACTTCGAGCTCAACGGGCGAGGCGGCCGCCATGCGGCGCAACTCCTCCAGCGTCACCTGGCGCTCGAGGATCACCCGCCGCAGCCCCAGCCGGGCGGCGACCGCGATGCCGGCGGAGTTGTGGATGCCCATCTGGGTGGAACCGTGAAGCGTGAGCATGGGGAAGTACTTGCGGCAGAGCTCGATGACGCCGAGATCCTGAACAATGAGGGCGTCGGGCTCCAACCGGGCGATCTCGGCCAGCATCCGGGCGGCCTCGGACAATTCGCTCTCTTTCAGGAGGGTGTTGAAGGTGAGATAGACCTTTTTCCCTTTGCCGCGGGCGAATTCAAGCAGCTTCCCCAGCTCTTCCGGGGTGAAGTTGGCGGCCCGTTCGCGGGCGTTGAAACGGCCGAGCCCGCAATAGACCGCATCCGCGCCGCCGTCGAAAGCGGCCAGCGCGGTCTCCAGGTTTCCGGCGGGGGAAAGCAGTTCGGGTTTCGGGTGTTTCATCCGGATAAAATACACCCGCAAACGTCGAAACACAAGCTCCTCTGCCGAAGAACCGCAGCTTTCAACACCGAATGAAGGCGTCGAGCGGCCGCTCGCGAATTACCTTTCGGAACGCTCCCGGCGTACAGCGGTGAACTTTACGGAACAGGCGGGTAAAATAATTAGCATCCGCATAACCGCATTCAGCAGCAACCTCTTCCACCGTCAGGTAACGGTTTCGCAACGCTTCGCGGGCGCGAGCCATCCGAAAATTCTGCAGATACAGCTGCGGCGGATACCCGAAACGGAGAATGAAGAGCGTTCGCAGATAGCTTTTACTGACGCCGGCAAAACAGGCGATTTCATCCATGGAGAGCTGTCGGGCAAAATCCTTTTCGATCAGGCCGACGGCTTTGAAAAGGGCCGGATGCATTTCGCGCAATCCCTCGATCTGCTGTTCACGGCGGCGAATGGCTTTCAACAGCGAATAAATCAAACCATCGCACAGCTCGTAACAGGTGGCTTTGCTCATGCGGCAGATTTCGCGAATCAAAGGCTCAATCCATGAATCCTCCCCCAATTCAACGAGCCGGGGCGAGGAATCGAACATCGTCGGCTCGGCATGAAAAACCACAAAGAAATTTTCCACCGGGCCGAAGTTATGCTGATTATGCTCCACCTCGGGCGGAATGATGAGAAGGTGGCCGGGGTGACAAACATACGATCTGTCTTTTATTGCTATTTCACTGCTTCCGGAAACCATCAGGAGAAGCTCGGTTCCCGGGTGCGAGTGGAATCCGACATCCCGGGCGTCGCTGAAGAACGCCGCCTGTGAAAAAATCGGTAAAAGATTGCCGTCCACCATTTCCGCCGCTCCCGCTTACTCTTCCTGATGCGCTTCGACAATAGTATAAGCGATCTTCCGGAAGAAATCAAATAAAAAGTTGATTTATGCTGTTTTATTGTAAAATTATCCAGTATTGCCGCTATTGCATAATCCCGAAAAAACGATATATTCGAATATAGATACACGGAAGAAAGGAACGGTTATGCGAAAACATGATTTCACACTGATTGAACTCCTGATCGTGATTGCCATCATCGCCATCCTGGCCGCCATCCTGCTGCCGGCTCTGAACAAGGCCAGAGAGCGCGCCAATGCGCTGAACTGCCTGAACAACCTCAAGCAGTGGGGCAACGGCACCATCCTGTACTCGGATGCTTACGCCGGCTACCTCTTCCGGCATGAATTGCCGAGCATCATTGACGCTTCCCCCCAGAATTGGAACTACTATGAGAGCCCGGTACGCAACCTCATCGCTTCGCAAGTCAACCTGGCGGCGTACTGGATGGGAAAGAGCTTCAACGGCTGCCCTTCGCATTCGGATGAGTTGATGGAGGAGAACCGCTCCTGGCGCTATGTGAGCTACGGAGTCTCCTACAACGTGGCCAATCCTTTCTGGACAAGTATCGTCAATTACAAGATCACCAACATCCGGAACAGCTCCAAGGTCGTGCATATCACAGACCTGGTGAACAAATTGAAAGTAGCCGGATACCGGTTTCAGACAAATCCCGAGCGCGTAGGGCGTGTTCATTCAGGGCAGGTAAATGTTTTATACCTGGATTCCCATGCGGCAAGTAAAAAATCTCTGGTGCAGGCTGATTTTGACGTCAAATAAAGGAAGTGAATATGAATTTCGGATTGAAAATACTGGCATTGGTTCTATGGCTGAACACCTGGCTCTGTGTGGCGGCGGGAGAGATTCCGCTGGAGTTGCTTGAAGAATCCGGCGTCGCCCGGAACGCCCTGGTAAAAACCGGCATTCCCCTGGCGCCGGGACAGGTGAAGGCGGCGGGGCGGTTGGCGCTTCGGGATTCCTCCGGGAATCCGGTTTCCGCGCGTTTCCAGCCGCTGGCACTATACCCGGACAAATCCTGGAAGTGGGTTCTGGCCGAATTCCACTGCCGATTGGGCGCCGGCGAAAAAAAGACCCTGATTCTGGAGGTTGATTCCGGGCGCGGCAAAGCCGTCCCGGCGCCGGTCTGCACGGAAAAATCGGGCAAGTACGAGATCCAAGCCGGCCGGTTGAAGGGCGTAATCAACAGCCGAAGCTTCAATCTGTTGGAAAATATCGAAATCGACGGGCGCCGGGTGGGCGGGTTCGGAGCGGACGGCATTGTTCTCTTCGACGAAAACAACCGAAAATACCGGAGCGCTTCAGCGAAGGTGGTGGAAGAAAGTCCCGGCGTTTTCCTCGCCACCGGCAAACTGGAGCATCCGGAAAATGCAGAACCCCTGATGGATTATCGGGTTCGAATCTTCTTCCACCCGGATGCTCCCCGGATCGATTTCGCAGTAACCCTGATCAATACGAACCTCGCAACGGAACTCGGCAAGTTCTCACAAGCGAAAATCGAATTTGTTCCGGCGATGCCGATCCGAAAAATCACGACCCTGGCGAACGGACTGACGCAGGTTGTCGCCAAACGCATTTTTCAGCCTAATTTCGACCGTTTGGAGATCGATGGGAAGCCCCTGGAAGAAGCCCGTTCAAGCGGAGCCTTTCAAGTCGAAACTGCCGAAGACAAATTTTCGCTGGGCATCCGAAACTTCCGGAACCGCTGGCCGAAAGGACTTTCCGCCGACGGAAACTCATTCTCCATCGAACTGCTTCCTCTTCTCTCGTACAAGAATTTTGCGGACGGACTGCCGGGATATCTCAAGTACAATTTTGAAAGCGGAAAATATAAAATCAAGTGGGGCATGGCGTTCACGGAATACTTCTCGCTGGATTTCTCCGAAGAAAACTCCCTTGCAGCTTCTGCGGCCGAGATGGACCGTCCGGTAGTCGCCGTCCTGCCGCCGGATTACTATGCCTCCACCGGCGCCTTCTTCGAAAACGGCTGCCAAGGCGAATTCTTCCGCGATTACGACCGTATGACGGAAAAGGCCTTCGCCCGGCTGGAAGAAAGCCGCAGGCGGCAAAAGGAATACGGTTTCCTGAATTACGGCGATTGGTTCGGGGAGCGCCGCCAGAACTGGGGCAACAACGAGTATGATCTGGCTAAAACTCTGTTTTATCACTTCATGCGTACCGGCAACCGCGCCTCGTTCCGGCGGGGGATCGAAGCGGCCGAGCACCAGGCCGACTCGGATATCGTGCATGCCTCCCCGGATCCAGCCTTCATCGGGGCCAATCATCTGCACTCCATCGGCCATACCGGACACTGGACCCGGCCTTACTGGAATTATAAATACGACATCCACACCTCCGCCGGGAACGGCCACACTTGGGCACAGGGTCTGGTTTCAGCCTGGTTCCTGGGGGGAAGCCACCGCAGCCGCGACGGTGCGCGCGAGCTGGCCGGACATATCAACGACCATGCGGCGCCGAACTTCAAAGCCCTCGGCACCCATGAGCGCTCCGCCGGCTGGATGCTGTACGCAATCTGTTCACTTTATGAACTCGATCGTGACGAAAAATGCCTGGAATCCGCACGAAAATTGTTTCAAGTCATACAAAAGGAACAGAAGAAAGAACAAGGCGGGGTCTGGCCGCACCCCCTGCCGAAAGATCATGCACCGTTGTTGAAAGACGCATACGGCAACGTCCCCTTCCTGATCGGCATACTGCTGCAAAGTTTGCGGCAGTATCACCTCTTGACAAATGACGACGAGGTAAAAACCGTATTCCTGAACGGGGCAAACTGGCTGAAGAATTCCTATCACCCGGTTACCCTCTCCTGGCCTTATGCCGCCGCCCCCTCCGGGAAAGCCCTCCGGGAAACCATGCCGGGGTTGAATCCCCTGATCGCACCGAGCCTCGCTTACGCGGCCCGACTCACCGGAGATCCGGAATTGTATAAAATGTCTGTCCGCGCCATGCTCGCTTCATGGCTCTTCAACAATACCGACGACGGCAAATCTCTTGCTCAATCGGGCGTTTTCGCCGCCGATTTCATCGCAGACGTCTCCGCATTTCGCCGGGAGTTTCCGGCTCATGCCGCGGTGGAGATGACCTTGACCGAGCTGATCGCCCATTTCCCGGTCAGCGATTTCAGAGTACGCGGGCCGGAGCGAATCCGGTTTTCAATCATCCCCGACGCTGCCCGGAAAGAGTGTGAATTGCTGGCGGAGCGCCTGCGGCACGGGGCCAGAATCGATCCGCGGCAGGAAGGGAAGTTCACCGTACTCGATCGCTCCGGTGAATCCATCCACTCCGAGACCTTCAAGCTTCAGGAGAATCTTCGCCGGGAATTGCGCCTGCCGATAAAAAACGACACGCCATTTGCGATTGCCGTTGAGGACAATATGACCGGGGTCTGGAATATATCCTCCGGGCAGGCCGTTGTAAAAGTCGAACTGTCGCATGGCTTCATGATCGGCGGAGTTGGAATCGCCCGTTACTATCTGCGGATTCCGGCCGGAACGGAATGCTTCGAAGTGGATCTGACAGGCGTACATCCGGGTATTTACGGCATCCTGATTCGCGATAACCAATCGCGAACACTGATACACACGGAAAACTATAACCGCACCGGGACCCAGCTGCCGTGGGCCAAAGACAAAGGCGCGGATGTCTCAAGCCGGATCGAATGCCGGTTCCCGCCGGAATCCGTTGAACGATTCTTCCCCGTCTATCTGTGGGCGGCCGGGGATATCGGCATCAATGTGCGTGAAATTCCGGCCGAACTTTATGTCAAAATACCGATGCCCTGAGATATGGCCTGCTCTCTTGAAAAGTTCCTCTCCCCTCCGTTTGACGTGGTGATCGATACCGACGCCGGCAATGAAGCCGATGACCAGTTTGCCCTGGTTTACGCGCTGCTTGCGCCGGAGGTGTTCAATATAAGGGCGATCATGGCGGCGCCGTTTCAGCACTACCGCGTCAACTCTCCCGGGGAAGGCATGCAGTTGAGTCTTCTTGAAATCAAACGCATCCTGAAGTTCATGGGACGCGAAGATATTCCGGTCTGGGAAGGCGTCCGGCAATTCACAACCGGAAATCAACAGCTCAACAGCAGCGGCGTCGAATCCCTGATCGAAATGGCCGGCACGTACAGCCAAGAACATCCTCTGGTCATATTTTCAATCGCGGCACTGACCGATGTGGCGACAGTCCTGCGAAACCGGCCCGACCTCGAAAGCCGAATGCTCCTCGTCTGGCTCGGCAGCCACTCCTATCGACAGGCTCCCGATGAATTCAACCTGGCACAGGATTACATCGCGGCCGCAACCGTTTTCAACTCAGGGATCCGCAAAGCGATTTTTCCTTGCCGGGGCGTAGCGGAAAAGCTGTATCTGGACGACGCCGAAGTCGAGTCGCACCTGCTATCCGGCGGAGCGCTCGGCCATTTTCTGGCAAATCGCTTCCGGCGGATGTTCGGCGAAACACCGATACCCGAAAACCGGTTGTCCATCTGGGATATCGCCCCCTTTGCCTGGCGGATCATTCCGGCGGCCGTGACAATGGCAGAGGAGACCGCCCGCGGCTTTTGCCCGGATTCCACCAGCTGGCTGCCCGGCGGCATACGGAAGGAACCCGTCTGCCGAGAACTCGACCGCAACCGGATCTTCGCCGATTTTTTCGGGAGACTGGATCGTTTTCACCGCGATAATCTCAACTTGAAACCGAATGACTTCTGATCATGAAATCGGATAAATCCCTCCTTACCGTCGGCACCCTCACCTATACCGTCGCTGGTCTCATCGCCCTCTTCTTCTGGCTGTTGGCCGGCGACTTCGCCTGGTCGATGAAGGAGCGCGGCGTCGCCAACACCGCGACCCTGATGATTAAATCCTTCGGGGTCACGGACTTTGTCTACAGCCTCCTCATCGTCGCCTTCCCGAGCTTCACCAACATCATCCTGGGGCCGGTGGTCAGCTATCTCTCGGACCGCCACCGGGGGCGCTTCGGCCGCCGGATTCCCTACCTCGCCTTCACCACCCCCTTCATCGTCGTCGGGCTGCTGGGGCTGGCCTTTACGCCCACCCTC
>JAVBRV010000184.1:0-6491 GCA_031547585.1 Victivallaceae bacterium
TCTGGGGCGGGCCGCCCCAGTGAGAAACGTTATTAAGCCATACAACTATTAATTTTGCAATCACCTAACGCATAAGAAAAACAAAGATCATGCCGTTCACCGATGACTCCGAACTTACGCTCGGCTTTCTTGCGGGCGACGTCACGCCGCTGACCGAAATACACCGGACCGGCTGGCGGATCCTGCCGTTTTACGTGCTCGTCAACCACGAAAACGTCCGGGGGCGAGTCCGCCAGCGGGGCGCCGACTACATCGTGGAGGACCGCCACAGCTACCTCGTCCCCCGGAACGAGCCGCACAATCTCTCGTGGCTGGAGGGGGAGAACCCCCTCTCCATCTGGTGCCATTTCAACCTGGAGCTGCACCACGGGGTCGATCTCCTGTCGCTCTTCGAGGTGCCGCCGGAATTCGCGCCGCCTTTGTCGGACGCGCTCCGGGGGAAGTGCCGCGAACTGGTGCAGTCGCCGCCCGGGGTGACGCTCCGCCGGAAGCGGCTGGAGCTGGAGCTGACGGCGCTCCTCCTCTCCGGCTGCGGGGAGCGCGAGGGGGCCGAGGCGGAGCTGGCGGGACTCCGGCGGCTCGGCCCCGCGCTGGACTATATGAAACGCCACCCCGGCCGGAGCTTCCGGCTGGAAAAAGCGGCGGCGGCGGTACACCTCTCGGTATCGCGCTTTTCGGCCCTCTTCCGCGAGGTCATGGGGGTTCCCCCCTACGCCTGGCACCAGAAGCTCCGCCTGCGACGCGCCTATGAGCTTCTCTACACCGGGAGCGCCACCCCGAAGGAGGCGGCCGGGGAGCTGGGCTTCTGCGACGGCTTCCACTTCGCCAAGGCCTTCAAGCAGTACTGCGGCGTCACCCCCGCCGCGCTGCTCAAAAAGCTCGAAACCGAAGGCCGCTGGTAACCGTCACTGCCCCAAACAGCGTTTTGGCGGGGTGAGAAAGGTCGGACCTGCCGTGACGGTCGGCTCACACGGAGGACCACGGAGAGACACGGAGGGACACGGAGGCCAAAATGCGGCACACCACGTTGCAGCAGCTCCGGCCTCCGTGTAACTCCGTGTGGGCCGGCCGCCATGGCTCATTGCCTCTCGCCGCCTCACCCAAACGTTGCCCGCGGATTTTTCCACTTTCGGCTATTGCTCGGCGAATTGCAGATTCTTCAGCAGGATGGTCAACTCGGAGGCTTCGCGGTTGTCGGCGCCGAAATACATGGATTCGACCTGGCTGAGGTCGATGCCGCCGCGCTGTTTCGAGAGGTCGATCTTCACCTTCCGGTACTGATCGGAATTCTCCGGCAGCGGATAGGGAATGGTCAAACGGCTTTTGTCACCCGGTTTCGAAAACCAGAAGAAAGCATTTTTAAAGCCGACTCCGGCCGGAGTCTGAACCGCCTTGACCTCGAACGAGATGAACTTCGCCCGCCGGTCCGCCGCACTCAACTGATAAATCGGGTAGAACCAACGATTTTTGACTTCCGGGAGAAACGTTCCCTTGAAACACAGGGCCTCTTCCCCGGCATCGTAGGAGACGGACATCTTTCTACCGGCGCAATTGGCCTTCCAGTTGGCCGGATTCATGGCATGAGGCAGGTTCTCCGGCGTCGGCTGCCGGTGCGCGGGGTCGCCGGTCAGGATGAAGGTCTTGACCTGGGAGCGCTCCATGGTATTGCCCAGATCCGTCCGGTAGAACATCCAGCCCCGGCGTTCACCGTTCTCATCGGCGTCATTGACGATAAAGGCGAATCTGACCAGGTCGCCGTTCCGCCATTTCTTCCCGGCGGGCGGGGGGAAACCGATCCGGTAGCGGGTCCGGGTATCCTGCCGCTCCACGGAATAGACGATGCCGGCGGTACTTGCGCCCTGTTCGCCGGCCAGCCCGGCTCCCATCGAAGTCAGCGCCAGAATGTACATGCTGCCGTTGAAGCTGATCTGCATGGAGTCGCTGCCCCAGTGCGGTTCCTTCTGCGGATGAACGTGGATGTCGTCGGTGACGACGGCGCTCAGCCAGAAGTGATCGGCGTTCCAGTCGGTGCGCGCCGCGACCGACAGATCCTTGGGGCCGTCCCAGCGCCAGAGGACGTTCGACGTACTCTTGAAGGTGTCGCGGGTCTCCAGGCGGATCGGCAGGGACGGCGTATCAAAAGGAGAGTCGAGGGCGGCTTCCGGATTGGCCGGGATGGAAAGCCATTCGAGCTTCTCGCTGGCGCTGACGGTGACGCCGTTGATTTCCAATGAAGCGTTGACCGTCCCTTCCCGGCCGGAGAAGTTCGGGGCGAACTCCACCTGGGCGCTTTTGCCCGGGGGAACCGTGAATTCGCGGACCGCCGGTTCCCGGCCTTCCGGCGTGGAAAAGGTCAGCTTGCCTTTGGCCCGGTTGCCGCCGGGGTTGGAAATGACCGCCGCCGCAATCGGCACTTCACCGCGGAACGACGGCAACAGCTTGAAGTTGAGCGGCAAAGTCAGCGTCGCATACAGAGCGTCGGCGGCGACCGTTTTGCCCGACGGATCGACCAGTTCGGCGACGACATAGCCCTTGGCGTCGTCGGTGAGCGGGCGCGGCGTCAGGCGGAGCGTGACGGCGGCCGACGCCCCCGGTTTCAGCTCGACCTTGGCGGCGTCGGCGTGCTTCGGCCAGTCCGAAGAGGCGCGCAGCCGGACCTCGCCCCGGAAGACGCTTCCCCCCGGATTGCGCAAATCGAGGGTGATTTCAGTGGGTTCGCCGAAAATCAGCGGCTGCTTCGGGTTGGCGAAAGCGATCATTCCCTCCCCGCCGGTCACTTGAACGTCCCCCGCGAGATAGGTCAGCTGGGCCGCCGGAACGCCGACCAGCCCGTCGTGCGGCGACAATTCATGGCGGACGCCGTCGAAATCATAGGCGGTGACCGGTTCGGCGGTTTTGATGGCGGCGGTGCGCCGGTTGCCGGTCCCCCAGAGGGCGATGAGAGTTTTGCCCTCGCGGTTTTTGAGTTTGAAAATGCGGTAATTTTCGCTCTTTTCGCGCCCGGCGTATTCATAGCCGTTGATCATTTTGCTGTGCGTGTAGAGCGGCATCAGGTTGCGGGTGGGCTGGTGGCGGTTGTCCAATACTTTGGAGCTGTCGAATTCCTCCTGGGTCGAACGGGTTTTCGAGGTGATGTAAAAGAGGAAGTAGAAGTTCTTGACCACACCCGTATCGAGTCCTTCAAAGGTATTGCGCTCGAAAGAGTAAGGGACCGTTCCACTGTTGGAGTCTTCGCTGTTCCAGGTGATTTTGTCGTTCCAGCCGAACCGGTTGCGCAGCTGCCGGTGGTACTCGTTGAAGTGGCGGTAGTGGATGTTGATCATGTCGAAATACGGCAGTCCACCGGCGGCGGTAACTTGTTCATAGAAAGGAGACAGACGCTTTTCGGCCTCATTGCCGCCGGTCAAACCGCCGATGGCGATCAGCGCTTTGGGGTTGGCTTTCTTCATGGCCGGGTACGCCGCTTTCAGCATTTCCGCAAAGCCTTCGCCGGGGCGGGGCCCGAAAACGTCGGTCTGGTAATCCGCTTCGTTCCAGACCTCCCACACCTTGACTTTGGGGTAACGCTCGACGCAGCGGGCGGCGTGGTCGGCGAAAAGCTGCCAGCCCCCGGGATAGCGGTAAAGGTTGTGCGCCCACGACGCGGTGTGCCCCAGGGTGGCCATGATGTTCATCTCGTTCTCTTCCAGAACCTTCATGGCTTTATCCGTCGGTCCCCAGTTCCGTTCGCCCTGCTTCGGCTCGAAGAACCGCCAGTTGATAAGCGTCCGCACCCAGGGGATGCCGAGATTCTTCACAAACGGAACCTGTTTCGGGTACGAGGAGACGCTCCAACAGAGGATCCCGAGGGGAGAGGTTTCCGGATTCAGGCAGGCGATCGGGGTCAGCACCGCCCCTGTGGTTTCATCGCTGAAGATCACGGCATTATTCTGAATCAGCGAATAGCGCAGGGCGAACATATCGTTGAATCCGGCGGGGACGGTGATTTCGTGCTCAAAACGGGCTTTCCCATCAAAGGCGACTTCCCGGCGTTTCAGGTCATGGGTGAGACCGCGGAAATCGCTTAGACGGATAACCTCCTCCGCCTTGCCGGAGAAGGTGCCGCGGTTTTCGAAAACGAGGGTTACGGTCACCGGCTTACCGTCAAACCCGACATTGCCGTAATAGGAAGTCTTCGCGGAGAAATGCTGCCCCGAAATCACCGATGTCAGCAGCAACAGGGAGCAGACGATGGTCGCTTTCATGATGGTAAATCCTTCTGTAATTTATAGCAGCCACGGATTGGGGAGTGAGACTCCGGTATCGATTCGCTCCATGCCTTGCCCGGCGACGTAGCGGACTTTATATTCCCCGGCGGCCCGGGCCAGGCTGAGGCTTTCGACATGGCCGTCGGCGAAGCCGAGGAGGACGCTGCCGTGCGGCATGCCGAGGAAAGCAATGGCCAGGCTGCCGGTGGAGTCCCGAGGATGAAGGGTGTCGAGTCCGCGTCCGGCGTTTTCGCCGTTGCTGGTTCCGCTCGCCTGAGTCAGGGGGATCCGCGACTCGCCGGTCAGCCAGGTTTTCGCCGGGCGGAGCATCTTCTTGAAGAGGACGACCGAGGAGGTCGTACTGCCCGCGGCAAGCGCTTTGGTTTGAATGAAAGCCCCGAGGTTGCCGCCGTTCGACGGAAAGGTCGGGTGATAGTACCAGGTGGAAGAGCGAAAATAGATCATGCCGTGCGCGATCGTGTTATCTTTAGCGTCCGGGCAGCGATAGGTTTTCGAAGTGGTATATTTGCCTTTCTCCAGAACCTGGCTCCAGGGATTGTTGTTGGCGCCGATGGTCATCCGCTGGCAGATTTCCCCATTGAAGTCATTGGTATACTGATGCATTCCCAGCATGATCTGCTTTTCATTGCTGAGGCACGAGCTCCGCTTGCCGATCATCCTCGCCCGGCTCAGGGCCGGCAGCAGGATGGCGGCCAGAATGGCAATGATGGCAATAACGATTAAAAGCTCTATCAGCGTAAAAGAAGAATGCTTCGAAGTCAACATACGATTACCTCCGGGGTTATACGGTACTCCTCCGATGACTGATTCGTTTGGTTGTGGCTGCTTTTCAACAGTTCAATGCACTGCTCGAGAATGGTAAAGGCGTTGAATCCGATATAGGAGACGCCGGGATACGGCGCTTGGCTGGCGGGGTGATTGCAGTGGCTGACGACTTTGACGTCGCGGTTGACGATGATTCCCTGGCGCTCCAGCGATTCGATCACCGTCGGCAGCAGATTTTCATTCATGACGATGAGTCCATCCGGAGTGTGGGCCGGATCGGCGCGGAAGATCAGCTTGATGAGATGGTTGACCAGCAGGCGGTTGGTTTCACTGAGGCTGATTCCCTGAAGCCACTCCTCCGGCATGTAGACATGAGGGGTATCCACCATCATCTTTTTGATATCCAGCAAGATAGGGGTATTCAGGTTACTGACGACAATGGTGGCGATGGAGGAGCAGCGGTTCTTGAGCAACAGATCCCTGGACTGGCGGAAGAGCTCCAGATAATCCGCATCGATCCGCAGCTGCCGCTGATCGGCCTGATTCTCCCAGGAAAATCCGAAACGGATCATCGGGAATTCCTTCGGCAAGGGCGGCAGGTACCAGCTGTTGTGGAAGAAGATCGCCCCAGCCAGACGGTGC
Source organism: Victivallaceae bacterium (assembly GCA_031547585.1). Lineage (GTDB taxonomy): Bacteria > Verrucomicrobiota > Lentisphaeria > Victivallales > Victivallaceae > Victivallis. Next base: position 5,676 of record JAVBRV010000184.1, read on the forward strand.
TTGGCCACATCGTCCTTCAGGCGCTCGATCTCGCTCTCCACCAGGGCGAAGCGGTTGCCGATCAGGTAGAATTCAAAGCGGATTCCCTTTTTCCGGGCCATTTCCCCGGCGGCGGCCTCGATAGCCGGCCAGATGGAGTCCTCGCTCATCCGGCTGGAAGCGGCAACCGGCAACACCAGGGCAAAACGGGAAAGATGCGGCGGGTGCTGCGTCACCCACACCCCCTTCACCCCCCGCGATTCCAGATACCCCTCCTGAATCAACGCATTGATGCTGCGCTGAAACGCCCCCAGACTGACCTCATATTGGCTCAACAGCTCATGCCGCTGCGGAATCGCTTTCCCCCGCAGAAACTCGCCGCTGACAATCCGCTCTCTCAAATGGTCGGTTATAGCCTGGAATTTCATCTGCGTATCGAGTTTTCTTCTTTTGCAAAAAACATTTCTATAAATCTCTACTAATATTATAATCGATAAAAAGCCAAATGTCAATACTCGTCCCGAGAATTTTCAGAAAATAATCGGCGCATACGAAATTCAATACCCGCTATGGCCCAACTACGGTTCTCGCTGGAGGCAGCCTGCCTCCAGACCACCTCGGCGGGCTCCGCCCTGCACCCGCAAGGGCTACCGCCCTTGACCCCAGTAGGGGCGTGCGAGCGCGACGACTTTTGTGCCCAACCGATTTTTTCAAAATCGTTTGGGTCCCCGACAAAAGTCTGGCAGGCAGTGCCACGCACCACTCAGCCTGCTTTTTTGCAGGCTGAGGGATGCGCGCACAGCCAGCTGGCGCTCGCTGTTCGCGGTCAAGGGCGGT
>JAVBRV010000503.1:0-9094 GCA_031547585.1 Victivallaceae bacterium
AGGCCGTGCGCCCCCGGCCGAGCCGGGGCGTGGTCCAGCGGCGAAACGCTGGTCGCTCACCGCAGGGCGGCGCAGGCGCCCGCCCGGAGGGGAGCGAAATCTAAGGTTTGCGAATGCAAACCGCACCGGTACAGTACCGACCGGCGGAGCGCTGCCATAAAAAGGCGGCATAGCCTGCCTTTTTATGAGCCCAGCGCGCGGAGCCGCAGCCGGAAACCGTCTGCCTTTCACCCAGCCAGATACCCTCTCGACTATCGGGCCGGGCTGATAACGTTTTGATTATGTGAAAAAGGTTTGACCCGTATTGGCGGCCGGCTCTGTCGGACGGGTCGGACAAGTCGGACTGGTCGGACAGCCGAAAAGCTTGAATTGCAAAGCAATAACTCGAAAATCATCGCAAAAAACAAGATTCTGGACGATAGTAGTACGGAGGCCGAAGGAGTAAGTATGACGGAGAAGATGCGAAATCTGCGGCGGCGGGCAATGCTGCTGGCGGTGATTCGGGAGTATTTTACGAAGCGCGACTTTCTGGAGGTGGAGACGCCGGTGCGGATCGATGCTCCGGCTCCGGAAGAGTTCATCGAGACGGTGACGGCGGACGGGAAGTTTCTGCGTCCGAGCCCGGAGCTGGCGATGAAGGGGCTGCTGTCGGAGGGCTTCGAACGGATTTTCGAGATCGGCAGCTGCTTCCGGTCGGGGGAACTGGGGTGGAAACACCGGGAAGAGTTCACCATGCTGGAATTTTATGCGCGGGGGATGGAGTACCATGAGCTGGCGCGTTTTACGGCGGCGATGATTCGGGAGTGTGGAATGGGGCTGAATGGGGAGCCGAGCTTGACCTGGCAGGCCCGGCGGGTGAATCTCGAAGAGGTGGAATTCCTGACGGTGCGGGAGAGTTTTTCGCGTTACGCCGGGGTGGCGATGGAGGAGTCGGAGGCGCGGGGGGATTTCGACGAGCTGATGGTGACGCGGATCGAGCCGGAGCTGGGGCGGGGGAGGATTACGATTCTGACCGATTACCCGGCGGGCCGGGCGTCGCTGGCGCGGTTGAGGAGGGACGACCCGACGGTGGCGGAGCGTTGGGAGCTGTATATTGAGGGGATGGAGCTGGCGAATGCGTTCGGGGAGCTGACGAATGCGGCGGAGCAGAAGCAGCGCTTCCGGGAGGCGGCGGTGTTTCGGGCGACGATGGGGATGCATAAATATCCGGAACCGACGGAATTTTTTGAGGCGCTGGAGCGGGGATTGCCGGAGAGCTCGGGGTGCGCGTTGGGATTGGATCGCTTGACGATGCTGTTCTGCGACGCCGACGACATAACAAAAATAAAAATAATTTAAAAAAATAATCTAAAAAAATAGGCCGCAGGCCGTGCGCCCCCGGCCGAGCCGGGGCGTGGTCCAGCGGCGAAACGCTGGTCGCTTCCCGCAGGGCGGCGCAGGCGCCCGCCCGGAGGGGAGCGAAATCTAAGGTTTGCGAATGCAAACCGCATCGGTACAGTACCGACCGGCGGAGCGCTGCCGATAAAAGGCGTTGCGCAGCAAGCCTTTTATCGAGCCGCAGCGCGCGGAGCCGCAGCCGGAAACCGCCCGCATTCACCCGGCCAGATACCTTCTCGCCCAGCCCGGCTGACGCCGGGAGTGAAAAGTGAAAAGTGAAAAGTGAAGAGTGTTAACCGAACACGGTATAGATGCATTTTTACCCGGAAGACCCTGCAACGAGAACGGCGCTCTGAGGACAGAGCGCCCTACCTGATACGCTTTTCCGGATATTTGAGCTCAAAAACTCAAAGTGACGGATGAAATAACGGAAAAGTGACGGAGGGTTACCGCATGGCGGTGCGCACTTTACGGTAGAGGGAGGGAGAGCGCTCGTGATAACGCTTGAACTCCCTTGAGAAGTGGAAGGGGTCGTTGATGCCGATTTTTTCGCAGATTTCACCGAGGGTGAGGTTGGTGGACTCCAACAGGCGCGCGGCCAGGCCGTACCGCAGGGTCGAGAGATAGCGATAGGGGGTGACCCCGATCTCTTCGCGGAAACGGCGGGTGAAGGAGTTGGTGGCGAAATCGTACTTGGCGGCGAGCTCGGCGTTGCTCCACTGACGGCCGGGATCGTTCCGCATGTCGGCGCAGGCGCGGCGGATGCGCGGATCGACGGCCGCCGGCCGCAGCGTTCCCGGCGGCAGCCGGGCCAGGGCCAGCGCGGTCAGGGCGATGGCATAGAGCTGGGACATCGGGTCCTGGGGGCGCGCCTTCAACCCCGGCCGCAGCTCCTCCACCAGCCGCAGCATGACGGCGTCGGCCGGAATCGGGTGGACGGTCTCCTCCAGCCCCCCGAGGTAGCCGTCGAGTTCGAAGTGGATGAAGAGGTGCTCGGGGTTGCCGGTGCAGAAGGTGGCGAGTTCGGAACAGGGGGCGATCAGGTAGAGCTTTTCCGGCAGGAGCTCGATTGGGCGGCCCCCCGGCGGAATCACGCCGGCGCCGGGGGCGTCGTTGTAATAGAGCCGCCAGTGGATTCCCGGCAGCCGGTTATGGATCCAGAACTCCCCGAGGGTTTCGACGTCGGCGAATTCAATCTGGAGCTGGGCCGGGGAGACGCCCTTCGCCGGATCGGCGTTCAGGGCGAAACTATTCAGATTCATTCTTCCCTCTCCTGTCAAAACGGCATAATGTTTGTTTTCTTCATGGGATGCAACTGAATATTCATCCCGGCGGGGTTGCCTTTTGCCCTCTTTTACCGTATAATTAATGTAACGCGGAATCCGGGAACATCAACCGTCCGAAAGGAGTTTCTTTTATGACGCGGCGAAATTTTACCCTTATTGAACTCTTGGTCGTAATCGCGATAATCGCGATCCTTGCCGCCATTCTGCTGCCGGCATTGAGTAAAGCCCGCGATAAAGGCAAATCGGTTTCCTGCATCAATAACCTGAAACAAATCAGCTCGGGGTATGTCATGTACCGCAACGATAACAAGGGTTATCTTGCTCCCATGTGGACCGGTTCGACATCGGCGCCATATTGGCATCATCGATTGGTCAGCGGACAAGCGGCTGCGCTGGGAAGCTACGATGTGATCAATTCCTATCCCGGCGGTTATTTGCCTCCCCGCATTCTCTTCTGCCCGGTATTGCCGCGGAATGACAGTTTCATAACTCGTATTTCTTACGGACAGAATTACATGCTTCTTGCTTATAAATGGGGTGAAGCGAAGTCGGGCCCTGCCGAGTCAATTAAAAATCCGGGGCAGAAGTATCTGATTATGGATACTTATCTTGCCGGTTCCTCCGTTCCGGGCGATTATAGCCAGACTGACGGAATTTATCGTACGTATTCCGCAATGCAGGGGGGATTCGGCATTCCGGGAGCCAGGCACAGATCCAGTGTAAATGTTCTCTTTCTCGATGGACACGCGACGGCCGTACGAAGCGGTTCCCCCGCCAACCCTTATTTGCAAGACCCGTTCAGGCCCTGGGGAAGCAATTTCTACCCTTCAAACTGAGTTTGTTCATGATATCATAGCGGGGAGGACTTCAGAATACTACAATACGAACGGCAATTTTTCAGACGGTCTCTATTTATTCAACCTGATTGTGGATCAATGATGAAAACATTTCTCCTTTCCTGTTTGATCGCCGCATGTTGCTTTTGCAATGCCACCGCATCCGCCGAAGCGGTGTTGACCGCGGAATACGGGGTAACTTACCGGATCGGCGGCGCTCAAGTCATTACCGGCGACACCATGAGCCTTTCAAACGATACATTCAGCCGCACCCTGGCTTCAATCGAGCGGAAGGATACAACTCGCAAGCTGTTTGACGACAAACAGAAACTGCTGCGGGAAAACAAGGGGATCAAATGTCTGACCTCCATCCGCAATACCGGAGAATACAGTGAGATTGCCTGGGAGTATGAAATCGACCCCAACCCGGAGGGAAAGTATGTGCAGCTGCGGCTGGCGATTCCCGCTGATGTGTTTCCCGAGCTGCCGCCGCGCTCGCCGGCAATTCGCCGCGGTCCGGATAGCGGTGCGATCGAAGTAGACAGCTATCTCGGCGGCCTGCGGTTCGATGGTACCGGTTCCACCGGGGGCTGGACATTCGAAGATTTGCGGCATGTGGCCTGGAGCAAACAGTTTCGTTTGCTCTTTACCCCCGAATTCGATCCGCAGACCGGCAGCAAAGGCAAGGCGGTGCTGCGGATCACGACCGTGCCGTCCCGCAGCGCGGCGTTTCACCTTGTGCCGGTGGTGAAATATGGCAATCAGGGATTGACCGACGAGCACGACAATGACGGCAAGGGCGGTTGGACCGATCAGGGGGCCAATGATTTGCGCTCCTTTCAACCGGGGGTGATTGCGGCACAGGGTATTCCATTTGCCATCGGCGACAAGGTCATCGTTCTGCGGGGGACGATGCGGATGCGCTTTCCGGTTAAATCGGCGGTGATTCCGATGGATGGCGTCAAGGCGGAAAGGCTCGCCTTCTGTCATACGGTCGCCTGGGGAGCACAGTACGGCAAGAAGGTATTTGAATATGTTATTACCTATGAGGATGGAAAGGAAGAGATTTTTCCGGTGCTTTACCAGAAGGATGTCGTGGATTGGTGGGGAGGTCAGGAAGCTTTGAATGCCCGCCAGGCCTGGAGGGGCGTGAATGGAGAGGCCATGGTCGCAATACAGCACGCCCAGTGGAAGAACCCGCGTCCGGAGGCGCCGATCAAGTCGATCCAGGCGGTTTCCGCGATTCAGCCTTCCGTTCCGGTCATTTTGGGCATTACCGCCGTAAAAACCGGAATGCTGACCCTGAGGCAGCAGACCAACCTGAGCAGCATATTCGATCTGCGCCCCAATACGGATGTCGATCTGTCGAAATGGTATTCATGTCCGCTGGATTGGAGCGGCAAAATTGAAGCCGGTTCGGCGCTGGATGTCTCCTTTTTGAACCATGCGCCGGCCGGGAAATACGGATTCGTCAAAGTCGGGGAGTCCGGACACTTCGAATTTGAACAGCGCCCCGGAGAAAAAATCCGCTTCTGGGGAGTAAATTTTGTCGGTTTTTCAACATTCCCATCCAAAGAGCTTGCTCCCAAGCTGGCCGCGACTTATGCGCGGCAGGGGGTCAACCTGGTCCGGTTCCATCAGATATTCCGCTCAACGCCGCATTCGGAATCGGTATTGAAAGATATTCCGGAACTGCGTTACCCGCTGGTAACGCCGGAGGGTAAATTCGACCCCGATACATTGGATCGTCTCGAGTATTTTATTGCCCAACTCAAAGCGCATGGCATTTATATCTACATGGATTGGATCGACGGATTGCCGCTGGCCAATTTACTGCGCAACCCCAAATTGCCGGGAGGCAACGATATCGTACTCTATGCGACGATCAGTCCTGAATATATCGAAGGCGCCAAGCGGTTTGCCGAGATGCTTTTCACCCGCAAGAATCCCTATACCGGGCTGAGCATGGCCGAGGATCCGGCATTCGCCATGTTCGAAATCATCAACGAATGCTCTTTTACCTGGACCTCAAAACCGCTGGATAAATGGTTCTCTCCATTTCTCCCGTTGCTTGAGGAGCGCTGGCAGAAATGGCAGCAGGAGAATCATATTGAAAAACCGGTTCCCCTTACCGGCATGCCGCAGGAATCCATGGGAGAACCCGGACGCCGCTTCTTTACGCAGTTGCAGCGCTCCTACCTGGAGGAAATGAAGAGTTTCCTGCGCACACTGGGCATTCGGGTGCCGATTTGCGGTACGAACCTGACCCTGACCACCGGAGACCTCTGGGCCAGTCAAAATATGGACTTTACGAACGATCACGCCTATTACAGTTGGGCCTATGCCACCAACAGGCCCCCGGATCCGAAGCGGGAAAGCGTTGTCGATACGCCCCCCATCGCTTTCCCCTTCTTCCCCGAAATGGTGCATGCGAGAGTAGCCGGGAAGCCGTTGGTCGGCGGCGAGTGGTGCTTCGCGTATCCCGGGCCGTTCCGTTGCGAGGGACTGCCGCTGATGGCGGCCTATTATTCGCTGCAGGACTGGGACGGCATGTTGTTCTTCGCCAGCATGGGACCGTATGGCCTCAAATGGCGGCATCTGGAAGAGCAAAACTCCATTCGGTCGCTTTCGCAACAGCTTGACCCCTCCACCTGGGGACTTTCTCAGGCGGCGGCGCTGGCCATCCGGCGCGGCGATATCCGGACGGCCCGGAATACGGTGGTATTGAAATATACCGATTCGGATATTTTCAATAACCGCCGTTATGCCAATATCTACTCTTTCCTCGGTGAAATGGCGAAGGTCGAGATCGAGCTTCTCGCTCCCGGTGAAAAAAGCGACTGGCCGGTAGTTAACTCCGCTTCGCATGCGGAAACCTATTTCGAAGCGGCGAAACGGTTCGGAATTGAGGGAGCCACAACCGATTATCTCACCAGCGATACCGGAGAAATCCGCCGCTATTCCTCCCCGGGATTGTTTTTGGTGGATACCCCGAAAACCCAGATGGCTTGCGGAGCGCTTTATTCCATGACGGATAAAAACCGCCGCTTGGGGGCGTTCCAAGTCAATTCCCCCGCCGGCTTTGCGGCTTTAACCTTCAGCAGCCTGGATGATCTGCCGCTCCGGCAATCCAAACGGATTTTGGTATGCGCCGTCGGCGATTCGCGCAACAAATTCGCGGTAATCGAAAACGGCATGCACAAAGATTTCGGCAAGGGGCCGGTTTTGACGGAACCGCTTGAAATTGAGATTTCCACTCCGGCTTCGGCTGGAAACCCGCTGAAGGCATATGCGCTGAATCCGACGACAGGCGCACGGGAGAAAGAGCTTGCAGTCCGGAGCTCCGACGGCCGGGAAACCTTCAAAATCGGCAAAAACGCCCAAACTATATATTTTGAGTTAATACGATAACTTGCCTTCTTCGGAGTTTACCATGCCTCTCTGTTTCCGTCAGGTCCACCTGGATTTTCATAACGCGGGGTCGATCCCCGGCATCGGCGAACGGTTCGACAAAAAGGAGTTTCAAGAGATCCTGACCGAAGCGGCAGTGGATTCGATCACCTGCTTCTCGCTCTGTCACCACGGCTGGAGCTACCACCCGACCGAAGTCGGGGCCATGCATCCGGAGCTCTCCTTCGACCTCCTGCGGGCCCAGCTCGACGCGGCGCACGAGGCGGGGATCCACGCCCCGGTCTACCTCTCCGCCGGCGGCAACGAGGTCGCGGCGGAGCTCCACCCGGAGTGGCGGGAAATCCAGCCGCCGGGCGTTCGGGGCTGGCGCGGCGCCTGTCCCGGTCCGGCGGGGTTCCGCAAGCTCTGTTTCAACACCCCCTACCTCGATTATCTCTGCCGGCTGATCGACGAGGCGGTGCGCCGCTATCCCGACGCCGATGGAATTTTTCTCGATATCGCCCTGCAGCGGCAGTGTGTCTGCCCGCGCTGCGTGGAAGAGATGCGCGAAACCGGCCTCGACCCGGATTGCGAAGCCGACCGCTGCGAACACGACCGCCAGGTCATGCTCCGCTACTACGAAGCGACCACCAACGCATCGCGGAAGTACGACCCCGCGATGCCGGTGTTCCACAACTCCGGCCACTTCAACGCCTCCCGGCTCGACCTTCTGCCCTACTTCAGCCACCTCGAATTGGAGAGCCTGCCCACCGGCGGCTGGGGCTACGACCACTTCCCTCAATCCGCCGCCTTCGCCCGCAAAACCGGGCTGGAATTCCTCGGCATGACCGGCAAATTCCACGGCAACTGGGGGGAGTTCGGCGGCTTCAAGCATCCGAACGCGCTGCGCTACGAGTGCTGCGCAATGATCGCCGCCGGAGCCAGGTGCAGCATCGGCGACCAGCTCCACCCCTCGGGAGCACTGGACCTTTCCACCTACCGCCTGATCGGCAACGCCTACCGCGAAGTCCGCGACAAAGAACCCTTCTGCCGCGACGCAGAAAACCTCGCCGATATCGCCCTCCTCCCCGCCGAAGCCTTCGGACTCCCCGACTGCGACGGCGACATCGGCGCCGGACGCATCCTCCTCGAAGGGCACTTCCTCTTCGACGCGCTCCACCCCGATATGGATTTCAACCGCTATAAACTGGTCATCCTGCCGGGCGCCATTCCCCTGAACGGCGAATTCGCCGCCCGGTTGAAGCGCTATCACCAAGCCGGCGGGAAAATCCTCTTCACCGGAGCCGTTCCACCGGAAGGCGAATGGGATTTCGGGGCCGAAATCGGCTCCCCCGGCCCCTTCGACCCCACCTACGTCGTCGCCGCACACGACCGCGAAGTCACCACCCCCTTCGTCTGCTACGGGCGCAACCTGGAGCTGACCGTCCGCGAAGGCTCCTCCCTCGGCCAGGTTCACTACCCCTATTTCAACCGTGCCCCCGAGCACTTCTCCGGTCACGCCCAAACCCCCTTCCGCCCCGAACCCTCCGGCTTCGACGCCGGCGTCATCCACCACCGGCTCGGTCTCTTCGCCCATCCGGTCTTCGCCATCTACCGCCAACACGGCGCAACCGTCCTCCGCCACTTCATCACCCGCGCCATCGACACCCTGCTGGGAGACGACAAAACCCTCGGTTGCAACCTCCCCAGCCTCGCCCGGGCAAGTCTCACCCATAACCCGAAGCATCGCCGCTACGTCGTTCACCTCCTCTACGCCCCCATCGTCCAACGCGGAAGCAGCACCGGCGTCATCGAAGAGCTGTTGCCTCTTCAGCAAATCCAAGTCTCGGTAAAGCTCCCCGAACCCGTTCGCGAAGTTCGCTTGGAGCCGGAAGGCACTCCGCTCCCGTTCCACCAGACCGACGGCATAATAACCATAAAAATCGACTCCTTTACTTGTCATGGCATGGTCGCACTGTATTATTAACTTGCAGAACATAACCACGGTTCTCTCTGGGGCAATCTGCCCCAGACCCCCGACCAGGGCGCTGCCCTGGACCCGCAAGGGGCGGTGGCCCCTTGACCCGACGTACTGGGGGAACCTCCAAACGGCATCAGTCGACCACTCTCCCCGCTTTTGTGCGGGGAGAGGGCAAGCGACTGAAACCGTTTGGCGCCAGGGGGCTCCGCGCCCCCTGGACCCTC
>JAVBRV010000032.1:0-24667 GCA_031547585.1 Victivallaceae bacterium
CGAGTGACCTTCCGGAATCTCTGTTTTCCCCTCAGTCGCCGAAAAAGCGACTGAGAGGGCGACGACAATGATCGTGTCGGAGCCGGACGCCCGCTGGCTTACTCTAAAATTTCCGAATATACGGTTCGGATTTGAGTCAGGATTTTTTTGATTTCCTTTGAAGGTAGCCGGAGCAGCAAGCGGTTCAGTTCTTCGCGCTCCGGTTCTTTGGCGGCGGGTAATTGTGGCGGGGCTGCGTTCAGGAAATCTGAGAGTTGGGCCAGGTGCTTTTCTTTGTCTTCACGGCTGCCGTGGGCTTGGTAGTGTTTGGTCATCTCCGGGCTCATGTGGCCGAGGACGGATTGGACGATGGGGAGCGGGGTGCGATTGATTCCGGCCAAGTAGGCGAAGGTGTGACGGAGGCTGTGGACGTCTTTGGTGCTGACGACCCGGCTGCGGCCTTCGGCTTTTTTGGTGGTGGCGATTCCGAGGTTCTCCAGAAAGTATTTTACCCGGTAGGTTACTCCGGTGGGATTGCCGGCGTACATCCGGGCGTGATCCGGGAGGATGAAGTCTTCGGTTTGCGGCAGGGTACTCAGGAATTCGGCTAGCGGAGCGAGGATGGGGATTTCGAGCGCGGCTCCGGTTTTTCGACGTTTGCGTGAAATCCAGCCGTCTTGGATTTCGCTCCAGCGAAGGTTGCAGATGTCGCCTTCGCTTAAGCCCGTGCAAACGCCGATGATGAAGATCGGCTTGACGAAGGGATCGCTGTCGAGATTCTTCCAGATCAGTTTGAGCTCTTCGGGGGTGAAGGCTTCGCGGCTTTCGTATTGGTAGTCCAGAAACTCGATTTCGAAGGGGTTCTCCATGATTCCGGCATCGGAGGAGAGCCAGGCGAAGACCGCCTTGATCGTCTTGTGACGGACGTTGACCGTGGCCGGGGAGAGTCCCTGTGGTTGGGGTTTGTATTCCTTGTCGGCCTCGGCCTTCCGGCGCTCTTCCTGCACATGGAGGAAGGAGCCTTCGGTGCGGAGCATGGCGATGTAGGCTTCGGCGTGGGTGTTTTGAACGTCTCGGAGGTTTTCGATTTCGGGATGGGTGGTTTGCATCCAGTCGAAAAAGTCCTGCCAGTAGGCTACCTTCTGTTTGAGCTGTTTTTCGCCCGGCTGGCGCTTCTTCGGCTTCTTCAAATAGAGAGCAAAAGCCTCCTTCAGTCCGATAGCCTTGCCCCCCGTCAATTGGTCGGCGAAGTTGTCGACCAGCGCCTTGACGGTCTTCTGTTCCCGCCCTTTGAGTACCGTCTCGTGGATTTGCTTTTCATAGGCTTGAGCTTTGCGCTCGGTGGTACAGCCCACACAAACGCCGCGATAGCGCTTACCACCGCAAGAGAAGGCGTAGTGGTACTCTCCGGTCTCTCCCCGGGTGGTTTTTCTTTTGGAAACACTCATGGCAGTCCTTTGGTTTATGCTGCTACAATATACCGCAAGATGCCGTTATGCAAACGGAGAATGCCGCATTTCTGCCACATTTTCGTGTTTTTCAATATGATTTGAGCTTAATTACAGCTGCCTTCTAAGCAGTTGGTCGTGGGTTCGATTCCCGCCCGGGCTGCCATTTGTTACGCTTGGCCGATAGAATACCGTTCGGTATCGTTCCATTTCCTCAATTGTCATGACAAGCACAGCCCCGGTCTTATTTGCATAAAACCGGGGCGTTTTGTTTTGAACGGGACGTGGTCAGATGTTGTTTTTGCAGAGAGCATCTTTGTTGGCCAGGATCCAGGGCTGGAGATGCCACTTCACGTGTCCATCCACGTAGAGGATGTTCGAACCGCCGAAGTGCCAGGTGCCGATGGCGACGGATTCAAACCGGGCGTCCGAGTAGCTGCCGGATTTCAGTTTGTTGTCGAAGTCGCAGATGGTCAGAACCGCTGAAGGTTTTCTTATTTTCTCACGCTTGAGATTCAGATTGTTGTTCATTCCGTACAGAGCATTGCTCATCGCGGGATATGCCGCGCAATTGCGGAACTTGTTCTCCCAGGCGTCCGAGTTGTTGGCCAGATAACGGCTGAAAGGAGCCGCCCAGCTGTACCAGGGGGAGGAGGAAGCCCCCGTGCTGTAGGAGTGCCGGATCCAGCCGTTGTAATCGTTGGAGTACTGCATGAAGGCTACTCCCATCTGCTTTTGCCGGGAAACGCAGCTCGCGGCAGTCGCTCTCACTCTGGCTTTTTGCAGAGCCGGCAGCAGGATGGTCGCCAGAATGGCGATGATGGCGATTACGACCAGGAGTTCAATGAGGGTGAAAAACCGTTGATTCCCCAGATCGCGATTCTTCTGCGACGCCTTGCCGATTCCGTTTGAGAAAGATTCGTTCATTTGCAACCTCTCGAATTGTCGTTGGTTTCATGAAATCAAATGGTAACAGTGTTGTCTACATAAAATTATACCTGATTTTTTTGAATTGTCAACCCCCGTATCGATAAAAAGCGAAAATTTCTCGAAAAAACCGTCGAGATTCCTGAAAATAAAGTGAAACGACTGTTTTTTTGCCGAATTCCCGGGTAGGCGCGCGGGCATCTGGATTCCATTCCGGATGAATGGCCATTTCATCGGTCAGGGAGATGAATTATGATTTACACCGAAATACAATGTATATTACTTTAAAGAGATTTGAGCTCGATTTGAGCGTATGTAATCAAGTGATGCAAAAATAAAAATTCACTTTTTTTTATGATTACCTATTGAAAAACATATATTCAGCTATATAATACATATGTAAACAAGAAAACATGAAGCCTGGTTTTCATAATAAAGACAGGGGATCACGATGATGAAAGTTCCGAAAGTGGCCTTGGTGGGGGTGAGCGGATATGGAAAAGTTCACTATGATTACCTGAAGGCACTGGCTGACGCCGGGAAAATCCAATTCGCGGCGGCGGTGATCCGCCCGGGGAGTATGGAGAAAAATCAGGCGGTCGTGGAGCAGCTGCGCGCCATCGGCGCGGAAATCCTCCCCACGGACGATGCTTTGCTGGCGGCCATGGGGGATTCGCTCGATCTCGTGTGTCTGCCGGTGGGAATCGAGGCGCACCGGCCGATGACCTGTAAATTTCTGCAAGCGGGAATCAATGTACTTCTGGAGAAGCCGGCGGCGGGACGCGTGGAGGATGTGCGCGCCATGATCGACGCCGAAGAGCGCTCGACGGGATTCGTGGCGGTCGGCTTCCACAATATGTACGGGCGCGATTTTCACTCGATCAAGCGCGAGATCCTTTCCGGTCGGTACGGCAAGCTCCGGAACGTGTCGTTCAAGGGCGTCTGGGGGCGCAATGACCGCTATTACAGCCGGAACAGCTGGGTCGGCAAATGTCTTATGCCGGACGGCACGGCCATTTTCGATTCGCCGGCCAACAATGCGTTCGCCCACTATCTGAACATTGCTCTCTTCGCGGCCGGACCGGATTTTCAGGCGACGGCGCACGCCGCTGCGATGCAGGCGGAGCTGGTGCGGACGCGCGACATCGAATCCTTCGATACCTGCGGAATTCGGGTGATTACCGCCGACGATATTTCGATTCAGGTGATGATGACGCACGCCGGCGGCGAAGATTGCGAGCCGTATGTGCGGTTCGACCTCGAGCAAGGCGAGATCCACTGGGACAGCGGCATCAATCAGTGGTTTATCTTGAATGCGCGCGGCGAAAAAGTCCGGGAGGAAGAGCTGCCGGATTGGCGCAAATCGATGTTCGACGATGTCGTGGCGCGGTTGACCGATCCATCCGTTTTCATCTACACGCTGGCCAATTCACTGGAGCATACCTTCTGCATTGAAAAGCTGCATCAGAATTTTACAATCAAAACGCTTGCCCCGAACGAATACCGGATTTTGAGCGACCGCAACAACCTGCGGGACATTCCGGGCATTCTCGACACCTTCGACCACGCCTTCCGCCGGAACCGGCTGCCGTCGGAAGTCGGAGCCGCCTGGAGTCCCTCCGCTGAAATGAAGCATTTCAATTGATAACAACCAAAGGAGAAAATGTCATGAAAAAAGCAATTCTCGCCGCGATTCTCTGCTCGGTCTTCACGTGCGCCTGGGGGCTGGAGATTCTGGAAGCCACCTATGGGGCCGGAGATCAGAAGGTGGATTTCAAGGAGGCGTTTGAAAAGTTCAAGCGCAATGACAATTTCTATTACGGCAAGCTCGACGCCAACCGCATGGCGGGGGCCGATCCGGCCAAAGGGAAGAGCAAGAAGGTCACCATCCGCTATCGCGAAACCGCCGACGGCGCGGAGAAGACCATCTCCTTCGGCGAAAAGGATTCGGCGTTTCTCTGCCCCGGTCTCTCTGCGACCGGCGAATTCACCTTGATCGCCGCCTGGTATGGCGCGGAAACCAGCTTCGTCGACGTCTCGGAAGCGGTGAAAAAAGCCATTGCCGATGACGAAGCCGTGAAAGTCGGCAACGCGACGATGACTGCGGGAACCGATCCGGCCAAAGGGAAGCGGAAAAATCTGGTCATCATCTATGCCAAAGACGGGAAACTGAAGAGCATCCAGGTCGGGGAAGGCAGCAAATTCGAGCCCGCCAAGATTACCGGCGCGGAAAAGAGCGCGGAATAAATTAGAACGGCCGAAAGGTCGGAGGACGTTTATGAACTATCTGTGGTCTATGGCAATCCTGCTGGGTATGGCGGGAACTCTCGCGGCGGGACCGGCGCCCGCTTACGATCTCGAGAACATGCAGCGCGAGAAGCTCGGGCGCGGCGTGATCGCCGTCCGTAAAAGCGCCGACGAGGTGTTCGTGACCTGGCGTTATCTGTCGCGCGATGCCATGAGTACGGCGTTCGACGTCTACCGCGACGGCAAAAAAATCAATGCGAACCCGATCAAGGATGTAACGTTCTTCATCGATAAAAATCCGAATGGCGGTGTCTACTCCGTACAGCCGGTCGGGAAGCAGGAGAAGTCCGCCGACTGGACTTTGCCCGCGGATGCTCCCACGGGCTATGTGAACCTACCCCTCGACAAACCCGCGGACGGCGTCACCCCGAAAGGCGACGCCTACGCTTACTCCCCGAACGACGCTTCCATCGGCGATGTGGATGGCGACGGCGAATATGAGATCATCCTGAAATGGGATCCGCGCAACTCCCACGACAACTCACATGCCGGCTACACCGGGAACGTCTATTTCGACTGCTATAAGCTCGACGGAACCAAGCTCTGGCGGATCGACCTCGGCCGCAACATCCGGGCCGGAGCGCATTACACCCCTTTCATGGTCTATGATCTCGACGGCGACGGCATTGCCGAGGTGGTGGTGAAGACCGCCGACGGAACCATTGACGGCAAGGGTAAAGTGATCGGCAAGGCCGATGCCGACCATCGCAACAGCAACGGCTATATTCTGGAAGGACCCGAATTCCTGACGGTATTCTCGGGGGCGACCGGGGAGGCGCTGGATACCGTCGACTATATTCCGCCGCGCGGCAAAGTCTCCGACTGGGGCGATGGCTATGGGAACCGGGTGGACCGCTTCCTGGCGGCGGTGGCTTATCTGGATGGGGTTCGCCCCAGCGTCGTGATGTGCCGCGGCTATTACACCCGCACCGTGCTTGCCGCGTTCGACTGGGACGGCAAAAAGCTGAAATCCCGCTGGACCTTCGACAGCGACGCCAAGCCGGAGTGGAAGGCGTACCGCGGGCAGGGCAACCACAGCCTGCAAGTGGCCGATGTGGATGGCGACGGCAAGGATGAGATCGTCTACGGCTCGTGCGCCATCGACCACGACGGCACCGGTCTCTACAACACCGGGCTCGGGCACGGGGACGCCATGCATGTGACGCAGTTCTCGCCGGAGCTGCCGGGGCTCCAGCTCTGGCAGTGCCATGAGAGCAAGGGCAACGGCGTCACTTTCCGCGAAGCCGCCACCGGCGAAATCCTTTTCCAGAAAAAAGTGGATAAAGATAAAGATATCGGGCGCTGTATGGCCGCCGATATCGACCCGACCAACCCCGGCCTCGAAATGTGGGCGGCGGGAATGGGCATGTACAATCTGAAAGGCGAATCCATGGGCTCGCCGAAGCTCTCCATCAACATGGCGGTGTGGTGGGACGGCGATCTGCTGCGCGAACTCCTCGACGGCAATAAAATCACCAAATATGATTGGAACGCCAAAAAGGTCAAAACCATCATGACTTTTGAAGGCTGCGTTTCCAATAACGGGACGAAATCCAACCCGTGCCTCCAGGCCGACCTTTTCGGCGACTGGCGCGAAGAGGTGCTGGTGCGCACGGCGGATAATACCGCGCTGCGGCTGTATGTCTCGACGGTTCCGACCGAATACCGCTTCCACACCTTCCTCGAGGACCCCGTCTATCGCCTGAGCGTCGTTACCCAGAACATCGGGTACAACCAGCCGACGCAGCCGGGATTCTATTTCGGTCCGGATCTGCTGAAAACAGAGCAGACCTTCCGCGGCACCCGTTTACAAGCTAAGGAACTGTAACAAAATAACCGATAGAACGAGGATTCGATCATGGAACAGAATGCGCAGAACCCGCCGGCTAAAAAGCTCTGGAGCGTCGGCTCCCTGACCTACACCACCGGCGGCCTGATTTTGCTGGCCGTCCTTCTGGTCGGCGGGGACTTCCCGTGGGCGCTTAAGGACCGGGCGGTGCAGCCGTCGGCGACGCTGCTGCTGAAAGACGTCATCGGGGTGTCGGAGTGGGTTTTCGGACTCATCATCGTCTCCTTCCCGAACTTCACCAATATCTTCCTGTCGCCGGTCATCAGCTATATTTCCGACCGGCATCGCAGCCGCTGGGGACGGCGCATTCCGTTTCTTCTCTTCACCACGCCGATCATCGTGATCGGGCTTTATCTCCTCGGGCTTACGCCGCTCCTCGGGGGCTGGCTGCATGAGGCGTGCCCGTCGATCTCCAAGCAGGCCGGGATGCTGATTATTTTCGGCGTCGCCTGGGTGCTGCTGGACTTCGGGACGACGCTCTCGGGGTCGCTCTTCAACGCCCTGGTCAACGACGTGGTGCCGACCGAGCTGGTGGGCCGCTTCTTCGGGCTCTTCCGCATGGTCAGCCTGGGGGCCGGCATCTTCTACAACGAGTGGCTGTTCGCCAAGGTTGTGGACTACTCCCTCTGGATTTTCCTCGGGATCGGTACCGCCTACGGGCTCGGCCTCCTCCTCCTTTGCTTCAAAGTCAAAGAGGGTGAATATCCGCCGCCGCCCGTGGAGCCGGCTCCGGCGGACGGCCGGCATGAGCCGGTGTTCTTCCGGGTGATGCGCTCGGTGATCACCTACTTCCGGCAGAGCTTCTCGCTGCCGTACTACCGCTGGTACATGCTGGCGGTGGCGATCGCCGCGCTGGCATTCACGCCGATCAACTACTTCGCCATCCAGTACGCCGCCAACCTGGGGATCGCCAAGCAGCAGTTCGGGCGTTACCTGGTGATTACCTATCTCTTTTCCCTGGTGCTGAGCTATGTCCTCGGCGCCATTGCCGACCGCTTCCACCCCCTGCGGGCCGGGCTGGTCGCGATGGGGGGCTACTTCGTCGTCCTCGTGGGCGGCTGGTTCCTGCTGACGGATGCGCAGCACTTCGGCACGATCTTCGTCCTGCACGGGGTTGTTTCCGGCTGTTTCATGACGCTCACCGCTTCCCTGCCGTCGCGGCTGGTGCCGCGGGCGCTGTTCGCGCAATTCGGTTCGGCGGTCGGGCTGATCAACGCGGTCTTCTCGATGATCGTCGGCCCGCTGTTCGGCGGCGCGCTCGACCTCTTGAACTACAACTACCGCATTCTCTTTCTGTTCGGCGGAATCATCTCCTTCGCGGCCATTCTGCTGCTCTTCAAGGTGTACCGGAATTTCCTGGCGCAGGGCGGCGACGCCGGTTACCAGGCGCCGATGCCGAAATAAACCATAAGGATATTGAATCATGAAAAAGCTGTTCACTTTCGCCCTGTTGTCGCTGACCGGTTTTACCTTCGCGGCCGATCTCTATATGGCCGGTGATTCTACTATGCAGACCTACGCGAAAAAGGTCTATCCGCAGGAGGGCTGGGGGCAACGGATGCAGGCGCTGGTCAAAGAGGGCGTCAAGGTTCACAACAAGTCGATCGGCGGCCGCAGTACCAAATCCTTCAAAGACCAGGGACGTTGGGAGAAGCTGGTGGACGAGGTCAAAAAAGGCGATTTCGTCATCATCCAATTCGGCCACAACGACGGCACGAAGGATAAGCCGGAGCGCTACGCCAGTCCCGCCGACTACCGGGAGAACCTCAAGGGGTTCATCGCCGACGTCCGGGCCAAAGAGGGGATTCCGGTGCTGGTCACCTCGATTCCCTTCGGCAGCTTCAAAGATGGCAAAGTCAACCCGGCCCGGTTCCTCGCCGCCTATGTCAACGCCATGTGCGAGGTGGCGAAAGAGACCGGCTGCGACCTGATCAACCTGAATGAATACGCCATGAAGAAGTTCGACGAACTGGGCGAAGAAAAAGTCATGCCGTTTTATCTTGTCTTCGGCCCGGAGGCCTATCCCAACTACCCCAAGGGGCGCAAGGATCATTGCCATATTTCCGACCAGGGCGCCCTCTTCTACGCCGAGGCGGTCGTGGAAATCGCCAAGGCGAAGAATCTGCCGATTGCCGGAATATTCAAATAATGGCGACTACGATCAAAGAGATTGCGGATCTCGCGGGCGTCTCCACCGCCACGGTTTCCCGCGTCGTCAACAACAACGGGTTTGTCAAAGAGAAAACCCGTGCAACCATTGCGGCGCTGCTCAAAAAGCACCATTATGTAGTGGCGCCGCCGCAAAAGCGCCAGGGGCCGAAGCCGGGCAAAACCTCTCCGCAGAAATATAACAATTTCACCATGATCTGGATCGGTCACCCGGTCGATCATACCGCGCAGGGGATGCTGCACGGTCTTTCGGAGGCGGCCGGCGCCGTCGGCATCAGCTTGAATATCGAAGTTGCGCCCCCGGGCGGCATTCCGGAGGTCCTGAATTCCCGGAAGACGGACGGCGTTTTTCTGAACGGCAACCGTTTTTCCGAGGCCTTTCTGCAGAAGGTCCGGAGCTTCCCGGTCGTCTGGCTGCTGCAGGCCGGTTCCCATGAATTCGGCGACCGGGTGCAGCCCGACCACACGCAGGCCGGCATCATCGCCTGCCAATACCTGCGGGAGCGGGGTTGCCGGACGCTTTGCTGCGTCAGCTGCGGCAACAGCGGCCGGTTCCCTCCGTACTGGAGAACCCGGGAGCAGGCTTTCGCCAATGCCGCCGCCGTCGACGGGCTGGAGTGCCATACCATCACCCTCGACTATGACGACGACCAGAACAACCCCATGGCGATCCAGGGCAGGGCGGCCGGGGAGGTCGTCCGGCGGATCGGCCGGATGGAAAAGCGGCCGGATGGAATTTTTGTGGCCAATTCGCTCGGCTTCCCGGTGTATGCGGAGCTGACGGCCAACGGAATCGTGCCGACCCGCGATATTCAGATGGTCATCGGCGACAAAGAGGTGTGCGGCGGGTACTACAACCCGATGCCGGTCAGCATTGACATTCACTCCCGGGGGATCGGCGAGCTGGCGTTTGAAACCATGATGCAGCGGCTCCACTATCCGGACCGGCCGCCCGTCACCTGTCTGTTGAAGCCGTCTCTGGCGAAGTCGGAATAATCAGGGAGGGCTGCAGCATGTAGGTGAGCTGCGGCATTTCCGGATGTTGAATTCGCCAGATCATGGCTTCGACCGCCATCTTCCCCAAGTTCCGGGTGCCGATATCGATCCGAACCGGCTCGGGATTGCAGTAGGGGCCGAACACTTCCTTGTCGCCGGCCACCATCTCGACGTTTTTCGAAGGGATGAAGCCATTGGCCAGCAATTCCGAATAAACCGGCCAGCCCAGGGCGTTGGCGATGAAGATTCCATCCGGTCTATGGGGCAGATTCTGAATCTGTTCCATAACCTTCAGGGCGGCTTTTTTCTGGACGTCGACCGGTAGATTGATGTTGTCCTGGCAATCCATGGTGATGGTTTCACAGAGAACCTGATTGATTTCAGCGGCATTGCAGAAGGCCTGCTCCCGGGTTTTCCAATACCGGTGAAATTTATCGTCGCTCCGGCAGCTGATGCAGCAGAGGTTTTTGCAGCCTCTTTCCAGCAGATATTGGCAGGACATGTAGGCGACCTGCGAATGGTCGGGCTGAACCCGGTCCCCGAAGCCGTACGTTCCCGACTGCAGCAGCCAGATGATGGGGAAGGGTTTTATCTTATCCAGAAACGCCTCCGGGAACGAGCCGTTCAGGAAAAAGCCGTCAATTTTTTTCTTTTCCCAGAAGTGAGTGATGTCGCCGGTTTTCGGCACGAATTCGATATTGATGGTGGCGCCGATCCGGCTGGCGGATTCCGAGAGGCCGTGCATGATCTCCTGGGCGGTCCCCCCCATGGAGGCCGGCAGGCCGCCGGACCAGACCATGGCGAAATTGTAGGATTTCAGCGCCGCGTTTTTGCGCGGATTCACATTCTTTTTCCGCTTGGATTCTTGGGGGACGTAATTCTGCTCCCGCATCACCTGGTTAATCTGGTTACGGGTGTTTTCCTGAACGAAACCACTGTTGTTCATCACTCGGGAAACGGTGGCGGTGGAAACCCCAGCCAGTCTCGCAATATCTTTAATCGTTACGGCCATAGTCAGTAACTCCATTCCTGTAAACACTGCATAGTTTCATTGCATACATGTAACATAACCGTTTTTATGCAATAATCAATGCACTTCCCAGAATAAAGGAGCTCTTTTTCGGCGATTATTCCAGAACCTCCTTCAACCGGGCGATTCCGGCGCGGTTGGGGGCCTTGTGCCCCATGGCGGGCGAGGCGGTCATGACCTTCTTCACCCCAGGGGGAATATTGTTGAAGGCCGCGTAAACCGAGGTGGGGGAGCAGGTGCTGTCGGCAAAGCCGGTGGAGAGGTAAATTTCGCATCGTATGCGCTTGGCGAAGTTCGCGAGGTCGTAGTAGCCGGTGATCTCGATCAGCTTCGGATCCACCGGTTTTTCCACCTTGTCCAGCCAGCGGGGACCGCCGGGAATGCGGCCGAGCAGCACGCCGGCATGATCGGCCATCGACGGAATACCGGCCAGGCAAAGCGTCACCTTCGGTTCCAGCGCCGCCGCGACCAGGGACTGCCCGCCGCCCTGGCTGACGCCGGTGACGATCAGGTTCTTGCCGTCCCATTCCGGCCGCGTCATGATGTAATCGAGGGCCCGCATCGCCCGCAGGAACATGCCTTTGAAGTACACCTCCTCGCGGTCGTTCAAGCCGCGATGGCGGTAGTTTGCCAGTTCGCCTTTGCTTAAAGCGTCGTAAAACGCCTTGTCTTTGCCGTTTTCGATGCCGTGGGCGTTGACGTCGAAGCTGATCGCATTCGGGCGAAAATTCTTGAAAGAGCCGCGCACCCCCGCGCCGTGAAAGGAGACGACCGCTTTCAGGCTGCGGGGTTTTGCTCCGGCGGGTTTGACCAGATAGCCGGAAACCGGCATTCCCCCGGCGCAATCGACCTTGACGTCATAGCACTCGAACTTTCCCTCGCGGTCGGCGGAAACCTTGACCTCGGCCGTCTTTACGGGAACGGCGTCCAGTTTTTCGCGCTGCGTTTTCCAGAACGCGTCGAAATCCGCCGGTTCCGGCGCCGCCTGCCGGATTTCCAGCGGATCGACCATTGCGCCGAGCTGCTGAAGCTTTTCCTGATCGGGCTTGCCGCCGGCATCGAGGGGCCAGACCCGGAGCCAGGTTCCGCCGGGTCGGTTCAGGATGACTTCGAAAGTCAGGGGCGCCGCCGTGGAGGTTATTTTGCCTTTCTCCAACGGTTTGTCGTCGACGTGCCACTCGTACGTCATCGGTTTGCCGATGGCGGGTTTGCCGTTCTCCAGGGCTTCCACGTGATAGGTGATTTTTTCGCCTTGCCGGTAAACGGAATCCGGCTTGTCGGTTTGCAGCCGGATGGTGAAATCACCGGCTTGCAGCGTAATCAGGCATAGGCTGAGAAGAAGAATTCCGATTTTCATGTTACTCCCCGGTGTGAAGATATAAGCGTTCAGGTCGTTTTCAATCCGGAGCTTCAGCGCTTCGAGTTTATCTTCCTCCCGGAGCTTGAAGAGGTTGATCATCAGCGCGTGATGCGACTGGCAGGTAAAGAAGTTGCGGAGATTCATGAAATATTTGTACCTTTCCGGATTGTGCCGGGCTTTGGCTCCCTCCTCCAGCACGGAGAAAAAATAGTCGGCGGATTTGGCGCTCCACAGGTCGAATTTGTCGGCCAGCAAAGCCGGATCGGCGATGGGAAGGGAGATCGTTTCGAGATACTCCAGGAACCGGTCGGACGCCTTCGGGTCGAGCGGCGTGACGGCGAAGGGCGGCCGGCAATCGAAATGGTAAGGCAGGAGCCGCAGCGAACAAACCCCCGACCGGTCGCAATCGAAGAGGGGAATGTAGCCGTAATTCCAGGCGGGATAATTGCGGACCACCGGGAAGAAGAAATTCCCGGGCGAATAGACGATCGGCGCCCCCCGGTAAACCTCGATTCCCTGCGGGCAATGCGGGTGGATATTGACCACCGCCGCCGCCCCGGCGTCGACGAATTCACGGCAGAGCCGGACCATGCGGGGGGCGGGGAAGGGGTTGTGCTCGTTGCCGCCATGCAGGGTGACGAGGGCGATATCGCACTTCGTCTTCAATTCGCGGAGGGCGTGGAAGCTGTCGAAGCAATCGAGGGGATTGCTGCCGCCGTGTTCGGCGGTGACGAGGCCGAATTCGTGTTCGGCGAAATTCAGCACGCCCAGCCGCACGCCGTTGATTTCGGCGATGACGGGGAGGGCGGCGGCTTCAGGGGTCATTCCGGCTCCGGCATGGGCGATGCCCGCGGCGTCGAGAACGTGCAGCGTTTCGGCGATGGGGGCCTCGCCGAAGTCGCCGATATGGTTGTTGGCGAGCAGGGCGAGATCGATGCCGAGCTGTTTCAGGAACTCCACCCAATGGGGGGCGGCTTGCATAGCAGGGCCGTCCTTCAAAATCGGTTCACCTTGCAGACTGAGCGGCGTTTCCAGCTGCAGAATCCGGTAATCGGCGGAGAAAGCCGGTTGCAGGCCGGCCAATGTGGCGGGAATCGCCTCCCTTGGCAGCTCTTTCGCGTCGCCGGGGTAGAAGTCGCCGCAGACGGAGAGGGTGAAGAGCGGGGTGGCGTCTTTGATCGTTCGGAACATCGGGGAAACTCCTTCTTTACTTTTTGAACGCATCCGGTTGCAGGCCGATGCCGTTCTTTACCACTTCGGGGTTGGCGGCGAAGAAATCGGGGAAGTCGAGCGGCTTCCGGGTTCCGTCCGGCAACAGACCGATCTCCTCCCGGTCGGAACGGCGGAATGCCTCCTTCTGCTCCGGACCGGCTTTGCCCTTGATGAAATTCCAGTACCAGTCGTCGATATCCTTGAACTGGAGGAAGAAAGGCAGTCCCTTCATTCCGGCGTCGACGAAGAGGGAGGTTTCCGGGCGTTGATAGCGCTTGCAGAAATCGGGGTAACTGCGCGCGTCGTTGCCGAACCGCCCCTGCCGCCGCCACTCTTCGGTCAGGAAGGGACTGACGTCGTCGTTCTGCGGCAAAGGCTTGCCGTCCTGCCGCTGGAAGCCGAAGATCGGCTTCTGTTCCCGCGGCAGCCGCACCATGAAGCAGTTGTGATCTTCGCGGAAGCCGGTGACGTCGCCGATCATCAGGACCGGATTATGGGTTTTCTGCAGATCGTGCCCGGCCCAGATATTGTGGTGGAACCAGGCCGGAGCATCCGGCGAATTCTCCACGAAGCCGTGATTGACCTGATTGTGAATGAAGACGTTGCGGCGGACTTCGAGGTTCCGGCAGCGGTTGAAGGAAAAGCCGTGGAAACCGCGCAGGACGACGCAATTCTCCACGAGCAGATTCGCGCATTTCATGGCGTTGATGAAGACCGGCGACGTCCGCGGCGGCCGTCCGTCATAGAAACAGCGGCTGACGGTCAGGTTGGAACAGTTGTCGGCGACGATACCGCCGCCGGGCTCGCTGAAAGTATTGAGGAAGTCGCTGAAGTAGATGCCGTCGATGACGACATGGTTCTTGCCGTAGAGGACGAAGCCCTGCATCAGCTGCTTTTCGCCCCCTTCGAGGATGACCTTTTCGCCGGGAGCGGCCTTGACGGTGAAGGGCATCCCGTCGTCGCCGGTGACGCCGACCCGGACCTTTTCAAGGTAGCGGCCGCCGTGAATCAGCACGGTGTCGCCGGCTTTGGCCTTCAGTACCGCGTGGCTGATGTGGCGCCAGGCGGTTTCCCGCGAGAGTCCGTCGGAGCGGTCGTCGCCGTCGACGGCGACATGCCGGGTTTCGGGCCGGTCGGCGGCGGCGGTGGTGAAATGGCCCCCGGTCTGGTACGGCGAATTGCGCCGGGGGGCGGCGGCGGTGAAGCGCATGGCCGGGGTGAAACCGGCCCGGAGCCGGTACTCATAGCGGGTTCCGGGTTTCAACCCGGTCAGGCTGAGGGTGTGAAAGGATCCCGGCGCGGGGGAGGCGATTTGCGCTTTTTCCACGGTCAGTACCGGATTCGCAAGATCCGGGGAGCGGAAGGTGAAATTGGCGGTGGTGGCGGAGACGCTGCCGAGAGAGAACTCCGGCTCTTTCCCGGAAACCACCGGGAGGCGCTGAAACGGCCCCACCGGCATGCCGTCGATGGCGCGCCCGTCGAAGTGGGCGGCGTTTTTCAGGGTAAATTGCCCCGGGGCTGTAAATTGCGGCGCCGCCTGGAAGCTGAGAACGGCGTTGGCGGGGATCGGCCCGGCAAAGGCGCTGCCGATGATCCGCCCCGGCGTCCGGCAGGAGGCGGCGAAAATGTTCGCCCGGATGTCGGCGTCCGAGGAGGGGATGTCCACCTCTCCGGCGAAGGCGTTGTGGTGGAGTTTCAGCCCCTTGCCGGTGAATCGCACCGGAGGCAACACACCGCAGTTCCGCAGGGTAAAGCCCTCGGAATCTGATGCTTGCGGCGCGGCAAGGAAATTCAGGTTTTCGAGGACAGCCTCCGGGCAGCCGGCCAGCGAGATTTCTCCGGAGAGTTGGGGCGGCACGCCGCCGCGCCCGCGGATCAACAGGTTTTTCTTGCCGGAGAGACGCAGGGGTTCGGTGTATTTCCCCGACAGGATGTAGAGGGTTCCGCCGTCGGCGAGCTTGTCGGCGGCGGCCCGGAAGGTCTTGAGGGCGGTCCGCACGCTGTTCCCCTCGGCCGCGTCGTTGCCGGTGGGCGACACGAAGAGGACGCTCCGGTCGAAGAGGGCGATGCCGCGCTCCGGATTCCGGAACATGGAGTCGCTCTGCGGACGGAAGTCGAAGCGCCCGGGGTCGGCGAATTCGCGGTCCGGGTCGAACTTCTTCTCCCGGCTGCGGACAATGCTGCTGTCGGCTTTGCCGAAGTAATAGCTGTCGCCGCTGGAGAAAATGCTGTTTTCGATTCGCCGGGAGTGCAGCTGGTGCCCCGCGAAGCTGCGGCGGACCACGGAAGTGTCGCTGGGGTACTTAATCCAGATATCGCCATAGGCGTTGTCGAAGACCCGGCAATCCTCGATCAGGCTGTCCTCCGCCGGAATGCCGCCGTACATGCGGATGCCCGAATAGCGCGAACCGAAGGCGAAACAGCGGCGGATGCGGGTCCGTTGCGTCGGATTGAAACAGATGATGTTGCCCCCCGAAGTGCCGAAAATATTGTCGTTGTTGAAGGTGCGGCAGTCGTCGATATCGGTGTCGATGGGACGCCCGAGGGTGATTCCGCTCCCGCAGAGATAGATGGTGCAGTTGCGGATGGCGACGTCGGAGGGGCGGCGGATGTAGATTCCGCCGAAGGTGGAGGTGGCGTTCTTCAGCGGCGTATTCGAGTTGTAGCCGCTGAAGACCAGCCCGTCGATAACCAGGTTGCGCACCCGGGTTTCGATTTCGCGGTGGTTCCCGACGATCCGGAAGGCATCGCCGCGCAGCCGGGAGAAGGTGATCCGGTGCAGTTCCGGAGCGGCGTCGTCGGTCGTCCGGATGTAGACTTTTTTATTCTTCCGGTCGAAGTAGCTGCTGCCGGGGGTGAAGGAGACCTCCAGCTCCGAAGGGACTTCGGTGTATTTGCAGAGGGTGTCGCGTTCGAGCACCTGTTCCGGCAGCTTATCGACGCCGCAGACGTATACATTCGGGGCGGCGGCGGGCTGAAAACGGGGGGCCGCCACATCGCCGCGAAAGTGGGCTGTGCCGGGAATTTTGGCCCGGATGGTGGTGACTTCGGTCTCGGAGCCGGGGAACTCCCAAAGCACCTCCTGGTGATATTCGCCGGGCAGGATGGTCAGGGTGTCGCCGGCTTTCAACAGTTTTTTCACCCGGTCGAGGGTGGCCAGTGGGCGGGCTTCCGCCGTGCCGGGGTTGGAGTCTTTGCCGTCGACGCCGAGGAAATATTCGGTGGAGTAGAGTTGCGTTCCCAGAATCAGGAACAGCGCCATGATACTGAATTTCATTCGTCCATTCCTTTACAGGTTGATCCGGGTCTGGCCGTCGGAGTCCCACACCGCGCCTTTGCCGACGGTGGTGGGAAGGAGAGCGCGAACCTCGTTGAGCCGGGCCGGTTTGACATGCCCATCCGCCCACAGCATATTGGCTCCCTTCTGGTGGCGGAGGTGGAGCTGGTATCGTTCGGAGGTCGACGTCCAGCCGGTGATTGAGTAGAACTGCTTCTCGTGCGTATTGGACCAACTGTCGCCCAGAACGAAGAATTGAGACGGCTTGCGTAAAATATTCAACGGAATTTGCGCGCCGCCGCCGGCGCCGTAGGTACTCGGCCGGAAGGGACTGCTTGAGGCGCTCACGACCGGATCAGCGGCGCTTCCCGGGAAATTGTACCAATACCACTGGGCTCCATAGAAACCGTGATTGAAATCGGTTCCGGCCTGGTTATTGAAGTTGAACGGCGGAGCCGCGTTACAGAACAGGGAATTCGGGGTAGAGAGATAATTGCCGCCCAGCTTGTCGCGGTAGGCGTACCGGTACTTCCGCATGGCCTCGCGGTTGATCAGCACGCCCCAGTTGAGTAAATCATCTCCGCCGTACATGGTTGAAATGATTTCGCGGTTGTCGTTGGCGTACATATGCAGCGCCAGGCCGACCTGCTTCTGGTTGTTCATGCACTGCGTTCCCCGCGATTTCTCGCGGGCCTGGTTCAGCGCCGGCAGCAGGATGGCTGCCAGAATGGCGATGATCGCAATTACCACCAAAAGTTCGATCAATGTAAATTTATGGATTCGGAAAGTTTTCATAGGGGCCTCCTTATTTCGTCAAGGTGAAAATTTCAGCCGTATCGAGACGCGGAATGGCGACGGTGAAAATCCCCTCCGCGAACCGGAAGGGCTGCTCCCCGCCGTCGGAAGCGCGGAAGCAGCTTTTGGGCGCGAATCCCTCCGGCAACCGGAGTGACAGCTCCACCTCGAGAAGCGGCAGGTTCGGCAGCTCCTCCTGGTAGTTGACCGCGCCGAGGAGGAGGGTTCCCGGTTCTTCGCTCTCCAGCAACGTCAGTTCGGCGGAAGGGGGGAAGTTCCGGGAGATAGCGAGAAATTCCGGGAGATATTGCTTGAAAAGCCGCTCTCCGAACGACTGCTGCGAATGCTGAAGCGATTTCAGAAGCCCCGAATAGAGGTAGATACAAGTCCCTTTTCCGTAATGATTTTTGACCAATCCGGCGAATTCGGCCCGCTTCCCCGGCGGATTTGAGTGGATCGAAGCGTAGCGGTCGGGATCGTCCGCCGGGAAGTCGGGCAGCACCACCCTTCCCAGCTCCTTCGCTCGCTCGCGCAACCGGCAGAGGGGCGCGTCTCCCGTCGCCGAAATCAGTTCGCCCTCGCAGTCGAGATAGTTGACCGCCCCTGTTCCCCCTCCCGCGAAATCGACGCCGAAGAGATCGGCCAGCGCGAAATTCCCGGAGGTTTCGCCGTTGCGATTGTAGAACGAGGTCCAGCCGGTGGCGATCAGGGTTCCTCCGCCGCGGACGAATTCCCGCAGCCGGGCGCATTCCTCTTCGCCGAGGTAGGCGGCATTGCCGACAATCACCGCTTTGAAGCTTGAAAGGTCGGCGTCGCGCTCCGTCACCACCCGGTAAGGGATGTGCAACGCCGTCAACACTTTCGAACAGCCGAGCGCTTCATCCAGCACGGCGTTGGCGCGGAAGTCCATATTGCTGCGCCGGTCGTCCAGCGCGCCGAGCGGAGTTCCGTCGTACTGCCGGTCAACACAGCTCGCCATCGAGAAATACAACCCCACTTCCCCCTTCAACGCCGGACGATGCCGGGCGACGGTTTTTGTGAACGGTTCGAGGGCCGCGACGATATGACGAAGCCGCCGGTAGAACGGTTCTTCCAGTGTTCCGTCGGGGTTGACCGCGTCGACGAAGAGGTAGGCTCCGCCATGCGCCAGTGTGGTGAGGGCGTGAAGCGTCAGTTCGTCGTCGGATTTGGTCGAAGTGTGGTCGTGAAGGTCGACGCAGCGCGAGGTCATGAATTCCAAGGGCTTCCCCCGCGAAAAGGCCGCAAACGCCTTGATGCCGAAGCGGTGCTGGAGCTTGCCGCCGTAAAAATCCCCGGAGGCGTAATCCGAGGCGGCGGCGATGCCGTCCGATTGCCCGAGATACCAGCCGTGGAGCACCGGTGAAAACTGGTGCGTCACCGAGATTTCCGGCCGGAGGCGCCGCACATGGTCGGTCAGTTCAGCCGCGAACTCCGCCAGCGATGATTCGCGCCAGCGCTGAAACCGGACCCACTCCGGATCGCTCCAGTCGATCACCTTCGGGAACGGCTTCCCCCACTTCGCCCGGCAGGCGTCGCAACAGCAGACCAGCGGCCAGAAGGTCATGTCGATAAAGAGGCCGTCAACCGGATACGCCAGCATCTCGGCCAGCTGTTCCTTGAAAAAAACGCGGCTGCCGGGGTGGTTCGGGCAGAGGTAATGATAGCGTCCGTGGCTCTCGACGCCCCCCGCCGAACGCATCCGGAATTCGGGGTGATCGACGGCCGCCCGGTTGTGATAAATCGCCGAGTAATAACCGACCGGGATCACCCCTTCCCGGCGAAGCCCCGCCAGCGTTTCGCCGAAAATGTCGCGCCCGGCGAGACCGGCGTGCATATGCCCGATTCGCGTCGGGTAGTAACAGTTGCCGTTGTGATCGCAGGAGTGAACCATCGCCGCCCCCACCCCCGCTAGCTTCACCAGCCGCACGTATTCAGCCGGTTCGAACCGGCTCATGAATTTCGGATCATGATCGGTGATGTGGTTGTCGATCAGCAACCGCGAATAGCATTTTTCGAGCGGAAACATCATTTCACTCCCCTTGGCTTGAAAAAGTCCTTCGGTAATTTCTCCAACACTTTGCCCGGTTCGGAGACCAGGGTTGCTTCCACGATCCGGCATGGCGCGATATCCGGGCGGATGACCGGCTGGTGGGCGATTTCGGCCACGATGCCGTCCATGGCGGCAAAGCCCTCCTCCAGAAGTTCGATGGTCTGGATATCCCGGACCTCATACAATTTATCACCGGCCGCAACCCGGTCATACAGTCCGACCCGGTAACGGATGTGCCCGGTATGGGATACCGCCAGGCGTTGCCCCCGATGGTCGCGGGGGACGATCCAGACCGGACGGTCGAGAATCACTTCGCCTTCCAGCATATGGGCGCCGGTCATGATGTTGCGCACGCTTTGCTTGCCCAGCTCATACTCCGACTCCTTCAACCCGTGCTGCCGGGAGAACTCGATGCAGATGGCATGCTGGTTTTTCCGTCGCGAACCACGCTGGGTCAGGGTTCCGGCATGATAACGGTCGGGGGTGGGGTTCGTCATGACGATGGCTTCGATTCCGGCATAGCGGGCAATCGGGTTATTCTTTTCGAAAGCATTGAAAATCAGCGGTTTCTCCGCTTGCAGGCAGTGCATGTCGATAATGATGTCGGCCGGCTCGCCGATCTCCCGCCACAGCCATTCGGTAATGCGCCCCGCCACGCCGTGATCGCCCGGATTGTTCCACAGGCGATTCATGTTGTACCAGGTGTCGCCGTCGTCGCGGCCCAATCCCCAGGGACAATGGTTGTGCCGGAAAATCGAATAATAATACTCTTTGATCTTGCTCAGATCCTCGTTCTCCGGGTAGAACTCGTAGTCCATTTCAAGCGCCAGGGGGTTGGCACAGGGGCAGACATGAACCGTACCGGCGAATTCGCGCACGGCCAGCTCTTCCATCAACTCCGGGAGCAGGTTCGGACCGCTGTGCTCCATGCCGTGCTGCCCGGCCACAACGGTCAGCACCGGACCGGGAGAGGTTCCGGCGACGGTAAAATACGTCACCTGAAACCGCCTTCCGACGGCCGTGGAAAAGGTTCGGCGAAATGTGGTGAGGCGTTTCATTGCAAGGACTCCCGTTTATAGGCCGGCCAACTCGAAAATACTTTGATTCAGCGGTTTGTTCTGGGCGGAATTTTTGCGGCGGGCCATCGTGATTTCATATTCGAGGAGGCTCATGAGCTCTTCCTGCGACATTTCGCCGCGATAGATGGATTGCGAAAATGAGTTGAGGCGAAGCAGGAACTCCTGTTCGGCGGCATTGTTGGCCAGCCCATGGCGGCTTTCATTGAGGAACAGATCGTCCCGGTAAAGGGAAGAGTCGATGGAGTCGAGAGCCGCCGACTTCAGAACCGGCAGGCCGATCTTATATTTGCCGATCAGCTCCTGAATCTCCGTGGAGAGGAAGTATTGCGCTACCCGGATCGCCTCCGCCTGTACTGTTGAACTGCTGGAGCAGAGAAGAAATTCACCGGCGATCCGGCTCAGCGATTGCCCGCCCGGTTGTTCGGAGGGGAAGGCGGCCAACCGTAGCTCCGGCGAAAGAGGCTCCCGCGCCAGAATCTGGCGGCAGGTCCAATCGATCAGGTTGTCGGCCCGCCGGTTTTCGGGGGCTACGAGATCGGGTGAAAAAAGCGGCCAGATTTTGGCGATGTTCAGCCGCAGCCGTTCCAGGTCCAGCCCTTCGAGCCGTCCGGATGAATCGCCGGAGAGAAAGATCAGATTCCGAAGCATGCCGGTGGCCACATAAAGGCTCCAGAGCTTCCGGCCTTCCCGCTTCGCATAGGCCCCGATTTGCGGCAGCATCTCCCAATTCAAGTCATACGAGCCGAAATTCGGATTGAATTTTTTGAGCAGCGTCTGATTCAGCACGGCCAGCGAGGGGGAAAACAGCATCGGCAGGGCATGGTAGAAATTATTGATGCGGTGAACGTCGAAGGGGAGGGAAAAATAGTTCGAATTCCGATACTGCCGGATGACTTCCAACGGCAGCGGCACCGCGCAGCTGCTGTAGGATATTTCGGTGGAGGAGGTGATCCGGAGCAAGTCGAATTGATCGCTGGAGCAATCGGCGTCCGGAGCGATGAATTCGAGCTCGAATTCATTGAAATATCCGCGTGCCTTATCCTTGAACAGCTGATTGACGGGCTCCGGGAACGAACCGTCCGGCCAGGCGATGCGGATCCGTTTGCGCTCCGGGCGGTTGACGAAGGTGCCGACATAAGGAACTTTTCGAATCAACTCCTTCCGGTGCAGCAGATCCAGCGCTTTGCGGATCGTATTGTTGGTGGTGGCGAAAATCTGAATCAGCTCCTGTTCGGAGGGAAGCCGGTCGGCATATTCCCCCTGATCGATCTTTGCCTGTATCTGCTTGGCGATTAACTGAAATTTACTGGTGACCATATTCTCTTTCTCTGCTGTACGGTAGAGTACTCTATGTATAATTATACGCGATTTACCGTGCTTTGTCAATAGCCGATGTCAAACTTTATGCAAAAAAAATGTTTTGAAGCGGGGCGGGATACAGAGAAAAAGCTACACAGCCCGTGTTGCCGGTTCGGCAACGCGGGCTGTGTGTAAAGCGGTTCTCGCTCTTGAATCAGGCGCGGGGGAAGAGCTCGTTCTTCATCGCTTCGAGCTGGTCGGCGCGTTCGAGAAGGAAGATCTCGTGCTCCGCCGCCCGGAAGCGGTGAATCGGGTTGCAGGGACGGTCCTGCAGCACGGAGAGTCCGCTCTCGAAGATGAGCAGCGGGCGCCGGGGCAGCGCCCGGATCGCCTTCATCACCGCGCTCCAATCGATCAGGCCGAGCCCGACCTGCCAGTGGCACTCGTCGACGCCGTCGTAATCGGAGAGATGGAAGCTGTGGATCCGCGGGGCCAGGCGGGCAATCACCTCCGGCAGTTCGCGGTAGCGCCCCATCAGGTGGTTGACGTCGAAGCAGAGGTTGACCCGTTCGGCGGGGAAGGGGGCGATCATGGCGAGAAGCTCCTCTTCGCAGTTGCCGATGCAGTCGCGCGGGAGAAGCTCGAGGTTGAGCGAAACACCCCACGCTTCAAGGCGGGGGAGGAGCTCCGTGATGGTCTTCTTCATCTGCGCCATGCGGATCGGACGCAGCTCCTTCGGCGTCAGGCCGTCGCCGGGGTGGACGGTGACCTCGGTGAAGCCGAGAGGGCGGAAGCGTTCCAGAAGGTCCGCCACCAGCCGGCTCGACTCCTGCCGCGCCGCTTCATCCGGGTTCGAACAGTTCCAGGGGTAGAAGGGCAGGTGGATGCTGGCGACTTCCAGCAGGCCCGATTGGACGTGGGGCGTCAGCGCCGCGAGAATGGCTTCGACTTCCCCCTCCGCCGGGGGAGGGGAGTACGACAGCTCGATGCAGCGAAGGTGCGAATTTCTCAGGGCTTCGGGAAAGGCGGGCTGGAGGACGAAGGCCCCCTTGACGGAAAGCGCATACTTTTGCATTTTCGCACTCGGTAAACTTTTATTACTCACGTGGGCGACGATTTTTATACTCAATTAGGGTAAAACCGAAAACCGTATCAGTGCATATTCTTTGTCTTGAAACGGATCGTTACCGGTTTCCCGGCTTTGCAATCGATAATCTGCGTCACCCGGTTGTCGAAAGTGACCGTGACGTAATATTTCCCCTCAGGAGCATCCGTCGCATCGGTCGCCATTTTGGGCGCACCGCGCCAGGACTCCGGGAAGCCGCGCTTGCCCAGCTCCTCGAAACCGGCATTTTTGAAGGTCGCCCCCTCGATTCGCAGATCGTCGTAGGCGGAGACCGAAGCCGCTTCCCCGGGACCGGTGCGGATCGAGAGCAGACTGACCCACACCTTGCCGTCTTCGGCGGCGGTGAAGGTGAAAGACTTCTCTTCCCACTTCTCCGACGAATCGCCGGTGATGCTCCAGCGCTGATTGCTGCGCTCCTTGAGCCAGGCGCTGGTTGCGGCGGTAACCCCCTCGGAACCGGATTTGAAGGCCAGTTCGAAACCGTCCCCGGCCAGGTCCACCCGGAAGGCTCCGCCAAAAAGAGAAAATCCGGAGAACAGCAGAGCGGCCGTCAGCCGAAAGTATCCAGTCATCGTTCACCCTTTCATGCAATAGTATACTATACCGGAATAGTTTGGTTTTGGCAAGCGAAAAACGAAAATCTGTGCCGAAAATATTGCATAATCCTTGTTGGGGGGATACATTTCAAGGATGTTCAACCAGGAAAAACCGAAAATGACGAATTACCCCACCCCCACGGAACCGGAAGCCGGGGAGACCATCGGCCGCCGCATCATCCGAAGCGCCGTGGATTGGTCCGGCGCAGGGCTGCCCCTCGACGCCTACCTCGCCGGACGCTTCACCTACCGCTCGCTCGAAGCGTGGCGCGACCGCATACGCCAGGGCGAAATCCAGCTGAATGGAACCATTCCCGACCCCGGCGCCATCCTCGCCCTCCACGACCGGATCGAATACTTCCCCGGCGACCTCCCCGAACCCGAAGCCGAACTTCACTACCGCGTCGCCTGGGAAGATGAGTTCCTCCTCGTCATCGACAAACCGGGGAACCTCTGCATGCACCCCTCCGGACCCTTCTTCCGCCATACCCTCTGGCACCTTCTCAACCGCGACTACGGCAGCATTCACCTGGTGAACCGCCTCGACCGCGAAACCTCCGGGCTCCTCATCGCCGCCAAAGACGCCGCCACCGCCGCCAAACTCGCCAAACCGAAAATCCCGATCCGCAAAGAGTATATCGCCATGGTCCACGGGGAATTCAATGAGCCTGTCTCCGCCTTCGGCTTCCTCCACCGCGACGTCAACAGCAGCGTCCGCAAAAAACGCCGCTTCACCCCCGGCGAACGCCCACCCGCCGGAGCCGAAAAGATCGAATCCGCACAAACCCTCTTCGAACCCGTCGAGACGAAAAATGGACTCTCCCTCGTCCGCGCCATCCCCCTCACCGGCCGGCTCCACCAGATCCGCGCCACCCTCTTCTCACTCGGATTCCCCATGGTCGGCGATAAACTGTACGGACTCGACGAAACTATCTACCTCAAAATCCGCGACCAAACCCTGACCGCCGAAGACCACCGGAAACTCATCCTCAAACGCCAGGCCCTCCACTCCCACTCCCTCGAATTCACCCACCCCATCACCAACCACCCCCACCACCGCACCTCCCCCGTCCCTTTTGTAATTTGAGGCGTGGGACCCGGGGGGGGGGGGGGGCGGCGGGGGAGAGAGGAGGGGGGAGGAGAGGGG
>JAVBRV010000491.1:0-9546 GCA_031547585.1 Victivallaceae bacterium
GGCGGAGGCGCCCATCACCATGTTGATGGCGGCGATTTCACACTCGGCCTGGAGGAAGGTGCGTCCGAGCTTCGGGAAGCAGCGGGCGGCGGTGTGGGCGATTTCGCTGGCGGGGGTGATGGGGTAGCCGAAGAAGCAGTCGCAGCCGGCCAGCAGCGCGCCGTAGATTACCGCTTCATTGCCTTTGAGGAGGATGCGGTTGGTGTATTCCATTATTCGTTCTCCGTGAGTTCCAGGATGGTCAGCGCGCCGGGTTCGGGGCAGGTGTAGAAACAGCCGCCGCAGCCGATGCACGCTTTGCCGGTCAGGGTTACCGCCGGGAAGCCGAGTTTATTCAGTTTTACTCCCATCGCGAGGACGCCGCGCGGACAGGCGATTACGCACCGTTCGCAGCCTTTGCACTCATCTTCGGCGATGACAACTTCGAAGGTCCGGTTTGGTTTTGCCATGGTGGACTCCTATCTTGGAATTTTGATTTTAGCGATGATTTCGTCGACCACCTCGGCGGCGCTGACGCCGGAGTAGCGGCTGCGGGAATCGAGGACCAGCCGGTGCGGCAGCACCACCCGGGCGAGGTCGCGCACTTCGTCGGGAATGACGAAGGCGCGTCCGGCGAGGAGGGCAGTGGCGCGAGCCGCGTCCGCGAGGAGCAGCGCCGCCCGCGGACTCGCGCCCAGGACCAGCCGCGCGTCGGCGCGGGTGGCGCGGATGAGGGCGAGAAGGTACTCTTCGACGCTCGCTTCGATCCGGATTTCGGAGGCTTCGGCCTGAAGCTGGATCGCCTCTTCGGTGGTGAGTATCGGCGTCAGGGCTTCCACCGGATTCCCTTTACGGCGGTCGGCCAGCATGTCGCGCTCGGCGCCTTCATCGGGGTAACCGAGCGACAGGCGCATCATGAAGCGGTCGAGCTGGGCTTCGGGCAAGGGGTAGGTCCCCTGGAATTCAATCGGGTTCTGGGTGGCGATCACCATGAAGGGCGGACCGAGCCGCCGGGTGACGCCGTCGCTCGAAACCTGGTGTTCGCACATGCATTCCAAGAGCGCCGACTGGGTGCGCGGCGAGGCGCGGTTGATCTCGTCGGCGAGGAGGATGTTGGCGAAGACCGCGCCGGGGCGGAACTGGAAGCTCCCCTCTTTGGGGTTGTAGATATTGCTGCCGATGATGTCGGCGGGGAGGAGGTCGGGGGTGAATTGGACCCGGCTGAACTTGGCGTCCACCAGCTTGGCCAGCCCTTTGGCGAGAGTGGTTTTGCCGACGCCGGGGACGTCGTCCAGCAGCACGTTGCCGCCGCCGACGAAGGCGGCGAGGAGGTGGCGGATCACGGCGGCTTTGCCGCGGATCACCCGGTTCAGGGCGGCTTCCGCGAGAGCGAGTTTGTCGATGGGGGTGGGGGGCATGATGTTCTCCGTTACAGCCACTGTCCGTCGAAGTTGAACGTGCCGGTTTCGCGCGGATTCCAGTGGGCGTTGGTGAGATCGTAGAAGTCATGGTAGCCCGCGAGGCGGGGGACCGAATGAATCTTCAAGGGATAGACCCGGGTCAGCCCGTCGCGCCGGTCGAAGCGGACCGAGAAGAGATTCCCGGCGCGGTCGCCGAGGTCCCCTTCGGCCGCCACCTTGGCGCGGGTGACGAGGAGCGCCGGACGCCCCAGCCGGTAGAGTTCGAGGGGAATCAGCGACTTTTCGCGCAAGGCTTCGAGGTCGCCGCGTTCCAGTTCGAGGTGGGCCAGCGCCCGGGTCGCGCCGAAGCGGGTCAGCTCCAGCACCGCCATCGAGTTGCATACCGGGAGCGGCGCGGAGGCGATGATTTCCAGCCCCTCCAAGCCGTCGAGCAGGGTGAAGCCGTAAAGAGAAGTCACCCGGAAGCGGCGGATCCCCGCCTCAAAGGCGGTGCGGATGGCTTTGCGGAGCGAGGGAATCTTCCCCTCCGGGCAGAACTCCGGCAGGATCGCTTCGCGCGTCTCCTTATTGAAGTCGTAGACGCCGGTCGCCCGGATCGCCTTGCGGTTGCCCGGTTCCTGGCCGTTCGGCTTCAGGGCGACGGTTTCGGGCAGGACTTCGGGCAGCGTGTAACTGGGTTTGAGCGCGAGGTAGGCGCGGCGGAAGGCTTCGAGGCCGAGGGCGGAGTTGCGGAAGGCCATGCCCGGCTTCAGCGCCTCCTTCACTTCGCGCCAGAACTCCCGGCGCAGTTCTTTTAACTGGCTGGAGGGCAGGAAGTAGGAGCCGTTGACGGCGGCGGTGAAGTTGCCGAGGGCGAACACCTCCGAATCGGCGGCGGCGAACTCGGCTTCCAGCGAGGCCGCGCTCACCGGGCGGCTGGCCGCCGTGGCGAGAGAGAGCTTCCGCACGAAACCGTTGAAGGGGGCGTTGGTGACGTGAATTTCCAGCTCTTGTTGCGACAGCTTCACCTCGAGGTCGAGCTTTTCGCGGCGGGCGGGCAGAGCGGCGAGGCGGCCTGAGTAGTCCGCAATGCTTTCGCCGATCTTGAAGACCATGCCGCCAGGCGGCATCAGCTTGTCGCAGGGGATGTAGACCCGCTGCCCCGGCGAAGCCTTGCGGGCGGGCTGGTTGTCGACGAACATCTTGGTGATGGTCATCGACGGCCCCTCGTCGCCGGAGCGCGGCTGGACGCGGATGCGGTCGCCGAGGAAGAGCCGCCGGGTGGCGGTGATGCCGAAGCCGCGTTCGTCGGCGACTTCGACCCGGCCGGAGAGCTGCCCCGTCGCGCCGAAGGAGTCATGCTGGATCAGAGTTTCGGCGGATTCTTTGGTGAGGAAGCCCTGCGACCATTTGCGGCCGCAGCCCCGGCTGAGCTTCTGGCGCGCTTCGCCGAGGAGGTCGTTGAAGGCCTCTTTGGGGGCGTCGAGCAGCATGCGGTAGGCGCCGACGGTTTCGCTGACGAAGTCGGGCTGCTTCAGGCGGCCTTCGATTTTGAAGGAGGCGATGCCCATTTCGCGGAGTTCGGGCAGGAGTTCGACCGTGCATAAGTCCTGCGGCGAGAAGAAGAAGCCGTTGCCTTCCCCTTTCGTGCCGAAGTAGCGGCGGCGGCAGGGCTGCTTGCACTTACCCCGGTTGCCGCTGTAGCCGCCCATGTAGGAGCTGAAGAGGCACTGGCCGGAGAGGGAGGCGCAGAGAGCGCCGTGGATGAACACTTCGAGTTCGAGGGGCGTGTCCGCCTGGACGGCGCGGATCTCTTCGAGGGTCATCTGCCGCTCGAGGACGACGCGGGTGACGCCGAGCTTGGCGGCGGCGGCGAGTCCGGCGGAGTTGTGGAAGCCCATCTGGGTGGAGGCGTGGAGCATCAGCCGGGGGAAGTATTCGCGCGCCAGGCGGAGGACGCCGAGATCCTGGACGAGCAGCGCGTCGGGGCCGAGCTCTTCGAGCAGGGCGAGGGTTTCGGCGACCTCGGGCAGCTCTTTCTCTTTCACCAGGGTGTTGAGGGTCACATAGACCTTGCGCCTCTCTTTATGGGCGTATTCGATGACCGGGCCGAGGGTATCGGGGGTGAAGTTTTCGCCGCGTTCGCGGGCGTTGAATTTGGCGAGCCCGGCATAAATGGCATCGGCCCCCGCGTCGAAGGCGGCGAGGGCGCAGGCGGGACTCCCCGCCGGAGCCAGCAGCTCGGGCCGTGAGGTAGGATGAGGTTTCGACATGGTTTCAGGCACTCTTTCTGAAGCGGAAAACGGCGCTTGGAATAAAAAATGGTTCCGCATAATATAGAGCCGGAAGGCTGCAATGTCAAAGCGGGGAGGTATAAAAACACCGGTTACTTCGACTCAATGATTTCCCGGCGTCCGCCGTTTGGAGGGCCCACGTGCCGGATGAGGCTCTTCTCTTTCTACACGGTCAACGTGCGCGAGTGGAAATCCCGGCCCTTTGCGCAACTTCCGCGATCGGAGCTCCCGTTTTTTACGCAGATTCAAAATCAGATTGAACGCTGCTTACTAACCATGATTCGGGTTTTCATAAATTCCGCCGGTTCAAATTGACAATCGGCAATCGAAGAGTTATAGTAAAATAATGCTAATATACATCAGCATTATCAAAAACGGTAGGATACGGAATACCCGATTATTTGCAATTGGGCCGTTATGTGGAGGATAATGATGTCGTTTCACGGGAAAGTGTGGGTGCCGGGCGGAGCATTGGCGGCTGGAATCGTGTTCGGTTGCCTGGTGACGTATTGGTTTATGAGCTGGGCTGGCGCGGCCATCTCCGACGGGGAGGAGAAGGTTCATGACCGGAGTGAGGTGATGACGCCTTATACGCTGCTTACCGTGCTGCGGCAGAATCAGCCGGAGGCGGCCATCCGGATTCTGGAGGCGAACCTCGATGTCGGCCTGTACACGATGGCAATCAAGGCGGAAAACGACACGCTGGCGATGGATTCGGAGCTGCAGCAGCTCTTGGATCGGATCCGCGAGTACCGGGCGAAGCATCCGGGCGCATATGCGTCGGAGGCGATGCGGCAAAAGGTCGAGGCGTTCCTGAAGAAGTGATGGAGTTGCGTCACCGGAGAGTCAGAAGGTTGATTTCGGGGATGCAGCACCAGCGCAGCGGGAGGACGGTGTAGCCGATGCCGACGCTGACCAGAAGTTGGCTGCCGTCCGCCCGTTTGTGGTGTCCGCGCCGGTAGCGGTTGCCGTATTGCGACGGCACGACCAGGGGACCCAGGATCGGCCAGTCGATCTGCCCGCCGTGGGTGGGGCCGGAGAGCATCAGCGAAAACGGCCGCTCGAAGCTGACGAAATAATCGGGCGCGTGGGCCAGCACCAAAGTCGGCGCTCCGTTGTCCGGCCAGGCGTCGATCGGCGTCTCCAGCATCCGGCCTTGCCGGATTTCACCGCGGAAACCGGCCAGGTTCAAAGGCGCGCCGTTGATCGTCAGGGTGATGAAGCGCCCATCCAGCAGCAGAATGCCGGCGGCGGCGAATCCCTGCCGGTATGCGGCCGGCCAGTCGCCCCGGCAATCGTGGTTCCCCAGGATGGCGAATACGCCGTGGCGCGCCCGCAATTTCCCCAGTTCCGCGGTCAGCTGCCGGGGGGGCGCGTCCTGCGGCGAGGGGTAGCCGTAGCCCGAATAATCGCCGAGCAGCAACACGAGGTCGCAATTCCAGGCATTGACCTGTTTCACCACCAGGCGCAGGCGTGCGAGGTCGGCGGGGGTGTCCCGGCAGTGAAAGTCGGCCAGCGCCGCTACTGTCAGGCCGCGCAAGGGGTCGTTCCAACCGGCGAGATGCAGGGTTTCGTGGTTGCCGATGAGATTTTTGGCTTCATGCCGCATGTAGTTGAAGATTACCGCCGCCGCCAGGAGGCAGGGCAGCAGCAGCTTCCAGCCATGCCGCTCCGTCAGCGTCCGATGCCACTTGGAAGGGGGCTGAAGCAGCTGTTTCCCCAGCAGGAAGAAGTAGGCGAGAATGAGATAGATGACCAATCCCCCGGCCAGCGCAACGTAGCCGAAGCGTTCGAATTGGAATTGGCCGAGCGGCTGGCGGGCGACGACGCCGTCGGTCAGCCAGCCGAGGAAGAGGCACCAGAGGCCGAGTCCGGCGGCCTGTTTCCACCGGCGTTCCAGCTGTCCCACGGTAAGCGGCAGCGCCAGGTACAACCCCCAGCGCAGAAACAGGCTGACGCTGCGTCCGCCCGGCAGGAGGCCGAATTCGTCGCATTTGGCCAGCGCCAGCGCAATCACCGCCGTCGCGACCGTCGGCAGGATGACCTGCCACGGCAGAAGCGGCGAAGTCGCCTTGTTTGGAGAGTGATTCGTATTCATGGTTGCCCATAGAATTAACACCCGAAATGAAAATTTGCAAACCGGGTTTGTAGAATGCGTCGGCGTACGCAATGAAAAATATGCGTTTTCTTTACCATCCCCTCTTGACTTTACGAGGAAAATCGAGTATAATTAGGTAACCAATGGTTAACCAATTCAAAGTTGTGGTTTATGAAAAACAAATATAGTCTGCGCATGGTAATCCGGCGATATGTGCTGGGGCTGCTGTATAGTCACCCGAATGAAGAAATTCGGATTCCATCCTACAATGTACTGGCAAAACAGTTCGGAATGGCGCGGGCGACAGCCCAGGTGGAACTGAAAGCCCTGGTCGATGAAGGCTATCTGATTACAAAACCGGGAATCGGCACCTTTGCCAATGTCATGCGGACAAACGGTTTCACTCCCTCTGTGGTGGTAACGATGCTCTACGGCAATGCCGATTATGTCTACGACCATTATTATACCTGGGCGACCAAAGCTTTCCTGGGGCTTGAAATCGCCAAATATCCGGCAAACCTGCAAGCCCTGACGTTGTCGGTTCGAAATAATGAGAATATGCTGCAGGAACTGATCAATCTTCAATCGGCCGCACTGGTCTGGATCGATCCCCCGGATGACAAATGCGAAATGATTCGCGAAATCGCCAAGAAAATTCCGGTATTGACGGTTTTTAAGAAAAACAATGGTTCTCCTTCGATCTGTTGGAACAACGAACCTCTGGGGTATCAGATCGGGCTGGAGCTTGTACGCCGGAAACGCTTCCGGTTCATGTATCTGGAGAGCGCCGTCACGGATTATCAGTTCTGGAACGGTTTTGTCCGGGCCTATGCCGAAGCCGGCCATAAACTGGATAAACGTTTTCTGTTGTGCCATGAAAACAATTATGCGAATGTGGAAGCTCTGCTGGACGGCGGATTCCGTCCCGATGCGGTCTTTTTCCGCGATGCGGACAGCCGCTATGTCATTGATGTCCTGAAACGTCACCGGATTGATTTGAATGAGGATTGCCGTTTGGTCTCCGTGAATTACAAACCCTATATTCTGGACGAACCCATGCTTCTGGCGGAGCTCCCGTTTCAGGCGTTTGCACAGCAGGCGGCGAACATGTTGTTTCATATGCTGGATGGCACTCCCCTGCCGGAAAAGCATATCGTTTTTGCACCGGAATTGCACATGAAAACGGTTTAACAGAAGGACCGGAAAATGAGAAGAAGTTTCACCCTGATAGAACTCCTGGTTGTTATCGCCATTATCGCCATTCTCGCCGCCCTTCTGCTGCCGGCTTTGCAGAAAGCCCGGGAGAAGGGCAAGGCGAGTCAATGCCTCTCCAACCTTCGCCAATGCTCCATGGCGCTCAACACCTATGCGGGCGATTACAAGGGGCTGGCTATGCTTGTCAGCCAGAACAATACGGCAAATCCGGTATGGAGTACCTTGTGGGTCGACCTGAATTATCTTACCCGAAACCTTATCTGCTGCCCGGGTGCGGAAAAGAACCTCGCGGATTCACAATCCTGCTACAGCAGCTACATACGGACGGACGACGGGACGTTGCAATGGTACTGGACCCAATCCGCGTCGCTTCACGGCTATAAAGAGAACGGAGTATGGGAGTTTTACATCTCGCTGAAAAAGAATAAGCAGCCGAGCAAAGCCATGTTTGCGTTCGACGGAATTCGTTTTGATGTGGGCAAAGGAATGTGGCTGCAAAATCTGCAAGCCTCTCTCGGCGTGGCGGGTACGGATAAAACCAAAGCGCACTTCCGGCACGCCGGGGGCGTCCAGGCCTCCTTCTGGGATGGACATGCGGCCTCGGTCAGGCCTGCCGTCTGGAGAGAGAACGCCTTGCGGGGATTTTTAGGGACACAGAACAATGAAACCGTACGAGGATTCAACAATAATCATCAGGAATTCGTTCTCTAAAAGCTCCCGGGAATAAGATTTTTAACTATGAAATACTTCTGTTTTCTCCTGCTCCTCTGTCTGACAAGTTCGCTTTGCGCGGATACGATCCTCTGCGGAACCAATACGTATCAGAAACGCAGCGAAAACCTGCTGAATGAGTCAACCCTGTTCAAAGGAAAAGCCAAAGGGATTTTCGCGGAAATCCGGGATGGCAAAGCGTTTTTTGCCGCGGAAGGGAATTGGAGCTCGTGCCGCAACCGGATTCCTCTTCCCCCGGTCGACTCCGGGATCAAGAACCCGATGCTGCTGGTGCGCTTTCAAATGAAATCCACCGACTGCGTCCGGGGGAAAGAGGGGTGGCAGAACGCCCGGCTCGATCTGTTCTTTTTGGATGCGGAAGAAAAACGGGTCGGTCCTTATCTGAAAACACATCCGTTGATCGGCACGAACCCCTGGAAAGAGTATGCGGACGCCTATCCCATCCCGGCGGGAGCCGTCTTTTTTGACGTTGTTCCGGCGAACTATGGAGAATCCGGGAAAATTGAAATGAGGGAGGTGGAAGTTTTCCTGGTGTCGGAAGCCATGGATATGCCGCCGCCGAACGGGAAGAGCATCGCGGAAACCTTTACTCTCGATGACGCCTGGCGTCTCTCCACGCCGACGCGGGAAAAGATCTCCCTGAACGGGCTGTGGCAGTTTTACCCCTGCGTCACCGATGAGATCAAAGACGCCATTCCGGCGCCGGATACGGGGTGGGG
The DNA here is from genome assembly GCA_031547585.1 of Victivallaceae bacterium. Taxonomy (GTDB): domain Bacteria; phylum Verrucomicrobiota; class Lentisphaeria; order Victivallales; family Victivallaceae; genus Victivallis. Next base: position 8,438 of record JAVBRV010000491.1, read on the forward strand.
CTGGTTCAAAGTCCCCGGCAGCTGGCGGGGGCAACTCCGCCACAATGATTGGAGAGGCTGTGCCACGCCGTTCTATCTGGGGGCCCATATTCTCCAGAAAATGCCGAAGACTCTCCAGGCGGCCTGGTATCGCCGCCGCCTCACGATTCCCGGCAACTGGGAGGGGAAACAGATTCTATTGAGGCTGGATCTCGTTCAGTCAAAGGCGGATGTCCGGATTGACGGCAGGAGTGCCGGAACCATCGTTTTCCCCGGCGGGGAACTGGATCTCTCCCCATATGCCAAACCCGGCCGGGAACAGGAAATTGCGATTCTTCTGGAAGCGAATCCCCGCATCCTGACCATCAACATGGGAGAGACCAGAGCCTATACGAAAGTTCAGGACATGGATAACCGCGGGCTTTGCGGAGAGGCCGTTCTGGAAGCGGTGCCGCCAAAGCACAATATTGCCGATGTGGCGATCCGCACCTCGGTGAAAAAGAGACAAATCGTATTCGACGTCGGTTTCAAAAACCTCGAAGCGGGCAGTTACCAACTGGAAGCAACGGTCACCGGTCCGGATGATTTCAGGAAAGAATTTCCAATCGAAAAAATTACCTCAGGCGGCAAAGACCACGCCCGTTTTTCGCTATCCGCCGACTGGCTCGCGCCCAAGCTCTGGGATACCGATTGCCCGCAGAATCTGTATCGGGCGGAAATCGCGTTGAAGGATTCCAGCGGGCGTATCCTCGATCGCTTTTACCCGGAAGAGTTCGGTTTCAGGGAGTTTGAGATCGATGGCCGGAATTTTCTTTTGAACGGTAAAGTCATTCATCTTCGCGCTCTCCCGATCGAGAACAACGCCGCTTCTTCGGTTTCCGACGAATCCAATATTCGTGAACTGGTGCGGAAAATGCGGGAATTTCATGTCAACTTTCTGATCGACAACGTTTATTCGTTCAACCCCGGAACTTTCTGCTATCAGGACGCCTACCGAAAAACCACCTCGCAGATGGGGATGCTGACCTCGATTACCATGCCGCGCTCTCTGGACTTCCCGGAATTGGACAGCCATGAGGCGGCACGGGAACAATTCATGCGTATTGCCGAATATCGTTTGCGCCGCTATC
>JAVBRV010000150.1:0-5522 GCA_031547585.1 Victivallaceae bacterium
GATAGCCGGCGCCTCCGGCGACAAACGAAATCGTCTTGTTGTCGCCCGCATACATCGTCATCCCGTTGGCGCATTGTTTCAGGTTATTCACACAGGAAACGGCTTTTGCTTTCGAACGCGCTTTACCCAGAGCGGGGAGCAGGATCGCCGCCAGGATCGCGATGATCGCTATGACGACCAGGAGTTCGATGAGAGTAAAATTTGCTTTTCGGACCATGAGAACCTCCTTTTGGTTTCATCTGTTAATAGTATAGGATAAATGAGGTTAAAAAGCAAGAGTTGAAGATTGTAAAAAATGATGGTATATTAGGAAAAAATAACGATGCCGCCAATTGATGGGAGTTTCAAAATGGACGATATCTTCTTCTCTTACGCCGGAACCGATATCTTCAGCAAAGTCACTGCTCCCCATGCACACCGGGGATTCGAGATGATTTATGTCAAATCAGGCGAATGCGTTATGAATTTCGAGAGCGGTGAATCCGTCACCGGAATTCCGGGCAGCGTCTTCATCATTCCGCCCCATGCCCGGCATGAACGCAGCAACCCCGTCCCCTGTGAAACCTTCTATGTCGTCTTTGAAAGAAATGATGAAGCAAGTACCGGTACACCGCGACGGATCGATACGGGGGAGGATCTTTTGACCGGCCTGTGGTTCCACTCTTTGGCGCTGTTGAACGACGCCTCGGAGCCGGAGCAGGCGGCAGCCATTCTCACAGCGCTCTTGCTGCGGCTGGAGAAGTTCGAGCTCCGCCGCCGCAATACCTTTCACACCGGCCTGCAGAAGGCGCTCGATTACCTTGAAAGCCATTGCGGGGAAGCGCTTTCCGTCTCGGATCTGGCGCGGCACGCCGGGGTCAGCCAGAGCCACCTCAACGCCCTGTTCCGCCGCGAAACAGGCCACGGCGCGCTCCACTCGCTCTTGGAAGCGCGAATGCGGCTGGCCCGCCGGTTATTGCTCAACCCCTATTACAATATTTCGGAGGCGGCGCTGCGCTGCGGGATTCCCGACTCCGCCTACTTCACCCGCTGCTTCAAGTCTTTCCACGGGGTGACGCCGGGCGTCTACCGCAACAATCCGGCGAAGTTCGCCGACACCGAAAACCGCCGGTGACTACTCAAGATGAGCTTCCAGGTAGCCCTGGAGGTTGTGACCGCCGTATAGAAGGGCGAGCGGCGTGTAGTGGACCGGCGGCGCTTCGCCCGCTTTCTCCAGCCGCACCGGCATCAGGTGAATCACTTCGCCCGGCTGCGGGGAGTTGCCGCGCCCGTACTCGGGGAGTTCGCGCCAGGGGACCGCGATCTCGATAAGGTAACCGTCTTCCCACCGGGAGGTTGCCACCCGAATGGCGCTGGGTTCGCCGCCATCCGGAACGAGGGTGATGAAGCGCCCGTAGCGGTTGCCCGCCTGGAGGGCGTTGTAGAGCGTCCCCGCCGGATTGACGATGATTTCGCGGTAGACTTTGCGCTTTCGGGTTGGGCAGAGAAAGAGCTCCACCGCGTCGCCGGCGTGCGGCAGCGGGGTGCCGATAACGATTTCCGGGTCAACGGTTTTCAGGGCAAAATAGAAGTTGCGTTCGCCGTAACAGAAGAACCACTCCATGCCGGAGACGACGGGTTCCCGGGTGTTGACGGCGTAGCCGCCGGTGAGTCGAAGCGCCTTGCTCCACTGCGGCGCGGCAAGCTGCCCACCCAATTCGAAATCATGGACTTTCGGGATAACGATCTTCTTATCGACCTCCTGCCACGCGAAGCCGTAGCGGATGTCGGCGCGGAGCTTCAGCAGTTCCTGACGGGCCTGATCGACGGAGACGCCGTCGGCTTCAAAGCCGTAGCGCAGTCGCCGGGAGCTATGCGGACCGAAACCGGCGGCATGGTTGGCGGCGTAGCGGGCCGGATGATCCTCCGGAACCGAGAAATAGTAGCCGCGGATCTCTTCCAACAGCGTTGCATCGGCGAGGGAGAGCCCGCCGCCGCAACCGGCGAGAAGCAGCGCAAGCAGGAGGAGAATAGAGCCTTTCATAGACGGAAACGGCTCCAGTTTTCAGGGTGTTGGTAGGGGTCGCCGTGCGGCGCGAGCTTCACCAGATATTCGCCGTCTTTGTCACGCATCAACTGGTTGACCTGCAAGGCGAAGCCGATGGAGCTCCCCGGTGCGAGCGAGGCCTCCGGCAGCAGCTCTTTCGGGATAAAGAGGGCGTAGACGGTTTTGCCGTTTTCGTGGCGGATGCGGGCGTTGGCCGCCACCGGGCCGGAGGGGTCGCTCTCGCGGTACAGCTCGGGCTTGCCATCCAGCAGCCCAAGCTGGAAGACCACGTCGTCGCCGCCGTACCCGGCAGCATTCACCCCCGCGTCGGCCTTCTGATCGAAGTAGAGCTGAAGCGAATCGGCGATGAACATCGCCCCGCGCCGGGTGGGCGGGATAAATTCCGGATCGTCGACCTCCACCTTCAGGCGGAGCCCGCTGCCGTCAGGGAGGCGCGCAAGGTTGTAGCGGGCAATGATTTGGCGCTCACCCAGCCGCTCCCTGAGCCGCCGGACCTCCTCTTTGCCGCCGATGAGATGCCCCGACGTGCGCAAGGTTTGCCCCTGGGAGGCGTAACGCAGGGGGAAGCGCCAGTGATACTCCGTAATCGCGCCGTCGCCTTCGAGAGAGACCTTGAAGAGATGATTATCCTTCAACTGCCCCTCCAGCCGGAAGGCGAAGGTGCGGCTTTGTCCCTCGGCGACAGCCACTTCAAGCTCCGGATTCTCCGCCCGGAATCCCTCCGGCAGCGAGATGAGGCGCAGCCTGCCGGTGAAGCTCCGGTCGCCAAGGTTATCCAGCGTCACCTGGAGTTCGTTTTTCTCCGGGTCGTAATCCTGCCGGACGGCCAGCGGCGCTTCGTTAAGCGCCTGCCGGGCGGCTCCGATGAGGAGAAGATGGCGCGCCCGGGCATAGCGCCCCTCGCGCATGGCGGTTTGGAACTCAGCGATCACCCGCTTCTGCGCTTCACTTGAGCGCACCTTGCTGTCGACCTGAATCAGTTTCGCCAGCTTACGGTTCAATTCATCGATTTCCGCTTGCGGAACCGTGCAGCGGACATCGGTGATTTTCGCCCCCGCAAGCTGCTGGTAGTAGACTTCGCTCCCCGCGAGTTCACGGCTGAATTCGCGCCCGCTCAGCCGGAAGGAGATTTTTACCGGATACCCCTCGCGGTTCACCAGATAGAAGCCCGATTTCCCCACCCGGACCGCCACCGGGTCGTTACTCCCGGGGGCCAATTCGAAGGGTTCGTCCGGCAGGTTGCGGTAGGCGGTGTAGAAGGCGCGAAACGCCTCATGCTCACCGTTTTCGGGGTTGCCCCACCAGCCGTGGAGCAGAGTTTTCAGGTCATATTCGGCCAGCGCGTGGGTCATTGCTTCCAGCGCGTGCTTCGTCGGCGGCAGGGGCGTCGCGAAGCCCTTGAGGTTACTATCGGGCAGATTGCCGCCGACGGGGCTCCAGAAGGAGGTAAAGCGATCCTTGCGGGCCAACAGGTTCGGGTAGATTTCGAGATTGCTGTGGCGGAAGACGTTCAGCGCCGGATGCTTCTCCCCCCGGAACACCTTGGCGAACTCGGGAGAAAACAACAGATACTGCTCATTGCTCGCCTCTCCGTTGCGGGCCACGCGGATGAAGTCGGGGCGGATCGCCGGGACCAGCCGAACCCCGGGAATCTCTCGCAGCGCCGCCAGATCGATGCCGATGGCGCGGAGGGTATCGGGGGCGTCGTAGTGCGGCCACTTCTCCAACCCGGGAAGGAAGCGGTCGCCGCGAATCCAGAGCTGAAGCATCAGGTCGTCGCGCCCGTTTTCGCGCAGGACGGCGGCCAGCGAGGCGGCGAATTCGGTGATCTTTTTGCAGCGCCAGTCGCTCCACTCCTTCCAGGCGTTCTCTTTCAGCCAGTTTACCCGCTCTTTCCCCTCCGGCAGCGTCAAGCCGCTCTCCTTCTGAAACAGCGCCAGCGTGTAGTCGTCGTAGCCGTAAGCAGGGTTGCCGAAGGAGAAATCGAGGCTCTCGTTGAAGCAGACGCCCCGGAAGTTCGGGTAGATGCTGAAGCGGTCGCGGTAGGCGCGGAGCATCTTCCGGTACGCCTCCTGAATCGCCGGGTGGAGGATGTTGTAGGGGTTCCTTCGCGCCCGCTGCGCAAAGCCCGCCTCGTCGACCACGGCGACCTCGTCCTCGGACGGATTCCCGGCCAGCGCCAGGAACCAGCGGTTGGAGTCGAAGTAGTGCATCAGGGGGTTCAGCCGGGCGTAGAAGCCGAAGCCCTCGCGCTCGAACAGCCGGGCCGCCATATCGGCCCAGCCCGGAACCCGCCCGGATTCGGACATCTGCTTCGAAACATTGGGGAACTCGTTTCGCATGAAGGTGACGTCCCCCTCGTAGTCAAGCACCTGAAGCACCCAGGTATTGAAACCGTTGTAGCGCATGTAGTCGACGGCCCGCCTCCACTTGGTGTACCAGTATTCGAGGTCGGCGTTCGGGCAGTTGTTCATGTTGGAGAACCAGAGCGCGGCGGTCATGGTGGGGTCCTCCTGCCAGAGTCCGGCGGAGCGCCCTCCTGACGGAACCGCGGCAACGGGGAGTCCGCCCGCCACCTCATACAGCCGGATCTTCGCCAGCGCCGGGCCGCGATGATTCTTCCCGGGCCGGTAGTTGACGGCGGCGACCATGATCTCCGGGCTGTCCGGCCAGAAGAGGAGCTTTTTCGTCTGGAGCTTGCCCGAAAGCGGATAATCGCCGCCCGTGATGATGCCGATGCTGTCGAGGGTATAGGTGTAGACGCGGTTATAGTTGTCGGGGTAGACCATCGTCATATAGGTGCGAGTCGCGTCGTCGGGGTACTCGACCTCCAGCCAGTGCGGGCGGCCGGGGTGCGGAATCCGCATCCGGTAGGCGAAACCGGTCGCAACTTCGAGCGAGTCGTGCTCCCGGTAGCCGTTCGCCACCCGGGCGCGGCCGCCATCCGCGTAGCCGTCGACGGGCAGAGCCTGGGTGCAGTCGATTTCGCCGACCAGGACTGGCTCCCCCGGAGCCGCCGCCGGTTGGCGCGGCGGCAGGGCGTACAATTCAAACTGCTGCTCCTCGATGGTTCCGGGGCTGCTGCGAAGGGTGAAGAGCCCCGCTTTCTCCGGGGTGAAGTCGAGCGTCACTTCCCGGCTTTCACCGGGAGCGAGCGCAAGGTCGAAGTTCCGGGGGCCGATCGCCACGCTCCGTTTCACCGGCGCGGCGGCGATGTTTTTCACCCGGAAGCGGAATTTCGACTTCACCCCCGCTTCGCCGACATAGTCGAGAAGTTCGTAGCGGAGCGGCTGAAATTCGGCGTACTTTTGCTCCACCTCTTCGCGGGTCAAGGCCCGGGGGTAGATTTTAAATTCATCGATTACCCCTTCGATGCCGGGGTGGCGGATTCCCCGAAAGCTGCCGCAGCCGATGGTGAATTTCGGGGCGAAGGTCATCGCGGCGGTGGCTTTGCCTTTGGTCGAGGCTTCCACTC
>JAVBRV010000074.1:0-4317 GCA_031547585.1 Victivallaceae bacterium
CAGGGGGCGCGGAGCCCCCTGGCGCCAAACGGTTTCAGTCGCTTGCCCTCTCCCCGCAAAAAAGCGGGGAGAGTGGCCGACTGAGGCCGTTTGGAGGTTCCCCCAAGTACCAGGGGTCAAGGGCGGTAGCCCTTGCGGGTGCAGGGCGGAGCCCGCCGGGGGGTCTGGGCCAGGCTGGCCCAGCGAGAACCGTTGTTAAGCCATTGCGGTTAAGATTTCGCAGGCAGCGTGATTTCGCAAGTGAGATGTTGCGCGAGAATTCGGGCTAGATTGGCGAGATGGGTGGGGGAGGGCGGCGCGGTTTCCGGCATGGTGTCGGGCATTCCCGCCGCTTTATATTTTTCGCGCGCCATCGCGTGATAGGCGAGGAGGCGCACCCGCAGTAGCGAGGGGATGGTTGCGAGGAAGCGCCCTGCCGCCTCAATCTCCGTTGCGTCGTCATTGCAGCCGGGGACGATCGGCATTCGAACCTCTATTGTAACATTACGTTTCCCCAGTTCGCTTAGGTTGCGAAGAATTTCTTCGTTGCCGCGCCCGGTATTGGCGGCGTGGCGGGTGGAATCCATCCCTTTCAGGTCGTAGAGCACCAGACTGGTGACGGGCAATACCGTTTCAAACCGTTCGAAGGGAACCGCGCCGCAGGTGTCGAGCGCCGTGTGAACGCCGGAGTCGCGCAGCAGCTGAAAGAGGTCGCGGACGAATTCCGGGTAGAGCAGAGGTTCGCCGCCGGAGACTGTGACGCCTCCGCCGTTGGCGTAAAAATGCCGGTCGCGCATGACGAGGTCGAACACCTCGCGCGCGGTGAGCCGGGTACCGCCGGAGAGGGTGAGCGCTTCGAAGAGGCACGCCCGCACGCAGTTGCCGCAGAGGGTACACCGCGAGCGGTCGATGGTGTGGCGCCCCGCCTCGAATTGGTGAACGTTGGCCGGGCAGACCGCCGCGCACGCTTCGCAGCCGGTACAGAGGTTGGCGTGGAACAGGAGTTGCGGTCGCGGTGAAATGCTCTCCGGATTGTGGCACCAGAGGCAGCGGAGCGGGCAGCCCTTGACGAAAACCGTGTCGCGCACCCCCGGTCCGTCGTGGAGGGTGAGCCGTTTGATGTCGGCGATAGGGACTTTCATCGTTTGCTTTCGGCTTCGCGGATCAAATGGTTCTGCATGGTTTCGCCGAGGTCGACGAAGCGCACGTTCCAGCCGCAGAGCCGGATCTGGAGGTTGCGGTAGTTCTCCGGATGCCGTTGCGCCTCTTTCAGCACTTCCGGGGAGAGCAGGTTGAAGTGGATGAAAAAACCGCCCCCCGCGAAAAAGGTCCGGATGACGTCGCAAAGGAAGCGGAGCCCCTCCGGACCCGCCACGGTGTGGGCTGGGAGCATCACATCCAGTACCGCCCCATCCGCGAAGCGGGTATGGTCGAGTTTGGTCACGCTCTCGATCAGCCCGGCGACCCCCTCCCGGTCGCAGCCGATGGCGCTGCCGGTGTTTTTGGAGATCACCTCGCCGCGCCGCCGGCCGTCGGGCGTCGCGCCGGTGCGCTCCCCGAAGGGAATGATCCAGTCGATCGACCAGAGGCCCATCTGGTAGCGGCCGCCTTTGGCGTTGGGGGTGCGTTCGATTTCATCGGCGGCGGCGTCGGTTACGGCCCGGGCGATCCGGTCGGCGCGCTCGTCGCCGCAGCCCCACTTGGGGGCGCGTTTCGCCGCTTCGAGGCGGAGTTTCTCCTCCCCCTTCCAGTCGGCGGCGAGAATCTCGCGAAGCCGGGCGAAGGTGACGCGTTTCTCTTCGAACACCAGATATTGAATTGCGGCAAGCGAATCGGCGGCGGTGCCGATCCCGGCGCACATGATGCCGCTGGTGGCATATTTCGTCCCCGCCTGCGAGACGTCGAGGCCGCGCGCCATGCACTCCTCCATGGTGCCGGAGAGGAGGGGGGAGGGGTTGATTTCATTCCAGAGCTTCTCCCAGGGGATCCCCTGCGCCATGGTTTCGGCGAGGTAACGGCGGGTCAGCTCGAGATAGCGCTCCAGCACCTCGTCGAAGCTCGCGGGGGCGAACGCGGGGTCGGCCGTCAACTTCTCCACTACCTTGGCGAAGTTGAACAAGCCGGTCATGGTGCAGGAGAGCTCTTTCCCCATGATCGCCGGTTCGTAGCAGCCGATGGGGACGAAGTTGGCCAGGTCCTTCTCTTCCTTGCCCTGGCGTAGAAACGCCTGCCGGGCGACGATTTCGTTGGCGAACACCGTCGCGGTCTTGCCCTCGCGGATGCATTCGGCGATCTGGAGCAGCAATTCATCGGGGGTATCCGGGTTGACCCGGAGCGCGAATTTGGGGTCCGGCAGGCCGAGGCGCCGGTACGCCCCCCAGGCCAGGCGGGTCAGGGCGTTGCAGCCGTCGCCCCCCTCCGGCAGGTAGCCGCCGAAACAGAAGGGAGTCCCCGCGTCTTTGCCGCGCGACCGGGCGTGGAAACGCGAGAAATAGATGGCGAGGAGTTCCCGCGCCGACGCCTCCGTCAGCGTCCCCGCCGCGAGGTCGCGCTCGTAGAAGGGGCGGTAGAGCCGGTCGAAAATTCCCATCGAGCGGAGGGGCTCGCCTTCGATATGCTGCGCCTCGCGGTAGAGGAGGCCCAGCTCCAGCGCCTGGGGGAGGGTCACGGGGGCGTGGTCGGCCAGGAATTCAACCATTTCCGCCAGGTCCTCCCGGCCCGCGCTCCGGGCGGCTTGGCCGAAGCGCAAAGTGAAATTGCGCAGAGCCGTATAAACGATTTTGACTGATTCCGTGAAGGGGGAGGGGGCTTCGGCGAACCGCTGCTCCGCCAGCGCGAGGAGCCCGGGGATGCCGAGCGTCAGGATCCGCTCCCAGTCCGGCGTCGTATGGCTGAGGTCGAGGTGGGCGATGAAGAGGCCCTCCTTCTCCGCCCGGTCGCCCGACGCGAGTCCGTCGCCGATCTTCGAGCGGGAAATCGACTGATACCGTTCCTGCTGAATTTTGGTGATCTCCCAGGCGCGCTCGCAGACGTTTGCGAAGGAGTCGAACTCCGCCACTGTGACGCGGCTGTTCTCCAGCGCGAAGGCGAGCATCTTCGCCCGGGTGACGGCGAAGGGGGCTCCGGCGGCTTCCTCCGCCTCATAGAGGGCGCGAATCTCCCGGTTGACGGCTTCGGGGTCAAGTCCGCAGCCGGGGGGGGAAACGGCCTTTTCATATTGAAGATCGAGCCGCTCGCGCAGTTCATCGTAATTGCCGATCCGGTATTCCATGCTGAAATCTCCTTTTTCGTCCTTGCTATAGTATACTGCGGTTCAGGTGATTTCAGAATGGCCGAAATAGCGTAAAGCATATCTTTTTCTGTAAAACTGGTTGACAGAGCGCTTCCCCGGCAATATATTTTATGCATCGCAGGGAGGGCTGAATGGCTGAAAATTACAACAATGCCGGCCTGGCTGTCCGGGCCAACCTGCCGGAACTGGTCGTCCGGCAGGTCTTGTGCGGCTGTTTCACCGGCCGGTGGAAGAGCCGGCTGCCGGTAAACCGGCTGATCTACATCTTCGACTCCGGGCCGTCACAGGATTGGATCGGCGACCCGGTGGAGCGCTGCCCGCTGCTCCCCGGCAACTGGCTGTTTATTCCGGCTTTCCATGAGGTAGAGCACGAACAGAACGAGGGGCTCCGCCTGGTTTCGCTTCATTTCAATCTTCAGCTCTACTCGCAGCTGGAGCTGTTGGGGGAGGTCGGGCGGATTTTTCAGGGGAGCGTCCCGGAAATGCGCGAGGAGTTCGCCGCGCTCACCCTTCGCGGCGGCGGGTGGGGGGAAGCCTTTCTGCTTCACGCGGTGATCTGGCGTTTTCTGGCGAAGATCACCGCGGAGGGCGCGCCGCTGCCGGAGGAGACGGGGCTGCGTTTCTCCCATTTCTCGCCGCTGCTGGAGGCGTTCGGACGAAGGCCCTACACCGATTTCTCCGTGGCGGAGATGGCCGGAATCATGAAGATGGGGCGGGAGTCCTTCGTCAAGCACTTTTCGGCGGAGACCGGACATCCTCCCCGGCATTTCTTCAATCGGCTGCGGGCGGCCGCGGCGGCGCGTGAACTGGCGGATCCGCGGGTGACGATCCGGGAGATCTCCGAACGCTTCGGCTTCGCGAACGAGTTCTACTTCTCCCGCTTCTTCCGGCGCCACCTGGGCACCAGCCCAAGCAACTACCGGAAGAATTTAAAGCTGTAAGGATATCAGTTATGGTAAAGAACTTTGTATTGTTTCCGCTTTTTGCGCTACTGATTCTGTGTTCATGTACGCAACATGATGATGACAAACCGGATACCGAAGCCA
>JAVBRV010000247.1:0-7157 GCA_031547585.1 Victivallaceae bacterium
CGCTCCGTGAAGAAGGCTACGAGATCGTCCTGGCCAACTCCAATCCCGCCACCATCATGACCGACCCCGGCATGGCCGACCGCACCTATATCGAACCCCTCACCGTCGACAGCATCGAGAAGATCATCGACCGGGAGCGTCCCGACGCCCTGCTGCCCAACCTCGGCGGCCAGACCGCGCTCAACCTCGCCATCTCCCTGCAGGAAGCGGGCATCTTCGATAAGTACGGCGTCAAGGTGATCGGCGTCGACCTCAACGCCATCAAGCGCGGCGAAGACCGCATCGAATTCAAGAAGACCATGGACACCCTCGGCGTGCCGATGGCGAAATCCGAACCCTCCTACTCGGTCGAAGAGGCCGAAAAGATCGCTTCCGAGCTCGGCTACCCCGTGGTGCTTCGCCCGGCGTACACCATGGGCGGCACCGGGGGCGGCATCGTCTACAACGTCGAGGAGCTCCGGTCGGTGGTCGCCCGCGGCCTCGCCGCTTCGCTGATCGGCCAGGTGCTGGTCGAAGAGTGCGTCCTCGGCTGGGAAGAGCTGGAGCTCGAAATCGTCCGCGACGAGAAGGGCAACAAGATCACCGTCTGCTTCATCGAGAACGTCGACCCGATGGGCGTCCACACCGGCGACAGCTTCTGCGTGGCCCCCATGCTGACGGTCAGCGAAGAGACCAAGAAACGGCTCCAGGACTACAGCTACCGCATCGTCGACGCCATCGGCGTCACCGGCGGCACCAACGTCCAGTTCGCGCATAACCGGACGGAAGACCGCATCATCGTCATCGAAATCAACCCCCGGACCTCGCGTTCGAGCGCCTGGGCCTCGAAAGCGACCGGCTTCCCGATCGCCCGCGTCTCCACCATGCTGGCGACGGGCATCACCCTCGACGAAATTCCCTACTGGCGCGACGGTTCGCTCGACAAGTACACCCCCTCCGGCGACTACGTGGTGGTGAAGTTCCCCCGCTGGGCCTTCGAGAAGTTCCCGCAGGCGCAGGACCGGCTCGGCACCCAGATGAAGGCGGTCGGCGAGGTGATGAGCATCGGCAAGAACTTCAAGGAAGCCTTCCAGAAGGCGGTCCGCTCGCTCGAAATCGGCCGCAGCGGCCTCGGGCTGGTGAAGAAGATCGAGAAGATGACGCTGGAGGAACTGCTTCCCCGCGTTTCCAGCGCCTCCAGCGAACGCTTCTTCCATCTCTACGAAGCCTTCAAGAAGGGCCTCACCGTCGCCGAAGCGTGCAATCTCACCAAGATCACCGAATACTTCCTCGTGCAGATTAAAGAGTTGGCCGATTACGAATTGAAGCTGGCCGGCTACACCTGGATGGGCCTCCCCGACGAAATGCTGGTCGAGGCGAAGAAGTTCGGTTTCTCCGACAAGTACCTCGGGCAGCTCTTCAACGTCTCCGAGAAGGAGATTCGCGATTGCCGCACCGAGCTGGGCTGCGTCGCCACCTTCAACCGGGTCCGGGTGAGCGGCGTCGACGACTCCTACTACTACTCGACCTATTCGGGGGCTCCCGACGAAGTTCCGGTCTCGGACCGGCGCAAGATCATGGTTTTGGGCGGCGGTCCGAACCGGATCGGGCAGGGGATCGAATTCGACTACACCTGCGTCCACGCGGCTTTCGCGCTGCGCGACGCCGGTTTCGAGTCGGTGCTGATCAACTGCAACCCGTCGACGGTTTCGACCGACTACGACACCAGCGACAAGCTCTACTTCGAACCCCTCACCACCGAAGACGTGCTGGCGATCTACCATAAGGAGAAGCCCGAAGGGGTGATCGTCCAGTTCGGCGGCCAGACTCCGCTCAACATCGCCCAGGAGCTGAAGGACGCCGGCGTCAAGATCGTCGGCACCCAGCCCGAAGGCATCCGGTTGGCCGAAGACCGCGAATACTTCCGCGAGCGGATGATCGCCCTCGGCGTCCGGCAGCCCGACAGCGGCATCGCCCGTTCGCTCGAAGAGGCGGTCGCGTTGGGCCGCCGGATCGGTTTCCCGGTGATGGTGCGTCCCTCCTTCGTCCTCGGCGGACGCGGCATGATGGTGATTTACGACGAAGCGATGCTGGCCCGGTACGCGGTGGAAGCGATCCAGGTCAGCCCCGAATACCCGATGCTGATCGACCGCTTCCTCGACAACGCGATCGAGTGCGAAGTCGACGCCATCTCCGACGGCAAGAACACCTACGTCGCCTCGGTGATGGAGCATATCGAGCTGGCGGGCATCCACTCGGGCGACTCGGCCTGTTCGATTCCGCCGGTGACGCTGCCCGAGAAGCACCTCCGGACCATCGAAGAGCAGTCGGCGGCCATCGCCCGCGACTTCCGGGTCAAGGGCATCCTGAACGTCCAGTTCGCGGTCTGCGAGGACCAGGTCTGGATCATCGAAGCGAATCCCCGCGCCTCGCGGACGGTTCCGATCGTCTCCAAGGTGACCGGCATGCCCCTGGCGCGCATCGCCACCTTCCTGACCCTCGGCCGCTCGCTCGACGAATTCAAGGATCAGCTGAAGGGCAGCGACCTCAAGTACTACGGCGTGAAGGAGGCGGTCTTCCCCTTCAACATGTTCCCCGAGGTCGACCCGCTCCTCGGCCCCGAAATGCGGGCCACCGGCGAAGTGATGGGTCTTGCGGCGAATTTCGGCATGGCCTACTTCAAGTCGCAGCAGGCCGCGGGTTCGCGCCTGCCGCTGTCGGGCAAGGTCCTGGTGTCGGTGTCGGAGCGCGAACGGCAGTACCTGATGCCGATCGTCAGCACGTTGCATGAGCTCGGCTTCGAGCTGATCGCCACCGAGGGCACGGCGAAATTCCTGACCGCGAACAACATTCCGGTGCGCGAGGTGTACAAGCTGAACGAGGGCCGGCCGAACGTCGCCGACCTCATCAAAAACCGCGAGGTCGGGCTGATTATCAACACCCCGATCGGACGGCTCGGGAAGATTGACGACAGCTGCATCCGCATGCTGGCGATTCAATACAAGATTCCGTATATGACCACCATCGCGGCGGCGAAGGCCACCGCGGCCGGAATCCGCGAAGCGATCCACGGCGATTCGTCGCCCAAGTCGCTCCAGGAATATCTGGCGGGGAAATAGCCCGCGCCGGTTCGGCCGGCAGGGAGAGTGTGAGGCAGGATGACTGGCTGGATAATCGTACTTCTGACGCTGTTTTTGTTGCCGGCGCTGGCGCTGGCGGCTTACTACTTCCAGCGCTGCCTGGCGCTGGAGGCGCGGTTGGACCTTGCCAACGAGCGCCGGCGCGAAATCGCCAGCTTCCTCGCCCGTTTCTCCTCCGGATTGCAGGAGGAGAACGGCATCGAGGGGGCGATGCACGCCGCCGCCCGTCACGTCTCCGAGCAGACCGAGGCGGAGGCGGTCGCGATCTACGATCTCGTCGACGACGAGCTGCGGGTGAGCGGCGTCTGCGGCACCTATCCTTTGGTTCACAGTTCGAATAAGGTGCTGTTCACCCGGCACCACCATCTTTTCGAGGCGCTGCGCCGCGAGCGGATCAAACCGGGACGCGGCTTCATCGGCGCGGTGGCGGTGTCGCGGCAGCCGGAACTGGTCCCGAACGCCTCGGCGGATTCGCGTTTTTCGGAGTATCCGGAGTTCACCAGTCTCGCCAGCGTGATGGCCATGCCGCTCTTGCGCGAAGGGATGCTGACGGGGGTGATCTGCGCGGCGACCAACCGGCTGCATCCGTCGGCGCCGTTTTCGGAGCAGCAGTTCGAGCGTCTGCGGCTGCTTTCCGGGCAGGTGCTGATGGTGCAGAACCTGGTCCGCGTCTACAGCGAAATCAGCCGCCGCGAGCGGATCGACCAGGAGCTGGAGTTCGCCCGGCACCTTCAGCAGTCGCTGCTACCGCAATCCTTCCCGGCCTGGGACCAGTTCTCCATCAACGCTTTCACCCGTTCGGCCAAAGAGGTCAACGGCGACTTCTACGACTTCGTCGAAATCGACGAGAACCGCCTGCTGGTGGTGATCGGCGACGCCTGCGGCAAGGGGATTCCGGCCTGCATGCTGACGGCGATGACGCGGAGCTTCGCCCGGAGCCTGGCCGACCAGTTCACCACGCTCAGCAACTTCCTGGAGCAGATCAACGACAAGCTCCACCGCGACACCGACGCGGATCGCTTCATCACTCTCGGCTGCTGCCTGCTGGACCGGCGCAATTCGCTGCTGGAATTCGGGCGGGCGGGCCATACCGACCTCATCAGCTTCGTACACGGGCACATCCGGGTCTTTTCCCCGGCGGGGGCGGCCCTGGGGATCATGCCCGGGGAGTATGTGAAGTTCGACACCATCTGCACCGCTTTCGAGCCGGGAACCACGCTGATGATGTACTCCGACGGACTTTCGGAGGCGCTGAGCAAAGAGGCCGAAGAGTTCGGTCTGGAGCGCCTGACCGAATCCTTCCGCCACTCCTGCGAACTGGGCGGTTCGCCGCAGCAGGTGATGGAGCGGGTGCTGGACAACGTCGCGGAATTCGAGCAGGAACAGGGCGACGACCAGACCATTATCCTGATCCGTCATATCGGCTCACTTCAGGACTTGCCTTAACGCCATACCGGTGTTATATTAACTGAAAGCGCTAAACCGTTTCATAAAGGGCGGTTCGGGAGGTATCTTATCGGCCGCTTTCGATTCCGGCAGTACCTCCGACCGAGCCCGCGCTAAGGCAACAATAAGGATTGCAACATGGCCGTCGAAGTCTCGTACATCATCATCACCCCGTACAGCCTCCTCAAATCGCGCACCGGGGGCATCATCGCCCGGCTGATGTCGCGGACGGATCTGGAGTTCATCGGCGCGCAGATGCTCGCCTTCTCGCGGGAAATGGCCGAGAAGTACGCCCGAAGCCTCATTGAGGCGACCGTGCACATCTCCCCCCAGACCGGCGAACTCCTGGCCGACTACGTGCTGGAGAACTTCGCGCCGCGTGAAGATGGCAGCAAAGAGCGGGCGCTGATGCTGCTCTTCCAGGGCGAGGACGCCTGCCGCAAGCTGACCGAAGTGACCGGGCGTCTGTCGCCCTATTCGACCCGGATTCCGGGCGCGGGCGAAACGCTCCGCGACACCTACGCCGACCTGGTGAAGGATAAGGAGAATCCGGAGGTCGTGCGCTACTTCGAACCGGCGGTTCTGACCCCCGCCAACGCCCAGGAGGCGCAGGCCAAGCTGAAGCTTTTCGCCGATTTCGCGGCCGCTTCGCCGAACCTGATCGACGACGCCGTCGGCTCGACCCCGGGCGACGAGCGGACCTTGGTCATCATCAAGCCGGAGAACTGGCGCCATCCCTCGAGCCGCCCCGGCAACGTCATCGACATGCTGAGCCGCACCGGGCTGCGGATCGTCGGCTGCAAGGTGCACCGCATGTGCGTCAACGATGCGCTGGAGTTCTACGGTCCGGTCCAGGAGGCGCTCCGCAGCAAGCTGGCGCCGAAGATCGGCGAGAAGGCCTTCGCCTTCCTCGAGGAGAAGTTCGAAATGAAGCTGCCGCAGTCCTCGCTGGAGCAGCTGACGGCTTCGGTCGGCGTCCCCTTCGCGGACGATCAGTTCTCGCAGCTGGTCGAATTCATGTCGGGCAAGCGCCCGGAGGCCTGCGACGAAGAGCAGCGCAAGCTGCCGAACCCCGAAGCGAAGTGCATGGTGCTGATCTACGAAGGTCCGGACGCCATCGCCAAGATCCGTTCGGTGCTTGGCCCGACCGACCCCTCGAAGGCGCCGGGCGGAACCGTCCGCCGCGACTTCGGCAGCAACGTGATGGTCAACACCGCGCACGCCTCGGACGCCCCCGCGAGCGTCGAGCGCGAGATGAAGATCACGCGCATCACCCAGAACTCGCTGTCGCAGCGCATCTACGAATACCTCGACAGCGTCAAGTAATTTTCGCTGCCGGAATAAAGAAGGCCCGTTTCCTTTTGAGGGAAACGGGCCTTTTTCGAATGGCATGAAATCATAATTGCTGTCACAATCAAGCCGATTTATTTGACAAAATGCCGGGGGGAGGCTCCATTATATGGAAAACGGAGAATAACACCATGGCTTCCCTCAAAATCCTCTCCTTCGGCGAAATCCTCTTCGACTGCTTCGGCGACGACGCCCACCTGGGCGGCGCACCCCTCAACCTCGCCGTCCACCTCCAGCGGCTCGGCGCGGAAGTCACCCTCGTCTCCGCCATCGGGCGCGATCCCCTCGGCGACCGGGCCCTTGAGATCATCACCCGCGAAAAACTCTCCGCCGACGGCATCGCCCGCGTCAGCCAACCCACGGGAACCGTCTCCGTCACCCTCGATAAAGACGGCGTCGCCAACTATATCTTCAGCACCGATTCCGCCTACGACCACATCCCCGTCCCGCAAAATCTCCCCGGCGAATTCGACCTCTTCTGCTTCGGAACCCTCGCCCAACGCGCCCCCGAATCACGCAACACCCTCAAAACACTCCTGGCCCAAACCCGCGCCCGGGTCTTCTACGATGTCAACCTCCGCCAGAACTTCTTCTCCCCCGAAATCCTCTCCGAATCCCTTCGCGCCGCCGACCTCGTCAAACTCAACGAAGACGAACTCCCCGCCATCGCCGAAATTTTCGCTCTCCCCCCCACCCCCGAAGCCATCGCCGAACACTTCCACATCGACACCGTCATCCTCACCCTCGGCCCGCAAGGATGCCAAATCCTCCACCAAGGCGAAACCACCGTATCCCCCGCCTTCCCCACCCAAGTCGTCAGCACCGTCGGCGCCGGAGACTCCTTCAGCGCCGCCTTCCTCCACTCCCTCCTCACCGGCCTCCCCACCCCCACCGCCGCCCGCAACGGCAACCGCCTGGCCTCCCAAATCGCCGCCATCCCCTCCGCCTTTTAACAAATCTGAGTCGTGGGACTTGGTGGAGGTGAGGAAAACCCTTTTTTTTACGAAAAAAAAAGGGAATTTTCCTCTCCTCCCCCAAACCCCCACCTCACCTTTCCCAAAAAAAACGGGGTGGCGTCGATTCGGAATGGCCGCTGGCCATCCCAAATCGACGGACGGGGGTTAGAGAGCCCCATAATACTGCTAAACAAAGTCCCGCAAATCTGGTTTTGCCAACGGCAAAACCGGGTTTGCGCCGTCAACGCTTCTTTTGGGAAAGTGGGGTGGGGGTTTGGGGGAGGGG
>JAVBRV010000315.1:0-17369 GCA_031547585.1 Victivallaceae bacterium
AAGCACTGAAAAAAAGAACATCCGATTCTCCTGAGTGATTTTTTCGAAGAATCGGAAGCTTCGTGCAATATCCAGGTTAATCTTCCTGGCGCCGGTAAGCTCCCGGGGGGAGGCCCTTTTTTTGTTTGAAGAGGCGGGAGAAGTAGTATTCGTTGGCGAAGCCGAGGTGTTCGGCAATCTCTTTGATGGAGTTTTCAGTGTTGTTCAGCATTTCGGCGGCGATGTCGATTTTTTGATTGAGGAGGTAGGCGTAGGGAGTGGTTCCGAATTCGTCGCGGAAAATCCGGATGGTCTGAATGGGAGAAAGGTCGATTTTTCGGCTCATTTCTTCCAGAGATGGGGAATCCGCGGCGAGTTTAGAATGGAGAAAGTCTCGCAGCTGCAGGGCCTTGCAGTTGATTCGGCGGGGCTTCGGCTGGAATCGGGAGAGGAGCCGGATGATTTTCAGGACCTGGCAGGAGGCGTATTCAGCGACTTTCTCCCGGGGGAGGGAGGCGACGTGTTCCACGGTTTCCGTCACGATTTCCCCGGCTTCATGGCACCCCGGGAAGAGATAGGGTTTGGCGATGCCGTAGATCCGCAGCAGTTCTTCCGGGAGGTCGCCGGTGAGGTTGAGCCAGACTTTCCCCCAGGGATCGCGGGGATCGGGGTAGTAATGGTGCGTCCGGCGGGGAGAGACAATGAAGAAGTCTCCGGCGGCGGCAGTGTAATTCCGGTCTCCATTGAAAACGAAGCCCCGTCCGTAGGTGATGTATTGAAAAACCGTGATTTCCGTATTGGCGGAGCGGCGAATAACGCCGGTACTGTCGGGATCGGTTTTCCCGGCCATCGTCAACGAGAGCGGTTCTCCGGGATCGGCGGCGGAGATGTAGGTAAAAACATTGGCCATGATGATAATCGATAAATAATCTATCGTAAAGTGCATTTAAAAAAGAAATATAGCATATTATAGTGTAAAAGCAACCAAAGAAAGGGTTATGCTGATGAAAACGTTGTGGAGCAAGGAACAGGCCTGGGAGTGGTACAATGCGCGGCCCTGGATTCGCGGCTGTAACTTCATGGGCAGCGACTGCTGCAACCGGGTTGACCAGTGGCAGGAGCTGGGGTTCGAAGAGCGGCTGGTGACGGCGGATCGCGAACTGGAATTGGCGGCGTCGATCGGTTTCAACACCATCCGCCTGATCCTTCAGTTCGAGGTGTGGGATCAGCAGCACGACGGTTTCATGGCACGGTTCGAGCGGTATTTGCAAACGGCGGCGAAGCATGGAATTTCTTCGATGATCTGCTTCGGGAACGACTGCTCCGTCCCGAAAGAGAAATACAAACCGGTGCGGCTGGGACCACAGAGCGTCGATTCCGGATACCACGGCGGTGTGAAGAATTCACCGCACTGCAATCATCAGGGGCAGGTCAGCTACACGATTCTCGATGAACCGGAGATCGCCGAACGCTTCATGGCGATGGTCGGGGAAATTGTCGATACGTACAAAGATGACCCGCGGATCATCATCTGGGATCTGTTCAACGAGGTCGGCAACGGCAACCGGGGAGAGGTTTCGGTGCCGCATATCGAGCGCATGTTCGCCGCGGCCCGGGAGGCGGATCCGTCTCAGCCCCTGACCAGCGGAATCTGGTCAAACCACTTCACCGGAGGGAGTCCGGCCGAGAAGATCGCGGTGGCCAATTCAGACCTCGTCTCCTTTCACTGCTACAGCAATTACCCGGTAACGGTGAAGGTGATCCACGAGCTGAAGAAACATGGACGGCCTCTCTTGAACACGGAGTGGCTGCATCGGATTCTTCACTGTTCGGTACAGGAGATGTTTCCGCTCTTTTTTTTGGAGAAAATCGGCTGCTGCAATTGGGGATTCGTCGCCGGCTGTTACCAAACCTACGAGCCGTGGGAGGGCATCTGGCAGCAGGAGGCGGCGGGACGGGCGGACGCCCTCGACTTCACCAAGTGGCAGCACGACCTCTTCCGACCGAGCCTACGCCCCTACGACCCGAAAGAGATCAAAGTCATCAAGGAGTTCTGCGAACTGGCGGATCGGGAATTCGCCGGGAAATAGTTTCAGCGCAGCTTCAAGGTGGCGAGAGCCAGCAGGGCGAAGAGGCCGGAGAGGATCCAGAAACGGACCACGATCTGGGTTTCGCCCCAGCCTTTCCGCTCGAAGTGATGGTGGATCGGCGAGCAGAGGAAGATCCGCTTCCCCGTGGTCTTGAAGGAGATTACCTGCAGGATCACGGAACCCGCTTCCATCACGTATACCCCGCCCACCAGGACCAGCAGGACCTCCTGCCGCACCAGGACCGCGAGAAGGCCCACCGCGCCGCCCAGCGCCAGGCTGCCGGTATCCCCCATGAACATCGAGGCGGGGTGGCAGTTGTGCCAGAGGAAGCCGGTACAGGCCCCGCATACCGCGGCGGCGAACACCATCGCCTCCTCCGCGCCCGGCAGATAGGGCAAATGGAGGTAGCCGGCGAAGACTTTGTGGCCCATCAGGTAGGCGAAGGCCGCGTAGGTCAGCGAACTGAAGATCGTGCAGCCCGTCGCCAGCCCGTCTTTGCCGTCGGTCAGGTTGACCGCGTTGGAGGCCCCGACGATCACCACCACCGAAAAGAGCAGCGTCCAGACGCCGCTGTAGACTGCATCCTTGGCGAAAGGGACGTAGAGGTTCGGCATCAACCCGGAGAGTTCGGGCGTCCGGCTGAGAATCCACACCGAGAGGCCGGCGATGATGAACTGCCAGAACAGCTTGGCCCGCCCGGAAATCCCGTCGCGTTTCTTGTGGACCACCTTGACGTAGTCGTCGCAGAAGCCGATCAGCGCAAAGGAACAGGTCCCGGCGATCAACACGATCGAAATGCTGCTTTCGAAGGTGTTCCAGAGAAAGCCGCTGACCGCGACCGCGCCGATGAGGAGCAGGCCCCCCATGCAGGGAGTCCGGCTTTTCTCTTTATCGATGAATTCCGGCGGCATCAGCCCTTCCAGCCGGTCGGCCGCCTGGGCGTTGAGCCGCCGCAGGAAGCGCGCCATCCAGCCGCCCAGGAGGAGCACCAGGAGGAAGGAGGTCATGGCCGCTCCCACCGTCCGGAAGGTGACGTATTCGAAAAGGCGCAAAGGGCCGAAAACATCGCGGAAGAGGGATAAATAGTAAAGCATGTTCCGATTTCTCTATGGTTCTTCCGGCGACGCGACGATTTTCCGATCGTCATTGTCGGCCGGAGCTTGAATTCGTTTCGCAATCAGGTCGTCGAACCGGATTTTCTCGATGTAAAGCCAGTTGAGGGATTCGATCCGGAGGTAGAAGTAGAGATATTTCTTCCCCTCGGCTTCATCGAAGAACCAGCCGTTCTTCTCCATCCACATGTCGTTCAGCCGGTGGTGGTTGAAGCGCCGGTAGGTGATGGAATCGCCCTCGCCGATAATCAGGGGATACAAACTCCGGCTGTCGGCCAGAATGTTCGCATTCTGATCGACCAGAATCTTGTTTTCGACGAATTCGCCCTTGGTCCCGGTGGCTTCGAGCATTTGCAGCAGCCGGACCAGCGAGACGTCCACCGCCGCCACCCCGAGAAGGCGGCCGCTGTCGTCATAGGCCGCCTGCGAACAGGTGATGACGATATCCCGGTCGGCCCCGGCGTCGACATAGGGGGCTCCCCAGACCGACTTCCCCTTGGCGTTCACCCCCTGCGGCCACCAGCCGCGCGTAGTCGGGGCATAGGCGGGGGTCAGGTCGGTTTTATAGGGGTAGGTGAGGTAGAGATTGTCCGGCAGCCCGAAGTAGGCCATGAAGATCGGCGGGAGTTGCGTCAGGTGGATCAGCTCCCGGTATTCCTCGAGATCCGCGCCTTCGGGGATGAAACGTTCGAGGCTGCCCAGCACCGTCTCCCGCAGGGTTTTCGCCAGGGGGTAGAGCTGGCGGATTTCGCGATCCTTCTGGACGGGATCGAGCGTGGGGGGGATGATGTAGAGCGCCTCGTCGAGGCTGATCTTCTTATTGTACGGCTTGGAGGGGAGAAAATTCGTCGGGGCGGTGGCGGGGGAGGCGCCGTCCATCAGAGTGAAGTAGCGGATCTTCTCCCCGCGGGGAGGGGCCATCAGGAGCAGCGCCGCTTCGCGGGTGATGGTGTTGAGGTAGTACTCGTAGCGCTGGAATTCGCGGTCGAACTCGGCGCAGGAGTGGATGCCGTTGGCGTAGATGGCGGCGAGGGCGTTGTCGCGCACCTCCGTCTCGACGCGGTGCTGGTAGTTGCGGTACAATCCGTAGGCGATCACCGACGACAGGAGGAGAACCAGCAGCACCGTGGTGAGAATAAACGCTTTGAAGTGGTTGCGGAGCTTGCGGAGCGTCGCGACGATGAAGCCGTCCGGATTGGCCGAGACCTCCTCGCCGGATTCGTAGTTGCGGATGTCGCGAATCAGATCGCGGACGTTCTGGTAGCGGTCTTCGGGCTTGATGGCCAGGGATTTGCCGATAATCATCTGGAGGTCGCGCGGAACCCGGCAGCCGAAGCGGTGCTCGTACGGGGCGACGATGGCTCGTTTGGCCTTGATGCCCGCCTCTTCCTCGGTCTGGGCGGGATAGGCCTTGTTGAGAAAGACCACTTCGAAGAGGATGAGGCCGAGGGAGTAAATATCCGACCGCTGGTCGTAGGGGAGCTGGTTGACCACTTCGGGGGCGATGTATTGCAGCGTTCCGGCGATGGCGCCTTTGGCGACGAGGGGAGTTTCGGTCAGGTGTTCGGCGATGCCCCAATCCATGACGTAGGCTTCGTGGTAGTTGCCGATCATGATGTTTTCGGGCTTGAGGTCGCGGTGGATGATGTCGCGGTGGTGGGCGTAGGCGATGGCTTCGCAGACCCGGATGAAGATATCCAGCCGCTGCCACAGGAGTTTGTGTTCGCTGCGGGCCAGCTGGCGCTTCGAGAAGTAGCGGTAGTGGCTGCGGAGCCGGGAGAGGTATTCGCGGAAGGTTTTGCCGCGGATCAGCTTCATCGCCAGGTGGAGCCCGTGCCGGTCGTCGTTGAAGAGCCCGTACACGGGAATGATGGCCGGGTGATCGAGCTGCGCGGTCACCTTGGCTTCGGCGACGAAGATATTGCGGAATTCCTCTTTTTCTTTCAGGTTGTCGTGCAGCGACTTGATGGCGACGGTGCGTTTGAATTTGAGGTCGGAGCTGCGGTTGATGCTGCCCTGTCCGCCTTTGGCGATGGTTTCCTGAATTTTGAAATTGTGGTCGAGGGGCTCGATGAGCGCCTCGTCGAGGTCGCAGTCGCGGCCGACGCGGGAGGAGCCTTCGTTTTCCGTATCGACGGCGGCGGGGTCGATGATTTTGGTCCGGGTGTGGATGACGCCGGCGACCAGGCTCTGGAAGGTGTCGCGGAAGATTCCGGCCAGGGTTCTCCGCCGGGTATCGCGTTGGCGGCTGAGGTTTTCGTTGACGTCGGCGAGCTTCTCCAGATCGACGAAGCCGGATTCCGGCGGCAGTTCGATCTGTATGGTTTTATCCTGATAATCGTGATCGTGGTCGCGATTCGACACGGGGTTGCTCCTCGGGCTGACGTTCAGGGATAAATATACTGTTTTGGAAGGGATAATTCAAGCGCCGCCCGCCAGTTTTTCCCGCTATTTTCCAGTATGCCCCTTTCGTCGGATCAAGGAGTTGATCCAGGAGTTGACGACGAGGCCGAAGCTGTACGGCTTCCATTGTTCGTCGATGAGCCGCGAACAGAGGAAGTAGTTGAGGAGGATGCCGTTCACCACCATGAGCATATTCAGCCCGCAGCTCTGCCACAGATAGGGGGGCGCTTGGTGGGTCAGCCCGTAAATCAACGTGGAAGCGGCGTGAAAAAAGAGGCCGGTGAGGCAGAAAAACCACAGCCAGGTCATCTCCATGAAGGGCACGAGGCGATGCTGTTTTGCCTGCCAGCCCGAAACTACTTTCTGGTACATAACCATTCCGACGGGATACATGAGGTTGAAGCTCAGGAATATGATAACGGAGAGAACGCCGACGAGAATGCCGGGGGCGCCTGCCTTTTTGACTTCCAACAGGAATTCGAAGGTATTGGTCGGATTTTCCTGATCGGGGAAAAAACCCGAAATGGCCGCCGTTATGGCGCCGATCACGATAACGCCCGCTTTGATGATGAAAACCCGCTTTGCATCCCGCATGTCGAATCCCTTTCTGTTTCTCAACAGACGCGGCTCCCCATCATTATCTTAGCGAAGATTGCGGCCGAGGACGGCGAGGGCGCCTTTTTCGCGCTTGAGGCGCTTCGAGATGACTGCGCATTTTACCCGCAGCAAAAAGTAGATCGGGCGGGTGAAGAGCTCGTCGAGCGATTCGAAGTTCCCTTGCCCTTTGGCCACCACGAGGTCGGCGGAATGGAGTTCTTTGAGGAACTCCGGCGAGCTGTTCCGCAGCGAGACGCCGGGGGCCATATCGCCCGTATCCACCACCCGGCAGCCGGTGATGCCCGACAGCTCCGCCTCGCGCCGGGTCACGTCGTTGAGGATCGGGTTGCCGCGAACCCCGATGGTGATCTTTTCGCGGTAGGGTTCGATGAGGAGGCGGTCGAGCACCGCTTCGCCGCAGTTGTCCAGCATGTAGAAGATGCTTTCTGCGCTGTCCATCCGCGCTTTGAGGTCGCGGATCGCCGCCTGGTTGACCGGCAGGTCGAAAACCTCCAGAATCGCCTCTTCCGCCTCGCGGAGGTCGAAATTCGGGTTGACCCCGTAGTCGATGATGTTGCCCCCCGTGGCGATGCGGACCGCCGCTTCAAAGGGATCCGCGTGGGCTTCCGCCCGGCGGCGCAATCCGGGGAGGAGTTCGAGGCCGAGCTCGGTGGAGCGGTCCTTTTCTGCACGGAAGGGGTCGAAGACGCCGCTGCGCTCGTTGATCACCCGGTGGAAACGCGAGGCGAATTCGGGGGGCGTGGTTTCGTCGTCGGCTTCGAGGACGAAGCCCAGCAGCTCCTTCACCAGCTTGTGTTGTTCGGTCTCTTCCGGAACCGCGTTGCGGGCCAGTGTCGCCAGCTGGGTGAGGATGCAGGGGTAGCAATCGACCTGGACGCGCATATCAGGGGGTCCCCCAGTGTTTGCGGAGCAGCTCCGCCGTGTTCTCCAGCGCCTCCGGGACGCAGCGGATGTCGGCCAGCACCGGCATGAAGTTATTGTCGCCGTTCCAGCGCGGAACCACATGCATATGAAGGTGATCGGCCACCCCGGCGCCCGCCGCTTTGCCGATGTTGAAGCCGATGTTGAAGGCTTCGGGGGCCATCGCCCGGCGCAGGGTCTTTTCGGCCGCCACGCAGAGCTCGAAGAGTTCGTTCCGCTCGGCGGCTTCGAGGTCGGCGAGGTCGCCCGCGTGCCGGTAGGGGGCGATGAGGAGGTGCCCCGCGTTATAGGGGTAGCGGTTGAGGATGACGAAGGCGGTTTCGCCGCGATGGATCAAAATCGCCTCCTCCGCCTTGGTCGGGTTCGGCCGCCGGTTGCCGCAGAGGAAGCAGCCCGGTTCCTTCTTGCCGCGGATGAAGTCGATGCGCCACGGGGCCCATAACGGTCGTTCGCTCATGGTGTATTCTCTCCCTTGATGATGGTCAGAAAATGCCGCTTCCGCCGGACGGCTTGCCGGATCGCTATCCCCGTCTGGAACGCTCCCAGGAGGGCGAGAGCGAGGATGAACCATTCGCCGTGCCGGACGTAGAAGGTGTAAGAGGGCTCCTTCTCGACGCCCACCGGGATGACGGCGAGGCCGCGTCCGCGCCGGAGCTCCAGCCGCTTCTCCGGCCCCGGAACTTCGAGGATATGGGTGAATTCTCCAAGCGGCGTCACCACCCCCGAGCCGCCGTTGTTGCCGCAGCGGAACATGGGGAGCCCGGTTTCGACGGCGCGCATGACGGCGTTGGCGAGGTGCTGTTCGGGTTCGCTGCTGCGAGGGTACCAGGCGTCGTTGGAGAGGACGACGAGGACGTTGGCGCCGCGCCGGGCGAACTCCCGCGTCAGGTAGCCGAAGACCCCCTCGTAGCAGATGGCCACTCCGGCCCGGACGTCCTCTTTGAGCGGCATGGGGTTGTAATTGACGCCGGGGACGAGGTCGAGATTCATGTCGATCCGCCGGATGAAGTATTCCGGCAGGTAGCTGCGGAAGGGAATGTATTCGCCGTAGGGAACCCGGTGGATTTTATCGTACCGGGCGGCGATGCGGCCCTGCCGGTCGATGAGGAGGGCGCTGTTGGTGATGCCGGGGGGCGTTTTGTCGCCCTTGGGGCGGTCCTCGAAGTCGGCGCTGCCGAGCAGCATGGGGATGCCGGAGCGGAAGACCTGCAAGCCGACGCCCCGCCGGTAGTTGGCCCCCACGGGGTCGCCGGAGCGGAGGGGGACCGGAATGGCGCTTTCGGGCCAGACGATCAAATCCGGCTTCGGCTGGAGGTAGGCGGCCTGGCGGCTGAGCTCGAGGTAGGTGTCGAGCGCCTGCTGGGCGGGAATCCCCCGGGCGTTGCGGAGCTGGGGGATGTTCCCCTGAAGCGCCGCCGGGAACCAGTTTGCTTCGACGGGCTTATACTGGTTGATGCGGATGAGCCCCCCCAGCATGACCAGCGTGAGCAGCAGTACCGCCGCCAGCAGCACCCGCAGGCCCGCCCCCCGGAACCGGGTCATGATCGCCGTGAAGAGGGCGGTGTTGATGAAGGCGATGAGGAAATTGAGGCCGTAGCTCCCGGTGAGGACGGTGATCTGGAGGAGGGCGGGGTGCCGCCACTGGGTGACGCCGAGGTCGTTCCAGGTGAAGAGGCGCGAGCGGGTCCATTCGAGGAGGGTGAAGAGGGCGGCGGCCCCGAGGGCGAAGAGGAGGAGCCGCCCGAACTTCCCGCCGGAAGCGAGATAGTCGCGCCGGGCCTGGTGGCCGCCCTGTTCGACTTCGGGCGGAATGACGGTGTTGCGCCAGAGGAAGGGGAGGGTGAACGCCCAGACCGCCGGCCAGAAGGAGATGACGAAGGCCATGCAGTAGGGCACGGCGGGGTCGATTTCGCGGAGGAACTGGTAGGCGAAGGCCGACCAGCCGACGCCCCAGAGCCACCCCGCGAAGGCGGCGTGCGCCCAGCGCGAGGCTGTGGCGTAGAGGAGGAGCGGAACCAGGGTGAGATATGCGAGGAACGAGAGGTTGAAGGGCGGCAGCGCGGCGGCGTAGAGGGTTCCCCCGGCGAAGACGATGAGGAGCGAGAGGAGCCGCCCCCGGCGGGAGACGCGCATGGCTTCGTTGCCCGGTTCCCCCCCCGCTTTCGGAGAAGCGAAGAAATCGGCGAAAAAGATCATATGTACCCGGAAATGATGATTGTTGGTAAGATAAAGTATCACGCTTTCGCGGGCGTGGCAATCGCAAAATGGCGGTTTCGGTGATTTTTAACCGCAGAGACGTGTCACGAGCACTCCCAGGAGAAAAGCTCTTGCGGTTTTTCGTTGTCGCGCAGACCGTAGACGGTGAACCAGGTGAAACAGTCGGGCAGATTGTCGCGCAGTTTGGCGTCGGTAGCGATCTCCTTTTCGTCGAGACCGTACTCCAGCGAAACGACGATGGCGAAATCGCCTTCCAACGTTGTTGAACCCCGTTTCTCCTTCTGCCGGAGCTCGAGGGATTTGACGGTATCGCCCGCTATCCGCATATCGTAACCGTCGCGGCAGTCGTCGAAAAGGGGGATCGTGCGCTCGCAGTTCCGGCAGATCAGGCTGAGGGGCGAGAGAAAATTGCGCAGCGGCGCTTCTTCGGGATCGGTATTCTGAAAGCCGTTTACCTGGAAGCGGTTGTTGCCGCATGGGCAAGTCAGGGCGTACTCCAGATGCGGACCGCCGTGCCCCTGCGGGATGTTCAGCGGCGGCAGTATCGATGCCTGGAACCCCGACAGGCATTGCGGCGGGCGAAGAGCCGCCAGCCGGAGAACCGGCGAAATTTGAGCCGCCAGTTCTTTGCGAATCTCTTCAAGCATATGGCCGGCGGAACGGTCACCCGCCCGGAGCGCCGTTGTCAGAAGCTGCATATAGACATCGGTTTCGGTGAGGGTGCGGTCACTCCCCAATTCTTGGTAGCGCGTCCAGACGACAACCGCCGGGGGAAAGCCGGCCTCGGCGGAACGCGCCAACAGCTCTTCGGCAATTGCCCGCTGGTTCTCTCCCCGCGGAAAGATGATATTGCTCAAGCCGACGATATACCATACTTCGGGGTCCAGCCCGCTGAAAGATTGCCGGGCGTGGGGCCAGGCCGCCTTATAATCGCCGCGCCGGTACAGCTCTTTGGCTTTCGCCGCGTCGGCCCGATATCTCCAGTCGGTTACGTAACGCTTTGACAACCAACCGCAGGCGAGGCAGAACACTACCGCAAGACCGATAACGATCGCCAGTTGGCGGGGCGAACTCTTTTTTGCCTGTTCTTCAGGGAGAGTGCGCACCATCCGTCCCCAGGGCGAATAGTGAATGCCCCACGCCAGAAGAATCGGCAGGAGTTGAAGATAGAAAAACCACTTCGGCGTGTCGCAGAAGGTTATGATGGCAAACAAGACAGGACAGGCGGCGGCACAAAGGATGGTGGCCGCGTAAACCAGTCGCCGTTTTTTTCTTTGAAGCTCGTCCATTTGCAGTCTCCATGCTTTTGGGGTCTATCGGCGGCGGGCGCGGCGGAGGGCCTGGGTCAGCTCGTCTTCTTCCTCTGGCGGCGGCGCTTCGAGGGGCGGCGGGGGTGGCGCGGTTTCGGTTATGATGGGGTTTTTCTGGCGGCGGCGGGGCGGGCGCTTCACGGTTTCGCGGGGGGCGCGTTCGGGGAGGCGGAGAAGCGCGAGGAGGCCGGTGCGCCGCTCCAGCACTTCCAGTAACAGCAGCAGCGAGGCCAGTACCGCCAGCGCGGGCGCGAGGTCGTATTGGCGCGGACGCGAGGGGAGCTCCCGCCACATTTCCTCCGGGGTGAAGCGCTCGCGGCCGCCGGTCGAACGGCACAATTCCTCCAGCGTCGGCCCCGTAAGCTCCTCCTCATGGGGGCGGAACTCCGGCGAGTAGGGCAGGGTTACCGGCGCGAGGGGCTGCGGGCGCTTCCCCTCGATCACCACCGTGGGGAGGTAGACGGCTTCGCGCTCGAGGGGCAGCACACATTCCAGGCGGTCCGGGGAGGCCCATTCGAAGCGCTCCCTTCGGCTCACCGGCTCCTCGCCGGGGCGGGCGACGGTGAAGCGCGCTTCGGGCGAAGTCCGCCAGGGGTCGCCGTTCCGGTCGGGGTCGAGGTGGATTTCGAGGCGGATCGCGCCGCCGCGCAGCTCTTCGGTGATGAGGTAGTCCCCCTCCGCCGGCTCCGGGGTCAGCATCCAGCCCGCCAGCGCCGCCAGCAGCGAACCCGCGTGGGGATCGCGGGCGAAAGCGCCGGTGAACTCCCCATCCGCTTCGGCGGCCAGCGCGGCGGCCCGGCCGAGCCCGGCCTGCCCCAGCGCGGCGATGGGGGCGGTGAATTCGTCGCGGCTCATCAGGACGGTTTCGCTGCCCGCTTTGGCGTAGCAGAGGTTGTAGCCGCCGAACTCGGTGGAGCGGCCGAGGTCAACGGCGGTCAGGCTCCGCAGCGCCTGCGTGTAATCGGCGGCGGTCGGGGTGTCGATGAAGGTGCTGCGGGCGACGAGAAAGGTATCCTGGGCGAAGATGCGCGGCAGCTCCTCGGCCCGGTCCGAGAAGTAGACCTCGCCCTTGCCCCGTTTGGCGATGTCGATGAGGAAGACGGCGTCGGAATCCTGCTTCGTCCCCAGCCCCACCACGCTGACGGTGATGCCCTGCTTTTCGGCGCGGGCGAGGAGTTCCTGGTAGTTGCCCGGCTCCTCCGCGTCGGCGGCGTCGGCGAAGAGAATGAGGTGGCGGGTGGAGGCCTTCGACCCCTCCAGCTCCTTCAGGGCTTCGCGGAGCGCGGTACAGGTGAAGATGCCGCCGCCCATCGACTCGATGCGGCGGATCTTCTGCGTCGCGCCCTCCAGCTCGCCGACCTTGTTGAGCGGAACCACCTTGTGCACCTGGCTGTCCACCGCGTGGAGGCCGAATTCGTCGTTCGGCTGGAGCAATTTCAGTACTTCGATGGCGGCGAGGTTGGCCATATCCATCTTGGTCATGCCGCCGATGGGGGCCGCCATGCTGCCGGAGCGGTCGAGGGTAATCATCAGGGCGAGAGTGCTTTTGCGGATCTCCTGCCGCTGTTCGAGCGACACCGGCAGCAGCTCCTCGATGGGCGAACGGTAGTAGCCGCCGACGGCGAAGGCGTGGCGTCCGCCGGTCATCAGGAGGCCCAGCGAACCGGCCTTCACCAGGGCGGCGAGGTTCTGCATCCCCTCCAAACTCAGGCTGGAGGCGGGGACGTTTTCGAGAATCACCCCCGCGTAGCCCGCCAGCTTCCCGGCGGCGAGTTCGCGGGGGGCGGGGGGGAGGGCGACCACTTCGAACTTCGCGTCGCGCAGCACCCGCGCCAGGTTCCCCGAGGGGGAGTTGGTAAGGAGGAGGAGGGGCTTCCGCCCGGAAATTTCCACCAGCAGCCGGGCGCGGTTGTTTTCGGGGATCGGGTCGGGCAGGGCTTCATCGCCCGCGACTTCGATGGTATAGTCGAGGATGCCCGGCGTCTCCCCCCGGTCGCGCCACGATAACTCATTCATCCCCCGGGCGAGTTGCATGCTCCGGCTCTGCCAGGCCCCGTCGCCGCGCCGGATGCGGCAGGTCGCCGTCTGGGCCGCGGGCGAGAGAACGCGGCAGTGGATGGTGTACCAGGCCCCCCGGCTGGCCTGAAGCGGGGCGGAGCACCCGGCGATGGCGAGGTCGCCCACGGCTTCACGGCGGAGGTGATGGTAGTCGATCGCGATGCCGCGCGCGGCGGCGGTGGCGAAGAGGCGCGAGGGGTCGCCGAGCGTCCAGTCGCCGTCGGAGACGAGGAGGATCCGCCCCGGCGCGTCGGCGGGGATAAGGGAGAGCGCCGCAGCGAGTCCCCTTTCGGGATCGGTCGCGTCGGGCGCGGGCGGCAGCGAGGCGAAGGTTTCGAGGGGAGGGGCGGCGGGGAGCTTTTCGATCATGGTTTCCCCCGCGAACGAGACCACGCCGAGCCGGGAATCCGGCGGACGGGCGCTTTCGAGGCGGCGGATGAGGGCGAGAGTTTTGCCCTCGGCGTCGCCGGGCATGGAGCGGCTGCGGTCGGCCAGCACCACCGCTACCCCGGCGCGGTCGGGCAGCCGGAGCATGGGCGAGGTCAGGAGGAGAACCAGCGCGCCGTAGAGCAGTGCCCGGAGGAGGTTGACCCGCCGGTTCGGGTAGGGGCGGAGGAACCACCACAAGCCGAGGGGCACCAGCAGGAGGAAGGCGATCGGCCAGAGGAAACTCATGCTTCACCCCGCTTTCGCCCGAGCAGGCCCTGATGGACGACTAAAGCCAGCGCCGCCAGCGCCGCCAGCATCCAGCCGAGGCGTTTGCGGGAGCGTTCGGCCGATTCCGGCTCCACGGCGGTTTTCAGCCAGCTCCCGCAGCGGGAGAGATCCGACTCCTCCGCCGAGAGGGCGGCCACCCGGAATTCCCAGGATGGTTCCGTGACCCGGTAGAGGCCCGGCGCGGTAGAGGGGGGGTAGGCGTACTGGCCGATCACCGGCAATGCCTCCTCGCGGCCGTCGGGGAGAGTGAGGCGGAGGCTTTTCACTTCGGGGGAGGGGGCCTTGATGCGGATCGGGTCGCCGGCCCGGTAGTTGTGCCGCTCCGGACCGGGACGCTCCTCCCGGAGCGCTTCGGCGAGGTTCCAGAAGAGGGCGGGCCAGAAGGGGTGGCGGAAGAGGTTCGACCCCTCGGGGGAGAGGTTGAGGTGGTAGTCGAGAAAGCCGTCGCCGCGCCGCGTTTCGGTGAGGAGGGCGACGTTGCCGCGCCGGAGGAGGGTGCGCCCCGGCAGCCGCAGCTCCGGGTCGGCCGCCCAGCGGATGCCGGCGAGCTCGAGGCCGCGGGTCACGGATGAGTCGGGCGCAAGCTGGATCTGGTCGCTTGAGAGCACCGCGCGCCCCAGGGGGACCGGGGTCCAGAAGAGGCGGTGGAATTTGCCCGGCGCGGCGCTGGTGGGGGCGACGATCAGCTCCGGGTTGCCTGTCTCGGTGAATTCCGGGGAGGCGAGGGCGGCTTTCAAGGCTTTTTCCGCTTCGGGGGAAAACCCCGCTTCAAGGCGGACGGCGACGGGCGGACGCTCCTCGGGGAGCAAGGTCGCCTCATTGTCGAAGGGGAGCCGGTCGAAGGGGGCGGCGAGCTTCAAGGCGACGGCGGTTCCCGGCGCGTCGACCCGGCAGATCAGCCGTTTCTGTTCGCGGGGGGCGAAGCGCCAGGTTTCGCTGAAGCTGCCGGGGGTGATGGTGACGGTGGCTTCGGCGGGAGCATCCGACTGGTTGACCGCTTCGAGGAAGATCCGGTCGCCGTAGCGGCGGAGGTGGGTCCAGCCGAGGTTGCCCCGGGCGGTTCCCATTGCGACCCAGCCGGTGTCGTCGGGCAGGGGGAACTCCGGGGCGTGGTCGGTGAACACCCGGAACTCCGCGCCGGGGTGGCGGAGCCGCGCTTCGGCCAGCGTCCCCGCGAGGTCGGCGGCGGGTTCGTCGGCAGGCCACTCCCGGTCCGACGGGGGGAGGCGCTCCGAGAGGAGCCGGGGCGTCGCCCCC
The DNA here is from genome assembly GCA_031547585.1 of Victivallaceae bacterium. GTDB lineage: Bacteria > Verrucomicrobiota > Lentisphaeria > Victivallales > Victivallaceae > Victivallis. Next base: position 14,683 of record JAVBRV010000315.1, read on the forward strand.
GCCCGGTAGAAGATCGTGAAACGGCCGGAATTGCGCTTCAGCGCCTCCTCCAGCTCCTCCTTCAGGCGGTCGCGGACGCTTTTGCCGTCCTCCCCCAGTACTTGCAGCGAAAAGGAGTTGTCGAGAACGACCACCAGCGGCGCGCGCCCTTTGCCGCCGGCGAAGTACGGGGCCACGGCGACGCCGAGCAAGCCCGCCAGCGCCAGCAGTTCGAGGTAGAAGGAGAGGGGGAAGGCGCTCCACTGGAAGCGGCGTCCGCCGCGCGCCGGGGCGGCGGGCCGGTCCCAGAGGAAGAGGTCGGGCACGATCCGGCGGCCCGAGCGCCGCCGCCAGAGATAGAGCAAGGCCAGGATCGGGAGCGAGAGGCCGAGCAAGGCGAACCAGGGGTGTTCGAAGCCGAAGATCACCGCAGCACCTCCGCCTGAAAGAGTTCATCGAGACGCCAGCCGGGATAGGCCTCTTCGGCGCCAAGCGTAAACAGCCGGACGCCGTGCTCCCCCGCCTCGCGCTCCCAGAGCGCCCGGTGGGAATGGAGGCGTTCGCGGTAGCGGGCGATAAGGACGTCGTCGAGAATGAGTTCGCGCTCTTCGCCGGTTTCGGCGTCGGTGAGTAAGGTGATGCCGCCCGCTTCCGGGGGGTGCGCATCGTCGCCAAGTCGGATCACGATGGCTACCATCGCCCCTTCGGCGAGGCGGGTGAGGAAGGGACCGGGCGCTTCCGGCCAGAGGAGGTCGCTGATGGCGATGCGGAGTCCGCGCCGCTGGAAGCCCCCGGCGAAGGCGGGCAGGCTCTCCCCGGGACTCCGGGCGTGGGTGAAGTCGCCGATGCTCCATTCGAGGGGATTGCGGGGGGCGGCTTCGCGTTCGACGGAGTCCCCCGCGCGCCACACTTCGAGGCTGAATCCGGCGTTGACCGCCGCCTGGGCGAGAAGGGCGGCGAGGGCGAGCATGGCTTCGGCCTTCTCCGTGCCGGGAGCCGCCATCGAGGCGGAGGTATCGAGGATGAGGTCGCAGCGGGGGTCGATCTCTTCGCGGAAGAGCCGGGTCATCAGCTGCTCGCTGCGGGCGTAGACGCTCCAGTCGAGGCGGCGGAGGTCGTCGCCCGCCTGGTATTCGCGGTATTCGGCGAATTCGAGAGCGTTGCCGGAGCGGCTGCCGAGGCGGCGGCCGGTGAAGCCGCCCGCGCGTCCCGGCGGGGCGAGTTCGAGGGTCTCCCCCCGGCGGATTCCGGCTTCCAGCGCCCGGCGGCAGGCTTCGTTCACGTCGTCTTCTTCCCGGTAAGGCAGCGGAGGAAGTCACGGCCGATGAAGGGAAGCTGGAGGAGGAGCAAGAGGCCCGCCATCGCCCACCAGAAGACGGTTCCCCACTCCCTGGCGTAGAGGAACTCCACCGCGAAGCCGTACAGGAGGTCAAGCAGCATGGCGAGACCGCAGCACCAGAGCATGATCCAGCGCTCCGCCGCCGCCGACTTCCGGAAGAGCCGGAAGCCGAGCGAGGCGAGCTGCGAGGTGAAGAGGAGAATGAGCGGCAGGTCGCGGAAGAGGAGTGGCAGGTCCTCGAACTTCCGCAGCATCAGCCAGGCGGCGGCGCCGGCGACCCAGGTGAGAAGCCAGCCGCCGGAGGAGTAACCGGCGAGGAAGAAGGCGGGGATGCCCGGTTTCCCTGCCGGATAGCGCTGGTAAAACACGCCGCCGATCGATTCGAGGGAGCCGAGGAAGGCGACGGCGAGGGGGATGATCCAGAGAAAGGTCTGATCCGGCAGATAAAAGTAGAAGAGCGCGGCGACGCCGAGCAGCGCCAGTTGCGCGAGGCGCGGCCAGGTCTCCCTCTCCCGCGACTGGGCGCGCGGGGCGTTGAAGGCGATCACGAGACCGTACCCGTTCAAGAGGGCGAATTGCAGCAGGTAGTAGCGGTAGTTCTGGTAAAACATCTCCTCCACCGACCAGACGAAGAGGACGAAGATGACGAGATAACCGGCGATCGCCGTCATCTCGCTGCGGATGCGCCGCTGGCAGTACATCATCTGGAGGAAGAAACCGCCGAGGTAGAGAAGGGTGAACCAGGCCGTGATTTTCCCGTCGCCGGTAACCAGCAGCGTACTGACCGCCAGCGGCAGGACGGTGAGGATGAGGATCCCGGTGGTGAGGAGGTAGAGGAGCAGCGCCCCGGTAATCAGGCTGCGGGGGTCCAGCGGCGCGAAGTCGTAAAAATCGCGCAGCGAACAGCCCTTCCGGGTGGAATGGAAGTCGAAGCGCGAAAGGCTGAAGCCCGCGCCGGAGCCGACGACGAGCAGGAGGAGGGCGACGGTCCAGCTGTTCCAGTCGGACTCCGTTCGATGCCGCTCAATGGCCAGAAAGGCGAAGGCCACGATCTGGTACAGAAGCAGGCTCGCCGGGGCGAGCCAGAAACGCTCGTGAAGGCAGCGGCGCGCGCCTTTGACCAGCCAGGGGTTCCAGCTGTCGCCGGGGTTGAAGGTGAATTTCTTCAGCATCCGGTCTCCCTTCGGTCACGCCGGAAGGCGCGGAACTGGGCGATGATCTCCGGGTAGGTGACGGAGAGTCCGCACAGCGCGAGGAAGGGCGGCACCCAGGCCGACCCCAGCCGCCAATCCGTATCGCCGATCAGGAAGGCGGGGCTGAAGATCATCGCCATCCGGGCCGGCAGCCCTTCGAGGTCGCCGGTCACCGC
>JAVBRV010000368.1:0-4143 GCA_031547585.1 Victivallaceae bacterium
GTCGATGGCGAAGGTGGGAACCGCCAGCGACGACAGGCGCGGACGGAAGGTGCGCAGAATTTCGAGCCCTTTATCGATGCCGGTGGCGAAGTGACGCACGCCCCGCACCGGGTCGACGTGAAAGAGGTAATGCGGTTTCACCCGGATCGCAACCAGCCGCCGGAATAGCTCCTCCAGTACCTCCGCGTCGTCGTTCACCCCCTTCAGCAGCACCGTCTGGTTGACCACCGGCACTCCGGCTTTCACCAGCCGGGCGCAGGCCGCCGCCGCTTCCCTTGTCACCTCGCGCGGATGGTTGAAGTGCGTCGCAAACCATACTCCGGGGGTCTCCCCCAGGAACGCGGCCAGCTCCGCCGTCACCCGTTCCGGCCAGACCACCGGCATCCGGCTGCCGATGCGGATAATGTCGATGTCCTCCAGCTTCGCCAGTGTCGCCACGATCTCCCGCAGCCAGTCAAAAGGAAGCATCAGGGGATCTCCCCCCGAAATCAGGACTTCGCGGATCTCCGGATGCGCCGCGAGATACGAAACGACCTCCGCCAGCTCCTCCCGCGTCAGGTCGGTATGCTCCATGCCCCGGGTCCAACCGCGTTTGCGGAAGCAGAAACGGCAGTGCGCGGCGCATTTCCCCGTACTCACCAGTACCGCCCGGTCGACGAAACGGCGGATCAGCTTCGGGGCCGCCATCTGCTCCTCTTCAGCCAGCGGGTCGAGGCTGGATTCCTCGTCGGCCAGCTCTTCCGGGTCCGGCAGAAGCTGCCGGGCGATGGGGTCCGCCGGATCGGCGGGGTCGATAAGGCCGAGGTAGTAACGGCTGGAGAAAAAGGGATAGCGCTCTTCCACCCCCGCCATTTCCGGGTAGGGCGAAATTCCCAGCGAAGCCAGCGCTTCGGCCCCGGTGCGATAGAAATCCATTATTACTGCTCCCGCGGCTGCCGCAGCGACTGCCGGTAATTCACCACTCCTTCGGCGATGCCCCGGGCCAGTTTCTCGATGTAGGCGGCGTTGGTCAGGTTGGCCTCCTCCTGCCGGTTCGACAGGAAGCCGACTTCAACCCATACCCCGGGGCATTCGATATCGCGAAGCACCACGAAACGGGCGCGCTTCACCCCCCGGTCGATCGCCCCCGTGCGCACCAGGAGCGAACGCTGCACATGGTAGGCCAGCAATAGGTTGTTGGGGTTGAACTGATTGCCGGCGTTCTTCTCCACCCCGATCGCGCCGCCGTTGCTGGAGGCGGTTCCGGGCAGCGCCAGGCAGAAGGTCTCGATGCCGCGCACCGATGCATCCGTCGTCGAATTGACGTGCAGCGAGATAAAGAGATCGGCCTTGGCTTGCTTCTGCACCCGGCAGCGCTCCCCCAGTTCCAGAAAGACATCCGAATTGCGCGTCAGCACCACCCGGTAGCCGTACGCGGCGAGAATCGCCGCCAGCCGCCGCCCGAGCCGCAGATTGATGCTCTTTTCATTGGTGGTCTTGCCGATGGCGCCGTGATCCTTGCCGCCGTGGCCGATATCGAGCATGATGGTGCGGATGGGCCGCTCGTAGCCTTCGCCGGGGGCTAAGAGGTACTCCAGCGTCCCCGTGAAATCCACCGTGCTCTGGTAGGGGACGCTCCCCCTTTGCAGCGGCGCGAAGCTCTGCATGATGAGCACGTTGTTGAAATACATCTGCCGCTTCGCCGGATACAGCACCACCCGGTTGCCGCCGCCCGAAAGCTCGATCCGGTCGTTTCCGCGAACCAGCTGCAGCCGGTAGTTCCGGGCGACGTCCGAGATATTCGAGTAGGAGCGCCCCCCCTCCCAGACCGTGCGCACCGCCGGAGCGGCTCCGAGCGCAAGACTGAGAAAAGAGAGAAGAACGGCCGGGAAAAAACGTTTCATCCTTCAATCGGTTCCAGGCGCACCACCCCGATGCTGTCTTCGACCGGGGGATACATGGCTTTCAGATCGGGCGCGAGGGGGACGCTCTCGCGGATGGAACCGTGGACGAACGCCCGCGCCTCCATCACCGCCTGCTTCCAGGGCAGTTCGAGCGCCAGCGCCGCCGCCAGCGCCGCCGACAAGGTGCAGCCCGTGCCGTGCGGTGAACCGCCCGGCAGCCGGGGTGAACTTAAAGCGAAGAGCTTCCCGCCGCGGCAGAGATAATCGGTGACGAACTTGCCCTCCTCGGCCGCGTGGCCCGTCTTCAGGAGCACCGTCGCGCCCCAGCGGTCGAAGGCTTCAAGGGCGGCGTCGCGGTAATCAGCCGCGTTCCGGAGCGAACGCCCCAGCAGCAGCTCCATTTCGGGAATATTGGGGGTGATCCAGGAGGCCGCGGGGATCAATTCATCGCGCACCGCCGCCACCGCCTCTTCATCCAGCAGCCGGGCGCCGGAGCCGGCCACCATCACCGGGTCGCAGACGAGAAACAGATTGCGTTCGCGAACCGCCGCCGCCACCACACGAACGATATCGCCGTTCAGCAGCATGCCGCTCTTGGCGAAACGCACCGGGATGCGGTCGAGCACGGTTTCGATCTGGCAGCGGACCCCATCCGCCGGAATCGCGTCGATCCGCCGGACTTCGAAGGGGTTCTGGCTGGTCACGGCGGTCAGGGCGACGCAGCCGAAAACGCCGAGGGCGCTGAAGGTGCGAAGGTCCGCTTCAATGCCGGCGCCGCCGCCGGAGTCGCTGCCGGCGATGGTCATCGCGGCCGGATAGAGTTCGATTTCAGAGGATTTTCGGTTCGTCATTTGTCTTTGCCATGGTTTGGAATTATATTTGCATACAGTACATCCGATTTCCGGTAAAAACAATGATGAATCGCATTTTTTTTCTCCAGGCGCTCTTCGCCTTGCTCGTCACTCTCGCTGCGGGGGCCGCTCCGCGCGACGAGGGGGTGGCGGTCGCCGCCTCCGGCCCCGGAACCGCCGGGCTCCGCGAAGAGCTGTATGAGCTCGACCGCCAGCTCGCCGGACTCTTCCCGACCGGCTCCCGGCAGCCCGGCATGCGCTGCCGGATCACGGTTTCGCCGCAAACGCCCCCCGACGGCCTTCAGCTGGAGGCGAAAAAGGATGTCTGGGAGATCACCTACAACCCCGAAGAATTGAACTGGAACCGCGACTTCCGCCTCCGCCGGGAGCTGACGGGCATCCTCCTCGCCGCCCGGCTGGGAATGTCTCCCCCGGACGGCCCCGGTCTCCTCCCCGACTGGCTGATCGCCGCCATCGACGCCCGCCGCGACGCCCGCCGCGGAGCCGAACGTATGATGCGGAGCAACCGCTACTACCCGATCACCCGCGCCCTCCTCGAAGCGGGGCTTCCCCTCCCCTCCTTCCGGCAGCTGGTCACCCTCGACCCGACGCAGATTCCGCCGGGCTGCGAGGATTGGCACCGGGAGTTCTCACGCTTGCTCCTCGAAGCGATCCTGTCGATCTCGCAAAACCGGGGCCTCCTCCTCGAATACGTCCGCGCCCGGATGACGGGCGAAGCCGGCGAACCGGAACTCTTCGACCGGATTCTCGGCCTCCCCCTCCTCGCGGAAGCCGAAGTCCAGGCGGAGGGCCCCTCCCTGCCGCCGGCGGAAAAACTCCAGCGCAACCTGACCCGCCTCGCCCGGGAGATGGCCTGGCAGCGCTTCTTCCCCCGTCCCTCCCGGCTTTCGCTCCGCGACTACCGGGAGGCGCGAAAAGTCCGGGCCGACGACCCCGCCGCTCCCGACGGCGGCCGCCTCTACCCCTATGAAGACCTGCCCGGCGTACTCCTCGACCTCCCCCGCAAAGAGGCCGCCGTCAAACAGCGCGCCGAAGAGGCGAAGATTGCCGCCCTCGCCCTCTACACCCCCACCGATATCGGCAATCGCATCCAGGAGCTGCTGCTGGCGATCGGCAACCTCCCCTTCGACCGCCGCGACGCCGACGCCGAAACGCGCACCCGCCGCTTTCACCGGGCGCTGGAGGAGCTGGACCGGACCTGGCGCTTCCGAGTGGGCGCCGAAACCTACCTCGACGACTACGCCCGCCGGAACGCCCCCGTCAACTGGCTCTACTTTGACCGTTTTCGCGCCGTATCCACCCCCTCCCCCCTCGCCGCGCCGGAAATCTGGAAATTTCTCCGCGAAACCGAGCGTCACTATTTGGAGGAGTAGGAAATCTGTGCTATA
>JAVBRV010000464.1:0-10671 GCA_031547585.1 Victivallaceae bacterium
CCTGGCGCCAAACGGTTTCAGTCGCTTGCCCTCTCCCCGCAAAAAAGCGGGGAGAGTGGCCGACTGAGGCCGTTTGGAGGTTCCCCCGAGTACTGGGGTCAAGGGCGGTAGCCCTTGCGGGTGCAGGGCGGAGCCCGCCGGGGGGTCTGGGCCAGGCTGGCCCAGAGAGAACCGTATGAAGAGCCATATAACGCAGGAGATGAGCGATGTATAATTGGAAAGAGCGCCGCGAGAAAAAGTGTTTTCTGGCATTGGCGACGGGGGAGGTGTTTCGGGGCTGGGGTTTCGGGGCTCGGAAGGATGTGCCGGGGGAGGTGGTGTTTAATACGGGGATGACGGGTTACCAGGAGATTCTGACGGACCCATCGTATGCGGGTCAATTGGTGACGCTGACGACTCCGGAGGTGGGGAATTATGGGTGGAACGGGGAGGATGGGGAGTCGCGGGGGTTGTTTTTGAATGGGCTCTTGATTTACGACTTGAATGAGCCGTCGAATTACCGGTCAGACGAGTCGTTGGAGGAGGCGATGAAGCGGACGGGGATTCCGGGTTTAGCGGGGGTGGATACGCGGGCGTTGACGCTGCTGCTGCGGGAGGGGGGGAGCCGGCGGGGATATTTGCATGTGTCGGAGGAGGAGTTGACGGAGGAGGAGGGGGTGAGGCGGGCGAATTGCTGGCCCGGCTTGGATGGAATCGACTATGCTTCGCGGGTGACGGGGGGGCGTAAGTTCGTCTGGAGTAAGGAGGGGGAGATTCATATTGCGGTGGTGGATTACGGGGTGAAGTTCAACATCTTGCGTGAATTGGCGGAGGCGGGGGCGCGGGTGACGGTGCTGCCGGCGTCGGCGACGGCGGGGGAGGTGCTGCGTTTGAAGCCGGACGGGGTGTTTCTGTCGACCGGACCGGGGGATCCGGCGGGGGTGCGGGCCGCGTGGGAGAGGATCCGGGGGGTGATGGGGAAGCTGCCGGTGATGGGGATCTGCCTCGGCCACCAGTTGCTGGGGCTGGCGCTGGGGGGGGAGTGCGGCCGGTTGAAGTTCGGCCACCACGGCTGCAACCACCCGGTGCGGAACCTGTTGACGGGTCAGGTGGAGATCACCTCGCAGAACCACAATTTCGCGTTGCGTGAGGAGACGCTGCCGGGTGATCTTGAGGTGACGCACCGCAATCTCAATGACGGGACGGTGGAGGGGGTGCGCCACCGGCGGGAGCCTTTGCTGGGAATTCAGTACCATCCGGAGTCGGCCCCCGGACCGCATGATTCGAAGTATCTGTTCAACACATTCCGGGAATTGGTGGAGGAGGCGTGATGACGAAGCATATTTTCATTACCGGCGGGGTGGTTTCGAGCCTGGGCAAGGGGATCACGGGGGCGAACCTGGCGATGCTGCTGCGGAACCGGGGCTACCGGGTGGCGATGCAGAAGCTGGATCCATACTTCAATGTCGACCCCGGCACGATGAGCCCGTACCAGCATGGGGAGGTGTTCGTGACGGCGGACGGGGCGGAGACCGACCTTGACCTCGGCCACTACGAGCGTCTGGCGGGGGTGGCGTGTTCGAAGGCGAGCAACTACACGTCGGGGCGGATTTACGCCGCGGTGATTGCGCGGGAGCGCGAGGGGGGGTATCTGGGGGCGACGGTTCAGGTGATTCCGCACATTACCGATGAGATCAAGCGGGCGATGAAGTCGCTGCATGGGGAAGAGACGGATATCGCGATTACGGAAATCGGGGGGACGGCGGGGGACCTCGCATCGTTGCCGTGTCTGGAGGCGGCGCGGCAGTTCCGGTTGGAGGCGGGGGCGGGGAATGCGATGTTCATCCACCTGACGCTGGTTCCGTACTTGCGGGCGTCGGGGGAGCTGAAGACGAAGCCGTCGCAGCATTCGGTGGCGACGCTGCGGAACATCGGTATTGCGCCGGATCTGTTGGTGTGCCGGAGCGAGGTGCCGCTGGCGGAGGATCACTTCGAGAAGCTCTCCTTATTCTGCAATCTGCCGCGGGAGTATGTGGTGGAGGAGCTGGATGTGCGCCATTCGATCTACGAGGTTCCGCTGGAGCTGGCGCGGCAGGGGTTGGATGTGAAGACGCTCGATATCTTGCGGCTGGAGCGGCGCGAGAGCGATCTCGGGAGCTACCGGGAGTGGCTGACGGGGGTGCTGAACCCCGAGGGGGCGTGTACGGTGGCGGTGGTGGGCAAATACATCCGTTTGCGGGATGCGTACAAGAGTATTTACGAGGCGCTGGATCATGCGGGGATCGCCAACCGGGTGCGGGTGTACTGCAAGCCGGTGGAGGCGGAGGAGCTGGAGAAGGGGAACACGGCGCTGCTCGACGGGGCGGATGGCATTCTGATCCCAGGGGGGTTCGGGGGGCGCGGGGTACCGGGGAAGGTGAAGGCGGTGGAGTATGCCAGAAGGAAGCGGATTCCGCTGCTGGGGATTTGCCTCGGGATGCAGTGCATGGTAATCGAGTTCGCCCGGAACGTGCTGGGGTGGAGCGATGCGGACAGCACGGAGTTCAGCCCGGGGACGGAGAAGCCGGTGATCGACTTGCTGCCGGAGCAGCGGGAGGTATCGGAGAAGGGGGGGACGATGCGGTTGGGATCGTATCCGTGCTGTTTGGCGGAGGGTTCGCGGAGCCGGGAGCTGTATGGAGTGGAGTGGGTGGCGGAGAGACACCGGCACCGGTATGAGTTCAACCCGGAATTGCGTAGTGAGTTGGAATCCGCTGGGTTGCGGGTGGCGGGGGTGAGTCCGGACGGGCGATGGGTGGAGGTGGTGGAGTTGGATCGGGGGGTGCATCCGTATTTTGTGGGGTGCCAGTTTCACCCGGAGTTTCAGTCGAGGCCGCAGAAGGCGCACCCGCTCTTTGATGGTTTTATAAAAAAAGCTCTCTTAAAAAAATAATTTAAAAAATAGACCGCGAAGCGGTCGTGCGCACCCGGCCGAGCCGGGACGCAGTCCAGCGCGCGGACAGCGCTGGTCGCTTGCCGAAAGAATTTTCGGCAAGCGAAACGCGGTCCCTCAAGTAGTACCGACCGGCGGAGCGCTGCCATAAAAAGGTGGCTTTGCCAACCTTTTTATGAGCCCAGCGCGCGGAGCCGCAGCCGGAAACCGTCCGCCTTCACCCGGCCGGATACCCTCTCGGCTATGAGCTGACAACGGTTTCGTTGTGCGACGAGAGTTTAGCCTGGTGTGGCGGCCGGCTCACGCGGAGTTACACGGAGGGACACGGAGTACACGGAGGCCGGAAACGGCCAGCTAAAATAAGGAGTTAGATATGCCGAGGAGAACCGACATCCGCAAGATCATGCTGATCGGCTCGGGTCCGATTGTGATCGGGCAGGGATGCGAATTTGATTATTCGGGGGTGCAAGCCTGCAAGGTCTTGAAGCGCGAGGGCTTCGAGGTGGTGCTGGCGAACAGCAATCCGGCGACGGTGATGACCGACCCGGAGTTCGCGGACCGGACTTACCTCGAACCGTTGACGGCGGAGATCATCCATGAGATTATCCGGCGGGAGCGTCCGGATGCGCTGCTGCCGACGCTGGGGGGACAGACGGCGCTCAACCTGGCGATGGAGCTGAATGACCAGGGGGTGCTGGCTCGCTACCAGGTGGAGCTGATCGGGGCGACGGCGGAGGCGATCCGGCGGGCGGAGGACCGGCGTCTCTTCAAGGAGACGATGCTGTCGATCGGGCTCGATCTGCCGCGTTCGGGGAGCGCGCATTCGCTGGCGGAGGCGCGGGCGGTGGCGGATGCGATCGGCGGCTGGCCGCTGATTATCCGGCCCGGCTTCACGCTGGGGGGGACGGGGGGCGGCATTGCGCGGACCCCGAAGGAATTCGAGGATATCGTCGGTCGCGGATTGGCGGCCAGCCTGAACTCCGAGGTGCTGATCGAGGAGTCGCTGCTGGGCTGGAAGGAGTTCGAGATGGAGGTGATGCGCGACCGCAAGGGGAACGCGGTGATCGTCTGCTCGATCGAGAACCTCGACCCGATGGGGGTGCATACCGGCGATTCGATCACGGTGGCGCCGATCCAGACGCTGACCGACCGCGAATACCAGGCGATGCGCGACGATACCCTGGCGGTGATGGCGGCGATCGGGGTGGAGACGGGCGGCTCCAACGTGCAATGGGCGGTGGAGCCGGGGACGGGGCGGCGGATCATTATCGAGATGAACCCCCGGGTATCGCGTTCGAGCGCGCTGGCCAGCAAGGCGACGGGCTTCCCCATCGCCAAGATCGCGGCGCTGCTGGCGGTCGGGTACAGCCTGGATGAGATTTTGAACGACATCACCGGAACCACCCCGGCCTGCTTCGAACCGTCGCTCGATTACGTGGTGGTGAAGGTTCCGCGCTTCACCTTCGAGAAGTTCCCGGCGGCGGATTCGACGCTCGGCACCCAGATGAAGTCGGTGGGCGAGGCGATGGCGATCGGCCGCGGCTTCAAGCAGGCCTTCCAGAAGGCGCTGCGTTCGCTGGAAACCGGGCGCGGCGGCTTCGGGGCGGATGGGCGCGACGCCCCCTTCGAAGCGATGACGGAGGAGGAGCTGGAGGCCGAGCTCCGCCGCCCGCACGCCGACCGGATCTTCGTACTGCGGGCCGCGTTGAAACGGGGCGTGACCGAGGATCAGCTTCATGACTGGACCCGGATCGACCGCTGGTTCCTGCGGCAGCTGGCGGAGATCGCCGCCTTTGAGGGGGAGATTAAGGAGGCGGGTTCGCTGGAGGCGCTGTGCTGCGACCTCCCCCTCTACCGGCAGGCGCGGGAGTTCGGCTTTTCGGACCGGCAGACGGCGTTCCTCCTGGAGTGCGGCGAGGAAGAAGTGCGCCTGGCCCGGAAAGCGCACGGAATCCCTGCCGTCTACGGCGCAGTCGACACCTGCGCCGGGGAGTTCGAGGCGCGGACGCCCTACTACTACTCGACCTTCGCCGACGCGGGCGAACCGGTGCGGGCGAGGGGGGAGAAGAAGAGCATCCTCATCCTGGGCGGCGGTCCGAACCGGATCGGCCAGGGGATCGAATTCGACTGCTGCTGCGTCCACGCCGCCTTCGCGCTGCGCGAGGCAGGCTTCGAGGTGGTGATGCTGAACAGCAACCCCGAGACGGTTTCGACCGACTACGACACCAGCGACAAGCTCTACTTCGAACCCCTGACCTTTGAAGATGTAATGAACGTCTACGAGCGCGAACAGTGCGACGGGGTGATCGTTCAGTTCGGGGGGCAGACGCCGCTCAACCTGGCGCAGCGGCTGAAAGCGGCGGGGGCCAACGTGATCGGCACCAGTCCGGACGACATCGACGCGGCCGAAGACCGCGACTACTTCCGGCAGCTGGCGGCGAAGATCGGCATCCTTCAACCCCCCTCGGGCATCGCCCATTCGGCGGAGGAGGCGGTGAAGGCCGCCCTTGAGATCGGCTACCCGGTCCTGGTGCGCCCGAGCTTCGTCCTCGGGGGGCGCGGGATGGTGATCGTCCACCACGAAGCGGCGCTCCGCAAATTCGTGGAACCGGCAGCCCAGGCGGCCGAAGGGAAGCCGATCCTGATCGAGCGCTTTCTCCAGGATGCGGTGGAGCTCGACGTCGATTGCATCTCCGACGGCCGCACCACCGTGATCGGCGCGGTGATCGAACACGTCGAACCGGCGGGCGTCCACTCGGGGGACGCGGCCTGCGTGATTCCGCCGATGACCATCGATAAAGAGGTGGGCGTGCGCGTCCGCGCCTACGCCGAAGCCTTCGCCCGCGAACTCCACGTCGTCGGGCTGATGAACATGCAGCTGGCCGTAAAAGGCGAGGATATCTACATGATCGAAGTGAATCCGCGCGCCTCGCGGACGGTTCCCTTCGTCAGCAAAGCCATCGGCGTGCCGCTGGCCGGACTCGCCGCCCGCTGCATGGCCGGGGAGACCCTGCAAGCCCTCGATTTTACCAAAGAGGTGAAGCTGCCCTACACCGCCGTAAAAGAGGCGGTGTTCCCCTTCGTGAAGTTCCCGGGGGTGGATATCGTCCTCTCCCCCGAAATGAAGTCCACCGGCGAAGTCATGAGCCTCGACCGCAACCGCGGCATGGCCTACCTCAAAAGCGAACTCGCCGCCGGAACCCGTCTGCCCTCGGGCGGCAACCTCTTTCTCTCCGTACGCGACGAAGACAAAGAGCGCACGGTTGAGCTGGCGCGCAAACTGATGCAGCTCGGCTTCACCATCTACGCCACCCTCGGCACCTCCACGCGCCTCTGGGATGCGGGCATCCGCAGCCGGGCCATCTTCCGCATTTCACGCGGTCGCCCCAACCTCCTCGATCTGTTGCAAGGCAAAGAGGTGCAGTGGGTCGTCAACACCGCCGAAGCAGGAGCCGAAGCCATGTTCGACGAAATCCGGATGCGGTCGGCCGCCCTGTCAGCCGGAATCCCCGTCACCACCACCCTCTCCGGGCTGGAAGCCGCACTCGAAGGCATCACCGACAAGCTGGAATTCGGCCGCTTTGAAGTTTGCAGTCTTCAGGAATATCATCGGCGCTTACGTACCTGATGTTGCTAAATGACGGTTCTCGCTGGGGCGGCCCGCCCCAGCGAGAACCGTACTTAAATCACATCAGACATAGAATTTTGCAATTGCCTCTATGTTTGAAAGCGAATTCGTATTAAGCCAAAGCAGGTATGGGCGAAGCGTCTCTATTGCAGATACATGGAGGGGAAGGTGCCGCGTGCGGGCGTACCGGTGGGAACGGGAAGGGGGCCGGCGTGGTCGGCCATGCCCCAGCGTCGGGTGAAGGGCCAGAAGACGACCCAGGCTTTACCGACGAGATTTTCGCGGGGAACGGCGCCGAAGAAGCGGCTGTCGAGACTGAAGGAGGAGTTATCGCCGAGCATGAAGTAAGCGTCGTCGGGGACTTGGTATTCGCGTCCGGATTCGGCGAGGTGGATGCCCATATGGTTGAGGTGGCCGTGATATCCGCCCTGGCCGCTGTAGATTTTTTTGAAGGTCGGGTTGAGCTCGTAGATGGGTTTGAATTCGGCAGCGCCGCGGGGTTTGACCTGGAGAACGTTGTTGACGATGCGGAGGGTGTCACCGGGGAGTCCGGCGAGGCGTTTGACGTAGAAAAAGCCGCTGAGGTCGGTGAGTCGCCGTCCTTCGGTGGTGAGCCCTTCGGTGGTGAAGACCATGATGTCGCCGCGGTTGATGGGGGTGAGGTAGAGGCTGAAGCGTTCGACGAAGAGATGGTCGCCGAGGGAGAGGTAGCCGTCGCAGAGGAGGTCAAGGGAGCGATAGGGGCGGTTGAGTTCGAGGTTGGAATACTCCTGGACCTTGCGGACGTCGCCGGGCAGCGTGTAGCTGCGGGGACCGATGTCGAAGCGGGTGGTGTCGCTGAAGATGTTGCCGACGGAACGGAAGGAGTCGAGGTTCAGTTCCCCGGGGGCCTGAATTTCCAGCCGGGCCGGACGGGCGGAGAAGAGCATCCAGTTGATCGGGTCGGGGAGCTTCCCCAGCAAGGGATTCGAGCGTTTTTCGCCGCCCTCCATGAAGTGGATGCCGTACAAGGTCGGCTGCATGCTGCCGGTGGGAATCCGGTAGGGCTGGAAGAACATTCCCCGGATGCCGGAGGCCACCGCGCCCACCACCAGGAGGAGGTCGAGAAATTCGCGGATCTTCCGGTACTTGTACGAAGGGAGAATCCGGTGGTAACGGAGCGCGACGTCGGGACCCGGTTCGGCGAGGACCGCGTCCAGCGCGGTTTTCGTCTTGTCGTCGAGGATATCGTCGTCGGCATGGCGGCGGGAACGGAGCTCGTGAAGAAGTTTGCGGAACTTCTTCTTCTCACGATGCTTCCGGTACCACGCGAAGGGATTCATCTAGTTCAGCTCCGACGCTTTCAACACCGCGACGAAGGCTTCCTGCGGGATGTTGACCTGACCGATCAATTTCATCCGCTTTTTGCCTTCCTTCTGCTTTTCGAGGAGCTTGCGCTTGCGGCTGATGTCGCCGCCGTAGCACTTGGCCAGCACGTTTTTGCGCAGTTGGCGGATGGTTTCGCGGGCCACCACCTTGCCGCCGACGGCGGCCTGGATGGCGATCTGGAACATCTGGGGCGGAATCACGTCCTTCAGCCGCTCCGCCAGCTGGCGTCCGCGTCCCTGGGCCATATCCATATGGACGATCGAGCTGAAGGCGTCCACCGGTTCGCCGTTGACCATGATATCGAGCTTGACCAGCTTGCCGGGGCGGTATCCGGCCGGTTCGTAATCAAAGCTGCCGTAGCCGCGGGTGATCGATTTCAACTTGTCGTGGAAGTCGATCAGGATCTCGTGCATGGGGATCTCCGCCGAGATGATCACGTGGTTGAGGTCGACCGAATGGGTTTCGGTGCAGATGCCGCGCTTCCCCATCACCAGGTTCATCACGTCGCCGATGTAGGTGGAGGGAACCATGACGCGGCAGTTGATGATCGGCTCCTCGATCCGCTCAATGGCGGAGGGGTCGGGCAGGAAGACGGGGTTATCCACCTCGACCATCTCGCCCGACTTCATGTAGACGTGGTAGATTACCGAGGGATAGGTGGCGATGATGTCCATATCGTACTCGCGCCGCAGCCGTTCCTGGATGATCTCCATATGGAGAAGGCCGAGGAAGCCGCAGCGGAAGCCGAAGCCCAGCGCCGCCGAGGACTCCGCCTGGTAGACGAAGGCCGCGTCATTCAATTGCAGCTTCGCCATGCTGGCTTTCAGCTGTTCGTAGTCGGCGGTGTCGATGGGGTAGATGCCGCTGAAGACCATCGGCCGGACTTCGCGGAAGCCGGGCAGGGCTTCGCGGCAGGGATTGGCGACGTCGGTGATGGTGTCGCCCATCCGCGCGTCGGAGGGGCTTTTGAGGTTCGGGATGAGGTAGCCCACCGAACCGGATTCGATGGTGTCCGAGGGGCGCATGTCGGGACCGAAGAAGCCGACCTCTTTGACTTCGCTCACGATTTCGTTGCTGAAGAGGCGGATGCGGCTGCCGCGCTTGAAGGGTCCTTTAACGACCCGGATGTAGCTCACCACCCCGCGGAAGGCGTCGTAGTTGGAGTCGAAGACGAGGGCGGAAGCGCCTTTGGCTTCGGGTTCGGTGGGGTGGGGGATGCGTTCGATCACGGCTTCGAGGAGTTCGGCGACGCCGACGCCGGTTTTGCCGGAGACGCAGAGGGCCTCTTCGCGGGGCAGGGCGAGGATTTCCTCCATCTGTTCGTAACAGAGCTCGAGGTTGGAGGCGGGGAGGTCGATCTTGTTGATGACCGGAATCACCTTGAGGTTCTGGCGAAAGGCGAGCCCGACGTTGGCGACGGTCTGCGCCTGGACGCCCTGGGTGGCGTCGATGAGGAGCAGCGCGCCTTCGCAGGCGCCGAGGGAGCGCGAGACTTCGTAGGTGAAGTCGACGTGTCCGGGGGTGTCGATGAGGTTCAGCTCGAAGATGCGTCCGTCGCGGTAGCGGTACTGCATGCGGACGGGGTGCGATTTGATGGTGATGCCCCGTTCGCGTTCGAGATCCATGCCGTCGAGGAGCTGTTCCTGGAGGTCGCGGGCGGCGACCGTCCCCGTGAGTTCGAGCAGCCGGTCGGCCAGCGTGGATTTGCCGTGGTCGATATGGGCGATAATGCAGAAGTTGCGGATCAGTTCGAGTTCAGCCATGGTTTTGGTTCCGGTTCCGGTTATTATTCATCTTGATAATATAGCACTTCCACCGCCGCAACTCAAGCCGGGGGCGGCAAATTCCCCCGGATTTCCCCATTTGAAAATTTATCGAAAAAGTAGTGATTATGGCTTGAAAAGATATTCTATCGGTAGTATACTATATAATGTACCAAAAAAGTGAGCCGATTTTATTTCATCACTTCCTGTTGAAGACAAATACCATATAACTTTTATTCTATATTTTGAAAATGTAGAAGCCATTATTTTTCGACCGCGAATTTTAAAAAATACATGATCAATTATCTTTATTTGTAACTTTTTTTTCGAAATTGCATACTATTGGACAGGCAACCTTTATTATAATCAGGGGGAATCATGAAAAAGACTTTGCTTACTGTTGTCGCAGTGCTCGCGACTGTCGCGTCGTTCGCCGCCGCCCAGTACTCGTATGAGTTCGGGAAAATCGGTCATATCCCGAACGACTACAAGAATCCGAATAACGGCCAGAATCTTACTGCGTGGGCCGACCGTTACAACAATCTGCCCGGCGGAGTTCAGAACACGATGTACTTCATGCAGAGTGCGAATCTCTTCGTGTCGTTTGTCGGTGATGCTCCGACCAGCTGGGGCGCTTACTATGTCGACGGCAACCAGAAGGGTCAGGAGCTGACTTTCGCCACGCTGTCCAATGGAATCAGCACGGCGGTGGACGGCAGCAACAACCCGATCTCTTTCGAGCCCGGGACTGCCATCGGCTTCTGGGTTACGGATGAGAATGGGGCCAAGGTGTACAACACGCCCCGTCTGGATGGCGAGCACTATCATACGATGAACGGAACGTACATGCTGGAGAACGGAACGATTTACGCGAATGGTTTCGGCAACTACGGCGATGTGGTTCACTCGACCAGTTATGATGTGATGGCTTCGGCTTCGACGTACATCATGAACGTTCAGGTCGGGACGGTCAAGGTTTCCGGGCAGCCGCTCCCCGGAGT
>JAVBRV010000065.1:0-5214 GCA_031547585.1 Victivallaceae bacterium
CGTACTCATGCCTCCGAGGCTTTTTTGCAGGCTGAGGGATGCGCGCACAGCCAGCTGGCGCTCGCTGTTCGCGGTCAATGGCGGTGTACGTTGTAGGTAGTTTGAAAGCTGTATGCCGTACAGAAATGTGGCTTTGTCGGACGAGTCGGACCTGTCGGACTGGTCCGACAACTGATGGCGTTGCCAGCTCAGTAGCATCTAATTTTTTACATGACGTTTCTACCGCCATGCGAGAGTCGGCCGACCTAAGTCGGCCAGGGTGCAGGACCCCCGTCCTGCCGAGGGTCCAGGGGGCGCGGAGCCCCCTGGCGCCAAACGGTATCAATCGCTTGCCCTCTCCCCGCAAAAAAGCGGGGAGAGCGGCCGATTGATGCCGTTTGGAGGTTCCCCCAGTACGTCGGGTCAAGGGCCCACCGGCCCTTGCGGGTCCAGGGCAGCGCCCTGGTCGGGGGTCTGGGGCAGATTGCCCCAGCAGGGAACCGTTATTCGGCCACATCAGTAGAGAATATGACATTAACGCCGGTACCTTCAACATTTTCGATCAACTTTTGGCCGCACTGAACGGGTATAGCGACGTGTATGCTGTAGATTTGGTTAAGGAGGGTTGGGATTATGGCGATGGGGAGGGCTTGATCGGTGCGAACGGGAATGAGAGGGGTTTGGCGGGAGTTGGAACGGACGACGGCGGTGACGATGCGTCGGGGGTCGGTCATTTCGGAGAGACCGTAGACGACGCCTCGGGGACACTGGTTGCCGGAGATTTTCCATTCGCCGGAGGAGTTGTCGGCGACGAGGTGACAGCCGACGGGGCAGGAGATACAGATGAGTTCTTTTTTCATGCTTCCTCCGTGACGAGGTTGAAGAGGAGGGGGGAGTTGCCGTTGGGGGTGAAGCTGACGCGGATCATTTCGGCGGGCCGGACGAAGCGGAGCTTTTTGCGGAAGACGACGATGCCGTCCTGGGAGGCGGTGATTTCGGCGCGGTCGACGGAGACGAGAGAGCGGAAGAAGAATTCGCCTGGTTTCCCCGGGGTGAAGAAGTTGGGGATGACGTAGCGGAGGTTCTGTTCGACGCCGGTTTCGATGCGGAGGGAGGGGGCTTCGCCGTTCAAGCGGCGGACGATGGCGTCGCCGGCGCGCCCGGCCTCTTCGGAGACGAAGTCGACGAGGTCGTGAACGTGGAGAACGTTGCCGCCGGAGAAGACGCCGGGAACGTTGGTTTCGAAGTTGTCGTCGACGACCGGGCCGCCGGTGGCGGGGTTGATGGCGACGCCGAGGCGGCGGGAGAGTTCGTTTTCGGGCAGCAGCCCGACGGAGAAGAGGAGGGTGTCGCAGTCGATGGAGAAGCTGTTCTCCAGCACCGGGATGCCGTCCTTGAGGGGGGCGACGTCGACTTTTTGGACTCGTTCGCGGCCTTCGATGTTGACGATGCCGTGTTCGAGGTGGAGGGGAATATTGAAGTCGTGGAGGCATTGGACGACGTTGCGGGTGAGTCCGGAGGGGGTGGGCATGATTTCGACCACCGCTTTGACTTCGACGCCGCTCCAGGTGAGGCGGCGGGCCATGATGAGGCCGATGTCGCCGGAGCCGACGATAACGGCGGTTTTACCGGGGAGCATGCCTTCGATGTTGAGCAGTTTCTGGGCGGCTCCGGCGGTGAAGATGCCGGCGGGCCGGGTTCCGGGGGTGGCGAGGTTGCCGCGGTTGCGTTCGCGGCAGCCCATGGCCAGCATGACGGCGCGGGCCCGGAGGCGGATGACGCCGTGGAGCCCGGAGTAGATGAGGAGCTCGAACTCCCCGTTTTCGAGGCGGGCGACTTCGGTGACGGTGGCGTCGAAGAGGAACTCCGCCCCGGCTTTGCGGGCGCGTTCAGCGACGCGGAGGGCGTACTCCGGACCGGTCAGTTCTTCTTTGAAGTAGCCGAGTCCGAAGCCGTTATGGATGCACTGGCGGAGGATTCCGCCCGGTGTTTCATCGCGGTCGATGACGATGGTTTTGAGTTGGCGGAGGGCGCAGGCTTCGCCGGCGGCGAGTCCGGCGGCCCCGGCGCCGATCACGGCGACGTCGCAGGTTTCGTTCTGGATCATCGGATTGGTTCCTCCCCTAATTTCCCCCCGAGCAGACGGCTGTTGCCGCCGTTCTTGGTCAGTTCTTCGAGGGGGATGCCGGTTTCGCGGCTGACGACTTTCAGGATGCGCGCCTGGCAGAAGCCGCCCTGGCAGCGGCCCATTCCGGCGCGGGTGTAGAACTTGATGCCGTCGAGGGTGGTGTGCCCCTGGCGGACGGCTTCGACGATTTCGGCTTCGGAGATCTTTTCGCAGCGGCAGAGGATGCGCGTCCAGGCGGGATCCTTCGCGTGGAGCTCCGCCATGGTCTCCGGCGTTTCGTTGCGGAGCTCATGCCGTTTGGGGAGGGTGAAGTCGGCGTTGCTCTTCTCGGTGAGCTTGAGCCCGGCCGATTTCAGCAGCTCCTTGACGTAGACGCTGATGGCGGGCGAAGCGGTGAGCCCGGGCGACTGAATGCCCGCGAGCTGGATGAACTGCGCCACTTTCTTTGAAGGCTCGATGTAGAAATCCTCCCCCTCGATCACCGGGCGCAGGCCGGAAAAGGAGGTGATGATGTCGCGGGTGGAGATGCCGTCCACCATCTGCCGAACCTGGGCGACGATCTGGCGCATCCGGTCGGCGCTGGTGGAGTGATCCTCTTTATCGCGGGTCATTTCGGCGGTGGGTCCGATCATGGTGGTTCCCTCGGCGGTGGGGATGACCAGCACGCCCTTCGACGTGCGCGTCGGCACCGGGAAAATCACCCGGCGCGGACGCGCCGGACTCTCGCGGTCCAGCAGATACTCCTCGCCCTTGCGGGGGGTGATGGTGAACTCCTCCGCGCCGCAGAGACGGGAGACCTCGTCGGCGAAGAGTCCGGCGGCGTTGACCACGTAGCGCGCCTTGACCGTGCGTCCGTCGGCCGCGGTGAGCCGCCAGTGCCGCCCGTCGAATTCGCCCTTGTTCACCTCGAAGTTGCACTCCAATTCCATGCCGTTCCGGCGGGCGGATTCGACCAGGCTGAAGACGTAGCGGTAGGGCTCGATGGTGCCGCCGTTGGGGGCGAAGAAGCCGCCGAATACCTCGTGATGGAGTTTCGGTTCCAACTGGAGCAGCCGCTCGCGGCCGCACATCTCGAGGTTGCGCACCCCGTTCTCCACCCCCTGGCGGTAGAGCTTGTGGACGGTCGCCATCTCCTCCTCGGTGAAGCCGACCACCAGAATCCCGTCGCGCCGGAAAGGGAAACCCAGTTCATACTGCAATTTCTCGAACATCAGGTTGCCGCTGACCTCCAACCGCGCCTTCAAGGTCGAAATCGGGTGGTGGAACCCCCCGTGCACAATCCCCGAATTCGCCTTCGACACCCCGAAGCCGACGTCGGCGCACTTCTCCAGCAGCACGACATCCAGTTCGTAGTGAGACAGTTGCCACGCGACCGCCGCGCCCGAAACCCCGGCGCCGACAACCGCTACATCGTAAAAGGCCATGGTACGGAACTCCCTGTTGTTTACTATGAAGTTTACTTACAATAAATCAAAAAGGAAAAATGTCAAGTCCGAATCCGTAAAAAATTCACCGTACGGCTTGTTTCGGCGCCGGTTGCGGGGTATGTTAACCAGGGAACAATCAACCGCATCCGGGAGGAATCATGAAAGAAGCGTTGTACGATGTGATGGTGATCGGCGGAGGCTGCGCCGGTCTCTGCGCCGCGATCCAGGCGGGCCGGGCCGGAGCCAAGACCGTCTTGATCGAAAGAAGCGGCATCACCGGCGGGGCGCTGACCGCCGCCGGCATCAACTACCCCGGCATCTTCAACGCCTGGGGCAAACAGGTTATCGCCGGCATCGGCTGGGAACTGGTCGAAAAATCCCTCCAGGAGATGAATACCCCCCTGCCCGACTTCAGCACCCTCGCCATGAAACCCCACTGGAAGCTCCACGTCGGGGTGGACAGCATCGTCTTCGCCGCCATCGCCGACCGGGCCCTGCTCGATGCGGGCGTGGACCTTCGCTACCACACCATGCTGGGCGCACTCCACGACGAAAACAACGCCTGGCGCGCCACCCTCTGCGGCAAAGACGGACTCTACGACCTCTCCGCCAAAATCGTCATCGATTGCACCGGCGACGCCAACGCCGCACATATGGCCGACTACGAGTGCCGCCAGCCCTCCCCCTGCCAGCCCGGAACCTACAGTGTCTACGCCACCGGCTATGATATCGAAAAACTCGACCTCGAAGCCATCGGCAACGCCTTCAACCAAGCCATGGCCGACGGTGAAATCATCCCCGAAGACACCGGCTGGGCCAAACGCTTCAACCCGAACTTCCTGCATCACCACGGCGGCAACAGCAACCACATCTGCGGCATCAACGCCGCCGACAGCGAAGGACGCACCAAAATCGAAATCGCCGGACGCGAATCGCTGCTCCGCCTCTTCCGCTTCTTCCGCCGCCAGCCGGGATTGGAAAACCTGCAGTTCCTCCCCAAAGCCGCCGAATGCGGCGTCCGCGAAACCCGCACCATCGTCGGCGAAACCACCGTCACCGTCGATGATTACACCCAGGGACGCGTCTTCCCCGAAGCCCTTTGCTACAGCTTCTACCCCATCGACCTCCACGACGCCGCAGTCGGGCTCGACAAACGCGACCTCGCCGAAGGTATCGTCCCCACCGTGCCGCGCGGCGCCCTGATCCCCAAAAACTCGCACCGCTTCCTCGCCGCCGGACGCATCATCTCCAGCGACCGCCTGGCCAACTCGGCCCTCCGCGTCCAGGCAACCTGCATGGCCACCGGACAAGCCGCCGCCGCCGTCGCCACCCTCGCCGCCCGCGAGAACGTCGAACCCCGCGACCTCCCCCTCGCCTCTATCCGCACCCTGCTCCAGCAACACGCCGCCATCCTTCCATAACCGGTTGGGAATTGGGAGAAGGGCGAAACCCCTTTTCTTCCACGTGAAGCAATTACAAAATTCTATGTCTGATGTGATTTAAGTACGGTTCTCGCTGGGGCGGCCCGCCCCAGACCCTCCGGCGGGCTCCGCCCTGCACCCGCAAGGGCTACCGCCCTTGACCCCAGTACTCGGGGGAACCTCCAAACGGCCTCAGTCGGCCACTCTCCCCGCTTTTTTGCGGGGAGAGGGCAAGCGACTGAAACCGTTTGGCGCCAGG
>JAVBRV010000505.1:0-6454 GCA_031547585.1 Victivallaceae bacterium
GAGGGCGGCGGCGTGCTGCTGAACCAGTGCCCGCACAACCTCGACCTCTTCCAATGGTTCTTCGGGCTGCCGGAGCTGGTGCGCAGCCATGTCGCCATCGGCAAATTCCACGATATTGAAGTGGAAGACGAAGTCAACACCTTCTGCCGCTTCGCCGATGGCGCGACCGGCAACTTCATCACCACCACCGGCGAATACCCCGGCACCAACCGCCTGGAAATCACCGGTTCGCGCGGCAAACTGGTCTACGAGGGCAACGTCCTCCGCTTCCGGCGCACCGAGGAGGATGTGATCGATTTCTGCCGGACCACCCCGGAATCCTTCCCGTCGATGGTGACCTGGGATATCGAAATTCCCTTCAAGGCCGATTCCGGCCATCCGCACCAGGATGTGATGCAGAACTTCGTCAAGGCGGTCAAAGACCCGTCGGTCAAGCTGGTCGCCGAAGGCCACGAGGGGCTGCGGTCGGTCGAATTCGGCAACGCCATGCTCTACTCCGGCCTGAAAGGGGTCGACGTCACCCTCCCGATGGATACGGCGAAATACGACGCCATGCTGGCGGAGCTGGTCAAAGGCTCCCGCTACATCAAGAAAGAGACGAAGGCGGCCAGCGTCGATATGGGGAATTCCTTCTGATGCGGCGGAAAGAACGGCTGATGACGCCGGAAGCGGCGGCCGAAGTGCTGGCGAAAGCGAACTGGGGAACCCTCTCCTTTCTCGACAACGGCGCTCCGGCGGCGGTTCCGCTCAACTACGGTTATGCCGACGGCGTGGTCTATTTCCACGGCGCGATGGCGGGCCGCAAGTTCGAAGCGCTGAAGCGCGATCCGCGCGCGGTGTTCACGGTGGTGACCCGGTGCGAGGTCGTCATCGGCGACCCCGCTTTCCGGAGCTCCGCGCGCTATGAAAGCGTGATGGTGACAGGTGAGGTGAAGTTCCTCGACGACCCCGCCGACAAGGCCGCCGCTCTCGACTGCCTGATGCGGCAGATCGGGGTGGCGGATCCTGTCGACTACCCGCCGGAAGTGCTGGCAATCACCGCCGTCTTCCGGCTTGCCGGTGAAATCGTCGGCAAAGCCGGCCGGGACTGATTTTTTTTAAGAAAAAACCTTCAGGGGGGTTGACATCGTTTATTCTATATGATATAATATTGATATAATGATATTGTATCAACTGATTGTGAGGTAAACGATGCGGGTGACCCAACGGATGGCAACGGTGCTGCGCGAGCGGATCGCTTCGGGGAAATACCGCGGCGGCGATCAGCTGCCGCCCTTGCGCGAACTCAGCGAAGAGCTGGGCGGCAGCTATGTGATGGTCTCGCGGGCCATCCGCGAGTTGAAGGAGGAAGGGCTGGTGGAAGCCTCCCCCGGACGCGGCACTTTCGTTACCGACCGGGCCGCCCGGATGATTCTGCCGGGCGGCGGCCGCCGGATCGGTTTCGTGTTCGCCGACCCCGTCGACAATCCGCGCGAGGAGTACCAGATGGATCTCTTCGTCCACATCCAGCAGCGGCTGCGGGGGGCCGGTTACGTCGACTCCGCTTTGCGGCACGATACGCAAGCCCTTGATGAGCCGGAATCCATGGCCGGGGCGATCCTGATTCACCGCTCGAAACTTCTGCCCCGCTTCCGCGAATGGGGGATCCCGGTGGTCTGTTGCAGCAGCACGGGGGAGGAGGGGTTCCTCTCCGGCGTTTCGCCGGATTTCTACAACGGGAGCTATCTGGCCACCCGCCGCCTGATCGCCGCCGGGCACCGCCGGATCGGCGTCGTGCTGACGGCGGAAGAGGACAACCGGGCGAGCTTCGTGCCGCGCCACCAGGGCTATCTCGACGCCATGGGCGATGCCGGGCTTTCCGCCCTGGATCCGGTTCACTGGCATGCGCGCTTTGCCACCGCCGAACTTCAGGAGCTGCTGAAAAAAGCGGAACGGCCCACCGCCCTCTTCGTCTCCAACGACCATATGGCGGTGGAAATCATCGACTTCTGTCACACGCTGGGAATCTCCGTTCCCGGTGAAATCAGCATTTGCGGCCTGGAGAATATGCACTCCGGGCAGCTGTCGAATCCGCCCCTCACGACCGTCGGGTATGACCGGGAATCGCTGGCCGACGAGGTGGTTTCCCTGCTCTTCGCCCTGATCGACGGCCGGGAGAAGGGCGTGGTGCAGAAAAAGATTCCCATGAATTTAGTTGAACGAAATTCCATCGCCTCGATCCGGATATCATAACCCCAGGAAAACCTATGATGAAAAGATTCACCCTGATCGAACTTCTGGTCGTGATAGCGATCATCGCCATCCTGGCGACGCTGCTTCTGCCCGCTTTGAACAAAGCGCGGGTCCGGGCGACCTCCGCCAAATGCATCGGCCAGCTGAAACAGGCGGGAATGGCCTACGCCATGTACGCGCAGGACTATCGCGGCTTCTACCCCGCCACCTGGGTCGACAAGTATTACAGCTGGTACCTCAGCCGCTATTGCGGCGAGCCGGAGGTGGAGTACCCCAGGACCTTCCGCTGCCCCGGCTGGAAGATGAAATACGGCGCCAATCCCGTCATCAGCTACACCGTCTCCTACGTCAAGCGGGGGAGCGTAACGCTCGCATACAACGAATTTTACCTGCCGGAGCGCTATGTGTCGAAGCCGGGGCGGACCATTGTCATCTTCGACGCCAAACCGAAAAGCGCCGGCTCCAATTACACCAACAGCGGCGGCACCATCGACGCCAACGCGGATAAAAGGCATGATGAGAAATCCATCAACGCCCTTTTTTATGACGGCGCCGCGAAGCGCGCCCCGCAGCTCAGCACCTGGTGGTCGGAATACATCAATAATTAAGGAATATGAATATGCGCGTCTTGTCTGTTTTTCTTCTGCTTCTCTTTGCCATCGGGTTGTCGGCGGCTGGGGAACTCCGTCTCACCTGCTTCAAAAGTTCCGCCGCCAACGGACGCGGCTGGCACCTGGAACTGCCGCAGCCGGCCTCCGCCGACGCGGATTTCTCCTGCGAAGCGGTGATCGAGCCGCCGAAACAGCTGAAGGATCAGGGGTTGCGCGCCATGCTCCGCCTGAGCGCCGACCCCCGGGACGCCGCCGCGCCGGGAACCTTGCTGGCCGGCGTCGAATTTTTCAAGGGCAGTTCACTGCATGCCCGCTACCAGGCGTTGCCGGAGGAGGCGGTTTTCGACCAGTGGGGGCGCTACCCCGCCGACGCGCCGATCCGGGTGAGGATCGACTTCAATAAAGCCGCGGGGGTGGTCAAGGTCTCCTGGAGCGCGGCGGGCCAGGCGGAGCGGAGCCGGGAATTCCCGGTCAAAGAGACGCCGGTGAATTGGAAGTGGTTCTCACTGGTGAGCTGGCGGAACAGCGGGGCGGAAAATCTCTCCGACACCTGTACCATCCGCGATTTCAAGGTCAACGGCCAGGAGCTTCAGGCCGATGAGTTCCGCGCCTCGCTCGAAACCGCGCCGGCGGATCCGGTGGGGAACCGCCCGTTTACGGCCTTTCTCGACCGGGCGGTGCGCCCCGCGCTGCCGGTTCCCGGTGTTCCCTTTTTCAACACGCTCGATTGGCGGAACTTCCCCTGCAACAGCTTCGACTATGCTGCCTATCAGGTGGTTCCGGTTGAGGGGCAGCCCTTCCCGAATGCTCTCCGCATGACCGGGCTGAAGCGCCCCATCGCCTTCCATACCGTACAGATCGCGGGGCGGCGCAACGAAGCGCCGATCCGCAAGGGCGACCTTCTTTTCATGCAGTTCTCCGCCCGGTGTCTGCAAAGCGCGGATGAGTCCGGCGACGGTGTCGTCGACCTGCTGCTGGTGGCCGACGGCGCCAGCTGGCACAGCCTGGGCGCCGTCAAAGGCTCCTTCGGGCGGGAGTGGCGGACGTTCTACGGATACGCCGTCGCCAAGCAGGATTTCGACCCGGGCAAAGTGCGGGTTCACCTCTTCCTCAGCCACTTGCAGCAGACGGTGGAGCTGGGAGGCGTCGCCGTCCTCAACCTGGGGCAGGGGGTCGACCCCGACGCGCTGCCCCGGAACCGGTTGGCCTATGATGGGCGCCCTTCGGAGGAGTGGCGGAAAAAGGCGGCGGCCAATATCGACCGCTACCGCAAGGCCGACCTCACGATCGAGGTGGCGGACGCTGCCGGGAAAGTCCTGCCGGGAGCCGGGATCCGGCTCGAAATGACCCGCCACGCTTTCGGCTTCGGCTGCTACGCCGACGATGCGCCGCTCCTGGTGGAGGGGCCGGAGGGCGACCGCTTCCGCGAAGAGTTCCTCCGCTATTTCAATATGGCGATCGTGCCGATGTTCTGGGGACCGGGAAACGCCGAAAACAAGCGCTGGGGCTGGGAGAACCCCGCCTCGCGCCAACGCTATCTCGCCACCGCCGAGTGGTGCGCGAAAAACGGCCTTGCCACCCAGGCCCACGTCCTGGTCTGGCCGAGCTCGATGTATGCGCCGCCGGATGTTCCGGCACTGAAGGGCGACCCGGCAAAACTCCAGGCGCGGATCCTCGAACACATCGCCTCGGTCATTCGCGCCAACGGCGGCAACATCGGTCAGTACCAGGTGTTGAATGAACCCTGCGGCACCATGGAATTCTCCAACGTCGTCGGTCCGGCGGGGGTGGCGGAGTGGTTCAAATCGGCGCGCAGGCTCGCCCCCGGCAAACCCCTTCTGATCAACGACAACGGCATCCTCAGCCGCTTTTCGGAGAAACAGGCCCAATATGAGACATTGATCGCCGATCTCCTCGCCGCGGGCGCGCCGATCGACGCCATCGGCTTCCAGGGGCATATCGGTTCGGAACTGCCCGGCCCCGAATTGCTCTGGCGGGTGTTCGACCGCTTCGCCCGTTTCGGCAAGCCGATCCAGATCACCGAATTCACCGTCGGCCTCAAGGATGAAGCGCTTCAGGGGGAGTACACCGCCGATTTCCTGACCGCCGCCTTCGCGCACCCCGCGTTGTCGGCGGTGACCACCTGGGGGCTCTGGGCCGGGAAGCATTACAGTGAAACCTGCGCCTATCTGCGGCGTGACTGGTCCGCGAAACCCAACGCCGAAGCCTATCGCCGGCTGGTGCTCGGAGAATGGATGACCCGGGTGAAGACAACGTCTTCTCCCGACGGAAGTTGCCGGGTTCGCGGCTTCCTCGGCGATTATCAATTGGAAGTGACGGCGAACGGCAAAACCATTCGCCGGGAGTTCCGTTTGCAGCCGGGCGATAACCGCTTGCAGGTCAGAATGGATTGACCTTTTTGGCTTCGAGGGTCAACGTTTCGGCGTCGGTGAGACGGATCAGTTTTTGCGCCAGCAGCTCTTCCAGCGAACGGCGCATGGAGATCATGCCGTCCTTGAAGCCGGTCTCGATCACCGACGCGAGCTGGCTGGTTCGGGCTTCGCGGACCAGCGCCTGAACCGGCGGCGTGCCGATCATGATCTCGAATGCCGCGATCTCCTCATCCGGACGGTCGGCGCGCGGCAGCAGCCGCTGCGACACCACTGCCGTCAGCACCCCCGACAACGGCACCCGGATCTGGTTCTGCTGGTAGGCCGGGAAGGAGTCGACGATCCGGTCGATGGTCTGCGGCGCGTTGTTGGTATGCAACGTCGCCAGCACCAGGTGGCCGGTCTCGGCGGCGGTAAGGGCGCAGGCGATGGTGTCGAGGTCGCGCATTTCCCCCACCAGAATCACATCCGGATCCTGCCGCAGGGCGTACTTCAGCGCCGTGGCGAAGGCGGTGGTGTCGGCGTGGACCTCGCGCTGCTCCACCAGCGACATCTGGTTGTGGTGAATGTATTCGATCGGGTCTTCGATGGTGATGATGTGCTTCGACTGGGTGCGGTTGATGTGGTCGACCAGCGCCGCCATCGTCGTCGATTTGCTGCTCCCGGTGGGGCCGGTGAAGAGGATCAGTCCCTGCTTTTTCTCCGTCAGCCCCATGAGCTGCTTCGGCAGCCGGAGCGTCTCGGGGGAGGGGATCGAGCTTTCGATGATGCGGGCGGCGACGCCGACGCTGCCGCGCTGGTAGAAGCCGTTGATACGGAAGCGGTAGCTCTCCGGCGCATCCTCATCGCGCTCCATGCGCATCGACACGGAAATCGCAAAATCGATCTCCTTCTTCTCTTCGAATTCCACCCGCTGGCGGGCGGAAATCACGCTGAACAGCAGCCGCTGGGTATCCGCCGGGGTCAGCTCCGGCAGGTCGACCGCCCGCAGGCTGCCGCCGACCCGCATGACGGGGCTGGCTCCCGCCGAAAGAAGAAGATCGGAAGCGCCGATCTTGACCGCGCTGCGGAGCAGGCCGCGCATATCGATGGCCCGTTCGTCGCCCAGTTCGTCGATGTTGACGTAATAGCTGCGGAAGGTGTCGATCCCCGAAGACATCCCCTTGCTGGCCAGCCGGAATTCATCCGGATGCGGCGAAGCCTGTTCGGCGACGTCCGCCG
>JAVBRV010000274.1:0-9125 GCA_031547585.1 Victivallaceae bacterium
CTTATACTATTTCGCTTTCAAACATAGATGACGTTGCATATCTTTGAGCCGCTTGCGACCTTAAATCCTCGTCCGATATTCATATCGGCCTGCGGTTTAAAATCGCAAGCCATCTCAAAGCTATTGCAAGTCATTGGTCTATGCTTGAAAGCGAAATAGTATTAAGCTGAATTTTGAAAGGCGACCCGAGGGTTGCGGTATTGAACCCACTGGAATAAAAAAACTCCCGGTCCGTGAGGAGCGGGAGTTGTTCGAAGTGCTAAGCTTTTAGATGTCGTCGAGGGAGAAACCGCCGCCGACCAGTTCGAAGAACAGGCGGTAGAGCAGCTGGTTGTTGCCGCGGTTGCCGGTTCCGGCCGCCACCTGATCGAGATCGTCGCAGCTCAGCTCGGCGAAGTCCGCCAGGCAAAAGTCGTAGAACTCGTCAAAGGTGAAATTGAATCCATAGCGGACCGCCAGCTCCGAAATATGCTGGAACATTTCGCTGTCGTTCGGGGCCTGCCCGGCAAAGAAACGGTTGACGCCATCCACCTCGCGCTGAAGCTTCTTATCCGTCATCAACTGTTTCAGGAATCCTTCGATTGCCCGGATACTCATCACCCACCTCCGTTTCTCATATCATTTTCATATTACAGTTCTTATCATACAATATGCGGAATCCGGAAAAAAGTTACGACTCTTTTTTCAGATCCTGCAACATTTCCGCCAATTTCAGTTTGGCGCGGTGAATCCGCACCTTGACCACGCTCTCATTCGTCTTCAGCCGGTCGGCGATCTCCTTCACCGACAAATTCCGCACCTTCGCCAGGATGTAGGCTTCGCGGAATTCCTTCGGCAGCTGCGAGATCGCCGCGAGAAGGCGCCACTTGAGCAGCATCGGGCTGATCGGCCCCTCCTCCTCATGCGCGACGTTGTTGGCCTCTTCCTCCGAATAGACCAGCTCGACCTTGGGCTTGCGCCCGCGCTCGTAATAGAGGTTGCGGGCGATCCGGCAGAGATACGGCTCCAGCGGTTTCGACGGGTCGAACTGCTCGCGCTTGCCCCAGAATTTGATGAAGGCCTCCTGGGCGATCTCCTGGGCGTCGGCGTGGTTGCAGAATTTCGACAGGTATCGGGTCATGACCCCCGACACCTTCGCGTAGGCTTCCGTCATCGAATCCGAAACAAAATCAGTCGTGTGCAAGTGGGGTTCCGTCATATTTCACCAAGGTTGCGCGAAGGGTATTGCCGGAGGGCTTCAGCCGTTCCGCCAGAATCTGCCGCATGCTCCGCCCGACAGCCGCCGGTTCGTAGGCTCCGAGACTCTCCAAAGCCTCCCGGAACACGGAAACCGCCAACATGCCGCTTTGCTCCGCCAGCGTCGGTTCGGTTCCGTTCCCGGTTTTCCAGAGATCGGCCTGCCCTTCGTCGATCAGCCGCTCCGTCAGGCGCGGGTAGTAGAGCGCATTCGGGAAGTCGCGGGCGTACCGCGGCAATAGAACCGTATCCAGCGAAACCGCGCCGAACACCGGCAGCCGGACGCCGGACGCCCGGAGCGCCGTACCCAGCGCCTCCAGGTCCGCCGCGGGGCCGGTAAAGAGAATCGCTTCGAACAGCCGGCTCCCGTGAAGCTGCCGCAAAAGATTCTCCAACTCCGCCACCCGGGCCGGATAAGTGTAGCCGCAGCGGAAAATTTCGGTAAACTCCGGATGCCGGCCGAGGACAGACTCCAGGTGAAGCGCGAAAAAAGCGCCCTCCCCCGCCTCTTCCGGGGTGATGACCAGCACCTTGCGAATTCCGGAGGTCGTCAGCTGCCGAAGAATCGGCGCCGACCAGACTTCCGGCGGCGGCGCGGTCGAAACAAAAAGATCCGGCGCCAAAGGAGGAAGCTCCCCCGGATGAAGCGCCGCCGGCGTCACCATGGGCAGCGCCTGGCGCTGGGTCAGGGCACGGGTCGATTCGGCCTGTTCGCTCTTCATCGCGCCGATCAAGAGGGCGATGCTGTTCGACTTCGCCTGCTCCTCGGTCAGCAGCCGGTTGGCGGCTAAGTCGTTCTCGGGGGAGAGAAGCTGAAGATTGATCTCCCGGCCGAGGACTCCCCCCGTCCGGTTGATGAAATTGACCGCGGCGATGACGCCGTCGGCGACCTCATGATCATGGCCGGGACGAATGAAATCGCCGACCAGGGCAATCTGCCAACCCGGAGTGCGCGCCACGCCGGCGCGGCGCGCCTCGGCATGCCGCCGGAAGCCCTCGTCGCCGATCAGCGAACCGTAGTTGAACGCGCCGATCGCATACAGAAAGAGGAAAAGCGCCAATGCGGCCAGAATTGCCAAAAGGCTGTTTTTCATTGTAGAACCCCCGTCTGCATGATCGAAACCCCGTTATACAATACTACTGCATTCGGGATTTTGCAACAACATCGGCAGGAAAAGAGGCGAGACAGCCGAAACCGGTCAAAACCGGAAAATTATCGTATTTTCAGTCTTGAAAAGCAACGAAGCGAGTGTATATTATCCAGATGTATGTAGACATAGAACAAACAATTCAGGATACATTTCCTTAAGGAGACAGAACGATGTATGCGATCATTAAAACCGGCGGCAAGCAGTACAAAGTGAAACAGGGCGATATGCTCGATATCGAAAAGCTCGACGCTGAAGTCGGCGGCAAAGTCGTCTTTGACGAAATCCTCGCCGTCGGCGAAGAGGGCGGCGCCCTCAAAGTCGGCACCCCCAAAGTCGAAGGCGCTTGCGTCGAAGCCGAAGTCAAAGATCAGTTCCGCGGCAAGAAGATCATCGTCTTCAAGATGAAGCGCCGCAAGAGCTACCGCCGGACCCAGGGTCACCGGCAGAGCCTGACCCGCATCGAAATCGGCGCCATCAAGGGCTGAAGTCATGCAATACGACGGCAACGGCGCACTGATCCAAACCGAAATTCCGGGGATCAAGCTGGTTAACCGCGGCAAAGTCCGCGACGTCTACGATCTCGGCGATGCGCTGCTTTTCGTGGCGACCGACCGGCTGAGCGCCTTTGACGTGGTCATGCCCAACGGCGTCCCCCGCAAAGGAGAGGTGCTGACGCGGATTTCGCTCTTCTGGTTCGAGCTCATGAAAGAGATTCCGAACCACCTCCTCTCGGCGGATGTTTCCACCCGCCCGGAGCTCCGCGAATACGCCAAAGACCTCCAGGGGCGCTCGATGATCGTCAAAAAGGCGAAAGTGCTCCCCGTGGAGTGCATCGTCCGCGGCTATCTCGTCGGCAGCGGCTGGAAGGATTACAAAGCCACCGGCATCGTCTCCGGCATCAAGCTCCGCAACGGCTACCGCCAGGCCTCCAAACTCGACCAGCCCCTCTTCACCCCCTCGACCAAAGCGGAACAGGGCGCGCACGACGAAGCCATCTCGTTTGCCGAAGTGGAGAAACTGATCGGCAGCGAGAAAGCCGCGGCCATCCGCGACCTCTCCCTCAAAATCTACACCACCGCACGCGATTACGCCGAGAAAAAAGGCATCATCGTCGCCGATACCAAATTCGAATTCGGCGAGATCAACGGCCAAATCATCCTGGTCGACGAAGTGCTGACCCCCGACTCCAGCCGCTTCTGGCCCGCCAGGGACTACCAGGAAGGCACCAGCCCCGTCAGCCTCGACAAACAATACGTGCGCGACTACCTCGAAACCCTCGACTGGAACAAAACCGCCCCCGGCCCGGAACTCCCCGCCGAAGTGGTCAACAAAACCAGCGAAAAATACATCGAGGCATACCGTATGCTCACCGGAAGGTCTCTGTAAAGAGATATTGGTTCCGGTATCATATACAGGGCGTCATTTATGACGCCCATTTTTTTTCTGCTGAAGGCGTTTTTTGCGGGGTGGCGAGAGGCGAGAGTACCTCGGCGCGCGGCTCCTAGGGACGATAGGGACTTTAGAGACAATAGGGACCGCGAGGGAGACAAGTAGCAGCGCGTTAAGTCTCTAAAGCCTCTGGAGGGCTACCTGACGTAGGGCAACCAGTTGTTCTCGTTTTTGTAGCGTCCGTAGAGGACGTTCGGGCCGTCGGCTTTGACATGCAGATCGAAGTAGAGTACGCTGGCCTGGTTGTTATGGCAGTAGGCGACGCCCGGATTGGAGAGCGGCTCGGCCCGATCGGCGTAGAGATTCCAGGACCCCCGGTTCAGGGTATCGCCGGCAGCCGGATAATTCGCGTCGGCCTGCAACACTTTCTGCGAAGGTGTGTAGACCCGCCCGAATTTGTGCATGCCCCAGGTGAGGCCGTTGATATCCTTCAAAATCGCCATTTTTGAATCGCTTACCGAACCGCACATGCCGTAAAAGGAGGGGGGAGCCCAGGAGGCGCCGTACCGGGAATCGGTCTGTATCCAGCGGTTCGTGTAGCCGGAAACCTTCGGGCAGAGGGTCGAGAGGGGGACGACCTGGGCCCACGCATGCCAATCGTTTTTTTCCGCTCCACACCCGGTAATATTCCGTCCAGTGGCTGTCGCTGTTCGCGTACCACATTTTGGTGAAATCGCTGCTGCCGAAGAGAAAGGTGTCGTTTGACATTCCCATATAGGAGTTCATGACGAGGCCGACCTGCTTGAGGTTGGAGGTGCATCGGATGGCCATTCCCCGCTCCCGCGCCTGGTTGAGAGCGGGCAGCAGCATGCCAGCCAGGATGGCGATAATCGCTATGACGACCAGGAGTTCAATGAGCGTAAAATATTTATACTTAGCCATATCAATTCCTCCGATTACGGGTAGTTGATTTCGAAGAATGCGGCTCCCTGTTTCAGGCGGGCAGTGTCAAGCTTGATCCGAAGTTTTCCGTTCTCGCGGGAGGCCGAAATCGCCTCGGCGCGGGTGCCGTCGAAGTGAAGGGCGTGGATTTCGGGGAGGACGCTCCGCCCGTCGTCGAGAGTGAGGTCAAGTTGCGCCGCTTCGATGAGCGCGGGGTGGTTGCCCGACTCATAGCAGGTCTGCTGCTCGTCGGAGTTGAAGATCTGCCCGGTGTTGAAGGCGTTGGTGGCGAAGATCAGCACCAGGCGGTTGGCTTCGGGGATGGTTTTCTCGCCGTCCAGCGCGGCGACGGCGACCGAGGCCGGACGGGTGCAGCTCCGGATGGCGAGCCGTCCGAGCTGGAAGGGGGCGTTCTTTTTCAGCACCGCTCCTTCGAGGCGCGGAGTAACCACGGCGAAGGTCTGGGCGGCGCCGTTGAGGGTGAGTTCGCCGGTTTCGCTGACGAAGAGACGCTTGGCGGGGTCGGTGGGGTTGTTTGGCCCGAGGATGCCCTTTTCGCGGAGTTTGTTGAAGAATTCCGCTTCGCGCTTGCCGCTCGAGGCGTCGGCGGCGACATACCACTGGCTGACCCGGAGGTAGCTGAACTCCTCCGGCAGCAAGGTGAGGGTGGGAGCGGCTTTCCCGACCGGTTCAAAGGGCTTGATTTCGGGGTAGAGAAGCCCGAGACGGGTCACCAGCGCCAGCTTGGCGTAGTCGTCGCCGATGGCGGAGAGGTAGTGTTTGGGGAAGAGGTTATCGCTCTTCAATTCGAGCGCCACCGAGTGCGGCGCCATTTTCACGTCGCCCCGCAGGTAGATCAGCGCAGCGAGGTATTCGTTGACCCGGCTGATCGGGTCGCGGCCGCCGTCGAATCGGAGGAAGGGGTCGTTCGTCAGCCGGACCGTATCGCCGTGGGTAGTCAGGCAGTCCCAATCCTGCAAGGCGGCGTAGCTGGAGAAATAGAGCCCGCGCTCATGCCGGTAGCGGTTGGGCGAACAGTGGGAGTATTCGGTGACGAAGTAGGGCCGATCGAGGAAACGCGCCGCGGCCGCCGCCCGGAAATAGCTGGAGTCGAACGAACTCCCCTGCGGCACCACGCAGTCGGAGTCCTGGTTGCCGACGAAGGAGTTCGGCCGCACGCTCTTGGGGATGAGTCCGCGAATCGGCGCGGTGTTCGGATGAGCAAAGTAGGTATGCTGCGACACCACCGGCAAGAGGGCGCGGGCGGGAAGTTCGAGGGTGCGCATAATCATATCCCAGTGGGTGGTCAGCCCGGGGTAACCGGCCTCGCGGAGCGTCTTCTGATACCAGCCGCTCATTTCGGCGAGGGCGTATTGCAGGAAGTCGCCGGTATCCACCGCCCGGCGGTCGCCGGGGCGCAAATCGTTCTCGGTGATGTCGGGAACGGCGTCGAAGGTCATGGGGATTCCCCAGGCTTTCGTCAACGCCGCGTCAGTGCCGTACTTCTTCTTCAACCAGTCGCGGAAGGGAGTGGTGAGGAAATGCAACCCGTCGGCGAAACGGAGATCCTGCTCGTTGATGAAGTTGATGAGGACGATCGCCGGCTCGTCTTTGTAGGCGGCTTTGGTGTAGGGATTGACCCGTTTCATCAGGTATTCGGTGAAGAGCTTCCAGTGGGCGCGGCAGACGGGGTCGTAGAAGAGGCGTCCCTTGAAGCTGTCGGCATGGTTGGTGGAAACTGCGCCGGTGATCATGATGCGTCCGGCGAGATCGAGGTTGACGTAGATGCCCCGTTTCTTGAAGGCGGCGATGAAGTAGTCCATGCGATCGAGGTTGCCGAGGTCGAGATTGGCTTCGAGTTCAGCGACGGTCTGCGGAATCTTTACGTCCTTCAACGTCTTTTTGCGTTGTTCCGGGTTGCCGTAGGCGCGAAAACCGAACAGAAAGATTTCCGGAATATGGATGCGTACCTGATTATATCCCTGACGCATGACGGCGTCGGCGAAGCGATCGATGGTCGCCTTGTCCCACTCATGGTAGCGGTTGCGCCACATGCCGCCCAGCATGAAATTGAAGGCGTGGAAGCGCACCGGGATGCCGGGGCGTTTCTCGAAAACCGGCTTGCCGTCCTGGGCGATCACCAGCCGCCCGAACGTTCCGGCGGGGTCGCGGGGGACGAGGTTCGTAAGGTCGAGAGCGGTTCCCGGTTTGACTTCGAGGAAGCGGGCGTCGTCCACGGGGCGGAACTTCTCCCCCGCTTCCGGCTTGAAGAGGCGGGCGAGCTCGGGGTTGCCGTCGAAAGGCGGAACCGTCCCCGAAACAAAGCGCCAACCGGCCGAGCCGGAAATCACCCGGACGGCGATCAGGTTCTTCCCCTTTTTGACGGGAAGATTGAACACATGGTTTTCGGGCGCAAAACTTTGCGACATATTCCCCTTCCCCAGCGTATTGTAGCCGGGCTCACCATTGATGAAGCATTCGAACCACCAGTCGGCGGCCATACCCACGGTCATATTGCCGTCAGCGGGCGCGTCGAATTCCTGGTAAAAGAGGGCGGCGGCGTTGTTACCGAAGCGTTTCTCAGCCTTCCCGAGGTCAAAGAGGTTGTTTTCAAGCTTGGCCGGGCGGGTCCCCTCCGGAATCCGGTCGACGGGGAGCTTTTTCCCGCTTTCCACCTGATAGCGCCAATCGGGAGTGAGGAGTCCGGAGACGGTACGGTCCAGCCGTTCCAGCGAAATGGGTCCGAGGGAAAAGACCGCCCCCGCCGGGAGCAGCCCGAGGTTGAAGCGCGGCATGGCAAGCGGTCCGGGTACGGTTTCATCGACGGTGAATTCGCGGCTCTCCTCTTGCCAGGCGGTGGTGACGTTGAGATTCCGTCCCGCCTGCTTCCCGATGGCGGTGTAGGGCGGCGTCTGGCGGCAGACACCATAGAATATTTTGCCGGGGACGCTGCCTTTATAATAGAAGGAAAGCCGATAGCGCTGCCCCTTCTCCACCCCGCGAGTCTGGACGAAATTGACGTGCTTATGCCAATTCTGCGCCCCCTCAGGCGTGGCGGTGACGGTGAAAGCGAGCGAAGCATCCCCCGCCGGCGTCTTCTCATCGGCCGAAATGGTGTGGTTCCAGAGGTGTCCGGCCGTGGTGTGAGTGGAAAACCCCGAGCGTTTCAACTCTTCCGGAGTGGTGTAGCGCCTGATTTCCGGCTCAGCCTTGAGCATCAGTGAAGCGGCGAGAAACAGCAGAGTAAAGACGGTTTTCACGGGACCTCCTGTTGGTTGTACATATGAATATTATACAGTGAGAATCCTCTGAAGGCATGGTTAATCGAAGATAAAGTTGCCGAATCGAATGAAATATGACGATTCGCCACTTCCGTCGGCTTGCAATCTCCCGGTTTCACCGCTAAGGTATGGATATGCGTGAAAATATTTTTCGTTCGGCGGATTACTTCAAAGATGACCTGCCGATTATACTCTACCTTTACGAACATCTTCCCCGCGTTTCGCCGCCGGAGGTGCTGAACCGGCGGGAATTCTGGAAGATCAGCTACGTGGTCGAAGGGACGGGCATTCTCCGGATCAACCGCCGGGAGTATCAATTCGGGCCCGGCTTCGTCTACCTTATCCACCCGGACGATCTCACCAACTACACCCTGGAAAAGCCGGTCAAGGTATACAACCTTCTTTTTCGCCGGAAATTCGTCGAAGGAGAACTGACGCGCCTGTATGACGGCAACCGTTTTTTCGCGATCTTCAAGCCGGAATTCCGACCGGAAGGCTCCTTCAGCCACGAACAACTCCACCTTCTTGATTCCAGCCGGAAAATGCAAGCCATGTTCCGGCGGATGCATCACGAATATACCCATGCCGATGCCAATACCGAAGAAGTCCTGCGCTACATGCTGCTCCTTCTAATGGTCGAATTCGCCCGCGCCAGCTCACGCCAATTCACCCGGCGGCGGCGCGAAGAAGCCATCGGCGAAATCGAAACCTACCTCCAGACACACTACGCCGAAACCATCCGCGCCGAAACCATCGCCCGCGAAGTCGGACTCTCCAAAGGATACCTCTTCAGCCTCTACCGCAAAACCACCGGCAAAACCATCGGCCAAACCCTGCTCAAAATCCGCATCGAAGCCGCCAAAAAACTACTCTCCGAAACCAACCTCGAAGTCAACGCCGTCTGCTACCGCTGCGGCTTCTCCGACCCCAGCAACTTCCACAAACTCTTCCGCCGCGAAACCAACACCACCCCCACCTCCTTTCGATAAAGCGTCATGGGAATTGGAGGAAGGGCGAAACCCCTTTTCTTCTTGGGAGCCAATTGCAAAATTCTATGTCTGATGTGGTTTAACGACGGTTCTCGCTGGGGCGGCCCGCCCCAGACCCTCCGGCGGGCTCCGCCCTG
>JAVBRV010000456.1:0-4340 GCA_031547585.1 Victivallaceae bacterium
CCCCGTGTCAAGAGGCGAAGAGAAAAAAACGGCAAAAATACGGAGAGACACCGGCGAATATCGCCGGTGTCCCTCCGTACAGAAATATCGCGATCGCCTAAAAGGCCTCGAAACCGAAGACGTGGATCTCCGAATCGCCCCAGGCTTCCAGAAGCTCCAGCCGGATTTTACCGGTGGAAACCGGGGAAACATCCTGAAGAATCAAGCGGCGGTAATTGTCGTCGCCGCAAGCAATTACCCGCCATTCGCCGTCCACCCGAGCCGAGACCCGGAAACGCTTCGCCAGCATGGGCGGCATCGACCGGATTTCACCCGCCTCGGGGACGTATTTGCACATGCGTTTCTTGTCGGCGAAATCGGAGTCGAAGACGATCCGGAACCCGGTGATCGTTTGCGGCTCCTCCCACGCGATCTCGGTAGCCGAACCGGGGGCGAACCACTCGCCGCCATTGCCGCGCTCGTTCCCGGAGCCGAGAACCGGGTGCGTGTAACTTCCGGAATGGGAGAGGGTTGAAATCTTCCGCTCCTTGCCGGGCAGCCATTGATCCTGAAGCATCAAAAGTTCCTGAAGCTCCTCCAGCTTCTTCTGCTGGATTCTACG
Source organism: Victivallaceae bacterium (assembly GCA_031547585.1). Taxonomy (GTDB): domain Bacteria; phylum Verrucomicrobiota; class Lentisphaeria; order Victivallales; family Victivallaceae; genus Victivallis. Next base: position 602 of record JAVBRV010000456.1, read on the forward strand.
CGGGGTGAGCCCGTGGCGGATGGCGAGCGCGGCGATAGTTCCCGTCGCCTGGCCCAGCACCGCGCAGGTTCCCATGACCCGGGTCGAACTGAAACCGACGTGGCTGGCCGAAATATTGCGCCCGGCGAACAGCAGATTGTCGATGTTGACCGAGTAGAGCACCCGGCCGGGAATGCCGAAGCAGGGCGGCGTCGGGTGGAAGGTGGTCGCCGGTTCGGGCGAAAAGAAGCCCTCCGGCACGTGAACGTCGAGGGGCCAGCCGCCGTGAGCGACGACATCCTCGAACTTCCCCCCGGCCAGGACGTCGTTCTCGGTCAGGATCGTATCGCCGACGTAGCGGGCGCTTTCGCGCTTGCCGGGCAGCGCGCCGATCCAGGCCAACTCCCACCCGGAAGCCCCGTGAAGATCGCCGTTCTTCACCGCCTCCCAAACGCCCAGCGTGATCCGCAGGAGTTCGTGGCGGATCTCGTCGGCGTCTTTCACCGTATCCTTGACGCCGCCGTACTCCAGCCACCAGAAGTTATTGGCTTTCAGCTCCTTGCCGACGTTGCCGCGGCGGGGAAAGTCCTCGCTGTCCCAGTGATAGGCCCAATCGGGAGCTTTGAAGGGGCGGTGTTCGGGGGTCCGGCGGAGCTGAAGCAAGATCGAGTTGCCCATGGTCCGGGCGTCCGCCGCCGCCGGGGCGATGGCTTCGCCGAACTCGGCGGCAGCCTCGCGCCCCTGCCGGAACTCAGCGCCGGAGAGACGGAGGATGCTGTCGCCGGAGCAATCCGCAAACAGCGCCCCCTCAACCGTATAGCGGGTGTAGTTGTGCGAGTTCCAGCCCTTGACGGAACGAATACGACTCCCCTCCATCACGACCTCCTGTATGGAGGTGTTGAGGAGTACCCGGATGTTCTTCTCGGCCAGCAGAAAGGAGTACATCACCTGATCCCAGAGGAAGTAGTTCATCGTCGGGTTGTCGTGGAGGTTCTTGAGCAGCAGCTCCTCGATCAATCCGCCCTCTTTATACTCCGTCTCGCGGGCCCCGGCGATAACCATGCGGATTTCGCTCGAAGCGTTTCCGCCCAACATCGGCCGGTCATGAACCAGAATCACCCGGACGCCGTTGCGCGCCGCCGCGACCGCCGCGCAAATCCCAGAGATACCACCGCCGACCACCACCAGGTCAGCCCGCAAAACATCTTCCGTAATCACCATGAGCTCCCTCCTTGTTTCAATCATAATTATAGGCGAAACCAAAAAGAAAGCCAACAGATACGCTTGACTTTTCTGCCGAAATCTCTTATATTTTCCACTATCAGGAAAATGATCGATGCAAAATAAATTATTGGACAAAACTTTCAATATCATCGAACTCCTGTCGGCGGCACAGAATCCACTGACACTGAAGGAGATTTGCCGGGAGTCCGGACTGCCCGTGGCGGTGGCCTCGCGGATTCTGTCGGACCTGATCGAGCGCGGCTATGTAACGAAACGGGACTACCACTCCTTCGAACCCGCCCTCGGCTTCCTCTATCTCGGGCAGGCGCAGCTCTCGAACCGCGCCTTCCCGCGCCTGGCGGTGGAGAAGGTGCACGACACCTTGCGGCGGCTGAACCTGAGCGGTGCGCTGGCGACCCTGTTCAAAGACCAGCTGGTCTACCTCTATCACTCGGTCCATGAGGAGCTTCACCTGATTCACGCCCTGCCCTACCGGTGCGATCTCTGGTCCTCCAACATGGCGGTGGTGCTGTGCGTGGAAAAATGCGGCGAAGCGGAAGCCCGCCGGCTGCTTCTGGAGGATCTCGCCAGACAGAATTTTCCGCCGGAAGAAGAGCGAAGCATCGGGGCAGAGCTGGAAGGACGAATCCGCCAGGCCGCGCGAAACCACTTCTCCCTCTGGAAAACCGACCGCAAATACAACCTCTGCTTCCCCGTCTTCCACGGCGGCGAGATCCTGGCGCTGGCCTTTTACCTGAAGAAGCAGCCGCCCCGGACGGGCAGCCTGTTCCTCGAATGCTCCCGCCTCGCCAAAGAGCTGTCAAATTCATGATTCGGAGTTTGACAAAGCCAACTTGCGGAAGTATTATTCAGCATGACCCACCAAAACAAGGATGGATTGCCATGGGAAAACACTTGCCGGAGATCGATTGGAGCTATATTCATGGCGGCCGGGAAGCAATGGCGGGAATGTTCCGTCTCTCCGGTCGGCCGGGGGAGCGGGAAATCGGCATAACCCTGGTTTCTCCTTTCATCTATATTGGCCTTCTAGCTCCGCTTCTTTTCGCCGTGATTCCCAATATCTTCATCGGACTGGCCGAAAAGAAAGTGATTCTTCTTCTGCCGTTTCCGTTCTTCATCTGGACGGCTCTCTGTCTGGTCAATTTTTTCGGCATGATGCTGACCATCCGAATGCATAAGCCATTTTTCGACTGGAAAAATTCCCTGTATTGGCCGAAGCGGATGCCGGGGGCCGGCAATCCCCGGTACCGGGAACGCTTCCGGGCGATCGCCCTGAATGATATCGCCGCCTTGCAGCTGCTTGCACCGGCCCAACCGAATCCGGTTTTCGGCGCGCATCAGCTCAACGCGGTGCTGCAGGATGGAACCCGGCAACCTCTGATGCGTGGTCCGGAGAAGCGGCTCCGGCAGAATGGCGAAGTCCTGGCCGGAGCGCTGAATATCCCGCTGCTGGATTCACCGCCTCCGAATTCGTAAAGGTTGACATCTTTTCCTTACGGTGAGGCGTTCCAAGGTGGGGCGCTTCGCAACAGGAAAGGAGAATCCCCTCTTTATGAATCCGGCCGACATCATCCGGAAAGCCGTCGCGGGCGAACCCCTCGAAGAAAGCGAGAAAACCCTTCTCGCCGGACTCCGCTTCGACCCCGAATCCACCGAAACCGAGCTGAACCGGCTCAAGGAAGAGCTCGCCGGCGTCACCGCCGAACGCGACGACTTCCGCACCCGTTTCGAAGGGATGGCTTTCCGCGGCAAGATCGCCGAGATCGCCGACAAGCACCGCTTCGTCGACCGCGACTACCTCGCCTATCTTGCCCGCGAACGTCAGGTCGCCGTCGACGACTCCGCCGAAACCGAGCGCTTCATGGAAGGACTCCGCGGTGAATATCCGCGCTTCTTCCGGGTCGAACTCACCCCCGGCGCGGGCAGTCCCTCCGGCGACGCCCCCCCATCATCCGGATTCCGGCGCGACTCCGCCGGTGAAATCGCCCGGATGATCGCCGACGCACCTGGCGTCGGCAACCTGTAACCCACATCACTTTAAAGGAACAACACCATGTTGTACAGCTACAGTTTCCAGAACAAAAAGCGCGACCTCTCCGACATCCTCTCCACCGTCATCAAGGACGAACCCCGCTTCATCAGCAACTTCCGGCCCGCCGAAAACGCCCGCCAGCAGAAGCACGAGTGGCTCGAAGACCAGCTCGCCGGACGCAGCGTCACCGCGAACTCCGTCTCCGGCTCCACCGTCACCGCCGGCGGCAGCGCCCTCGCGGATATCCGCGTCGGCACCCTCCTCGTCGTCCGCAACGACTCGGCCCTCTTCCGCGTCGTCTCGGTCTCCGGCTCCACCTTCACCGTCTCCCTCGCCGCCGCCAACGGTTCGGCCAAAACCGCCCCCGCCGAGGGCGACACCCTCAACATCGTCTCCACCCCCGTCGCCGAAGGCAGCAACCCCGGCGACGGCGACGAAACCGGCGTCACCGGCCAGGCCGAATTCAACTGCTGCCAGATCTTC
>JAVBRV010000229.1:0-5400 GCA_031547585.1 Victivallaceae bacterium
AGAGTTCGGCGGCGTAATTGTAGGTGCTGCCGATGAAGGCTTTAGCACCCAGCGAGAGGGCTCCCGCGAAGCACTCGTCGACGCCGTAAACGATGTCGAACTTACCGCCGCAGGCGTGGCGGCAATTCTGGTATTCGTGGAGGTTGAAGTGGTTGAACTTGATCCCGGCGAAGTTGGGAATCTCTTTTTCGGCCGCTTCCAGGAACTCCACCATCGGCAGGTTCACCCCCGAGAGCATCGTGTGGTAGTAGTAGAAGGGTAGCTCCGGCGCGGCGGCGGCGGCTTCGCGGCAGAAGAGCGTCAGCGCCCGGACGTTGCCGGGGCGGAAGTAGGTCGGCGGCACCACCGAGGTGGCGAAGAAGTTCAGCCGGGCGGCGGCTTCGCCGAGGCGGGTCACGTCCTTCAGCGCCAGCGCGCCGGTATGGGCGATCAGCTTCAAGCGCCCCTGGGCGGCCTCGCTCCAGGCGGTCATGACGGCGATGCGCTCCTCAACCGAGAGGGAGATCCCCTCCCCCGTCGAACCGCAGATGTAGGCGCCGACGACGCCGTCGGCGATCAGTGACTCGGCCTGTTTGGCAATCATAGGGAGGTTGACTTCCCCCTGGGCGTCGAAGGCGGTGAAGGGGGCGGCGATGAGTCCGGCAAGTCTCTCGTATTTCATCAGATAAATCCTTACAGGTAAAATTCTTTGGGGTGTAAGCTATAACCGCGGATCTGGCCCTTGTCGACCGCGTCGTCGACGATGTAATTGACGATGTAGACCTCGCCGTCGTCGAACTGAACCCAGCCGGAGTAGCCGAGGTCGGATTTCGGCGAGCGGTCGTAATCGACGGGGAGGATGCGGGCGGAAGATTCCCGGCGGGAGGAAGCCAGCGCCGATTCGTCGTTGGAAAGGGCGGCGAAGAAGTTCTGCGTCCAGCTGCCGAGCCAGCCTTTGCCGCCTTGCATGAAGCGGTAAGTGATGAGGATGGAGCCATCCGCCAGGTGTCCGGCGACCGGCCGGTGGCAGCCGGGGAGCGGGAAGTCGATGATTTCGCCCCAGCTTTCGCCGTTGTCGCGGGAGATGACCTTTTTGCAGTCGTAGCCCATGCCGGAATTCTCCCGCATGAAGGCGACCAGCGTCCCCTCCCCCATCGGCAGGATGGAAACTTCGCAGAGGTGAAAATCGGGGGAGTGCGCCACCACGACGTCGTCGCTCCAGGTAGCCCCCCGGTCGTCGGACCAGCGGAGGTACTGGGTGAGTTTGTCATTGAGCGGGCGGTGGGCGGCGATAATCCAGCGGCCCGACTCCAATTCGAGGAGTTTGTCGGGGACGATGCCGCAAAGCGGCGTCTCCGCCGGTTCGCTCCAGGTGACGCCGTCGTCATTCGAGAAGTAAAGTAAATTCCGGGCCTTGCCGGCGACCTTTTCGCCGTCGATAAAAGGAATCCGGTCGACGATGACCACGAGGCGTCCGTCGCGCAGAGTGGAGATGCGGGCGCAGTTGTAGTAGTAATCGAGCCCCCGGGTTCCTTCGGTGAGCGGCCGCTTCGGAGTCCAGCTGCGGCCGCGGTCATGGGAATCGGCCAGCATGATCCGGGTATAGGAGCGGTCGCCGTGGTGGGCGCATTCGCTGAAGACGCAAACCAGCTTCCCGGAACGGGTTTGCACCACATCGGGCCAGGCCTCGTAGATGGCAGGATCGTTGCTGACGGTGAATTTTTGAATCGGCATACAGATAACCTCCTTGAAGTTGTCATAGTATACTTCATAACCTCTCCCCCTTCAATGATACTTTTCGCGTTTTCATGAGACAAAATTTTTTCGCTTTTTTTTTCGGAACGCCTCTTGGCATTTTGTAAGCAGTGTGCTATAATTAATAGTAACAGGAGATAGCAATGATACAAGAGCGCGAAAAATCCGGCGGCAAGACCGCCCTGGTGGAGCAGGAAATCCGCCGCCAGATCGACCTGGGGAATTTCCAGCGGAACTCGCTGCTGCCTTCCGAGCGGGAGCTGGCGAAGCAGATGTCCGTCAGCTACATGACGGTCCGGCGGGCGATCGGGAAGCTGGTCGACGAGGAGTTCCTCACCCGCATTCACGGTAAAGGGACCTACATCCGCGGCGACGTGCCGCGCCACCGGATGCAGCAGACGCTCGGCGTCATCGTCCCGGCCTGGGAGACGCCGGAGCATACGGAGCTCGTCATGACCATCTCCGAACTCGCCGCGCAAAATGAACTGCTGCCGAAATTCCACTTCTGCCGCACCTGGGAGGACCGCACCCTGCGGGACGCCTGTGACAGCAGCGATTTCCTCATCCTGGTTCCGCCCGCCTCCCTCGAGGAGCTGCCGCCCCGGGAACTCGATTACCTTCGCACTCTCGCCAAACCCCTGGTGATTTTCGGCATCGACGCTACCCGGTTCGGCTTCGACTCGGTTACCGGCGACTCCTGTACCGAGGCCGCCGTCCGCGAACTGCGCCGCGCCGGGCACCGCCGGATCGGCCTGGTCACCCAGACGAGCGAAAAGAACGGCAAGCTTATCCGCTACGCCGACGCCTTCTACCGCAACTGGTTCCGGCTCATGAAAGAAGAGTTCACTGAAAAGGAACTGGAAGCGATGGAGGTCCGGATTCCGGTCGAAACCTACCAGTTGCCGCACCAGGCGATCTACGACTATATTCTGGTCAACGGTCCGGAGCTGCCGGTCACGGCGCTCATCATCAGCCTCTCGATGGCCTGGGGCGTCTTCGCCGCCATGACCGATACGGGGCTGGCGCTGCCCGGACGCCTCTCCATCCTCGTCATCGGCGACCGGCAGGAGTCGCGCTTCTACCGCCCCCGCCCCTCGACCATCCGCGTAGCCTATCGCCGCCATATCGAACTCGCCATCGAGGCGATCCGCCGCCGCCAGCTCGACCCCGACGCGGTTCCCCGTCACTTTCTGGTCGACCCGGAGTATCTGCCGGGCGACACCGTCGCTCCATACATCGCACCATAAGCCATGGGAGAGAATATGAAAAAGCATTTCACCCTGATCGAGCTCCTCGTCGTAATCGCCATCATCGCCATCCTGGCGGCGATCCTCCTGCCCGCCTTGAACAAGGCGCGCGAACGCGCCCGCCGGACCACCTGCATCAACAACCTGAAGACGGTGGTTCAATGCTCGGGGCTGTACAACAACGATTACCGCGACTACTTTCCCTACCGCATCGCCACCACCTGGAAAGGGAACAGCTGGCATACGCAAGGGGGATTCCTCCTCTCCGGCTGGGCCTGGAAGCTCCGCGGCTACATGGGGTCGCTGCGGCCAGCGGTCTGCCCGAGCGACAAAACCGCCACCAGCATCAGCATGGCCCCGGAATACTGGAACTATACCACGGAACAGGGCACCGACGTCGTCTGGCATAAATTCGCCAGCTTCACCTGGCGCTACCCCTTGCACAACATCGCCGAAAACAGCGGGACGCTGATCCTCAAAACCAACTCGCTCCGCTGGCCGGGGAAGCAGGCGATTTTTCACGAATTGCGCACCCACCACGCCCCGCTGGTCCAGATGGTTACCTCCGGCTTCGCCCAGACGCGCCTGACGCCGGACGTCACGGTGCACGCCGGTTACCTCGACGGCTCCGTGCGCCCCTGGCGCATTACCACCCGCCACTCCACCGGCTGGGAAACGGCTTTCGTCAAAGGCGATACCACGGCCAACTGGGATGATCCCCGGGCGCGCTGGGATGAATAGAAAGGAATTGAAGAACATGTATCGAAATCTCATGCTCGGCGCCCTGGTATGCGCAACCCTCTCCACTTCGGCGGCCTCCTACCTCCGCAACGCCGAATGCCAGCCGGGAAACGATAAAGAGGCGCCCGCCCACTGGAAGCTGCGCGATACCCGGGTGAAAAAGGAGCTGCCGCCGCGCGCCGCCGACTGCCCGGCCGTGACCGCCGCCGATGGAGCGGTGACGCTCGACACCGACGGCGGACGCTCCGAAGTGATGTTGATCCAATTCGAACTGCCGCTGAAACGCGGGGCCGAGTACGCCTTTACCTGCGAAGTGATGGGCGAAGGCCAGGTTTCCAGCCGGGCCATTCTCTACTGGCAGACCGCCGGTCCGGAGGGGAAGCGGGTCTGGAGGCATACCGACGGCAGCTGGCAGCCCGTTTCGAACGAATGGCAAGAGCGTACCGTAACCGTGAAACTCCCCGCCGACAGCAGCAGCCCCTACCTGGTGCTGGCGGCTTCCGGCCCCGGCAAGCTGAAGCTCCGAAAACTGAACCTCCGCGACCACACCCTGACGCTGGAAGGGAATTCCGAGCTCGGCGTCTACGCCCCCGGTGAAGCGATCGAGTACCGCGCCCTCTTCAAAAAAGCGCCGGAGCACCGCCTCCGTTACCGGGTCACCGATTTCCGCGACACTGAAGTCGCCGCCGGGGAAGTGAAAGGGAACGACCCCATCGCCCCTGCCGGGCTCCCCCTCGGCTGGTTCGCCCTCCAGGCCGACGAGGTGAACGCGGCGGGCGAAACCGTCGTCACCCTCCGAACGGCCTTCACCGTCATCCCGGAGGTCCCGGCCTCCCTGCAGAGCGCGCCCGGCAACCAGTACGGCGTCATGGTCAATCCGCACACCTTCTACCCGTTTGAGCAGAAAGAGCGCGACGTCCGTTACGCCGCCCGGATCGGCGTCCGCTATCTGCGCACCCACCGCTTGAGCTGGGGGCGGATCCAATCCGGCCCGGAGGCGGCCTACGACTGGCGCGAAGCCGACCGCGAAATCGAACTCTACCGGAAGCACGGCATCAAAGCGGTCGCCACCATCGGCTGGCCGGTTCCGCGCTGGGCCACCAACCTCCCCGCGGATACGCCGAATAAGAACAACTACTTCCCCGAAGACCGATACCTCCCCGCCCTCAAGAACTTCTACCGCGAACTCGCCGCCCGTTACGGGGACGCCGTCGCCTACTACGAAGTCGGCAACGAGGTGGATGCAAGCAACTTCTGGCTCGGCCGCTACGCCCACGCCAACGCCGGGGACAACGCCGCCATCTTTCGCGACTTTATCGAATTTTACACCGTGGTCGCCTCCGGCGTTCTTGCGGGGAACCCCAAAGCGATGATCGGCCCCGGAACCACCGGCAGCATGCCGAAGGGCCACACCTACCAGCCCTGGCTCGCGACCTTCTGGTCCAGCCCCGAAGCGCTGCAGTACACCACCATCTTCTGCCCCCATTACAAAGCCGACCTCACGGTGATCCGCGAGGTCATGGCGAAGCACGGCAAGGTGGTGCCGATCGTGCTCACCGAAATCGGCGGACTGGTGCGCACCGAAAACTACGAAATCACGCCCGCCATCCTGCGGCAGCTCATCAAGCGGACCTATTCGCAATACACCGCCCAGCTGAACGCCGGGGGGCTCGCCCTC
>JAVBRV010000094.1:0-6792 GCA_031547585.1 Victivallaceae bacterium
AGCCTCCGGTGTCCGGTCCCGCTTTCTCCGACGCCCCGATTGTCCGCGTAACGGACATCTGTCTGCGATACGGCAAAAAACTGGCGCTCGATAACGTAACGCTGGATGTGCCGCCGCGACGCATGGTCGGTCTCATCGGTCCCGACGGCGTGGGAAAATCCAGCTTGCTGTCGCTGGTCACCGGCGCGCACGCGATGCAGGAGGGCGAACTCTTCGTCCTGGGCGGCGACATGCGCAGCAAGGCGCACCGCCACCGGGTCTGCCCCCGCATCGCCTACATGCCGCAGGGTCTGGGGAAAAACCACTACTTCACCCTGACGGTGGAAGAAAACCTGCAATTTTTCGCCCGCCTTTTCGGTCACGGCGCCACCGAGCGCCGCCGCCGCATCGACCGGTTGACCCGGAGCACGGGGCTGTACCCCTTTCTCGACCGTCCCGCCGGGAAGCTCTCCGGCGGCATGAAGCAGAAGCTCGGCCTCTGCTGCGCCCTGATCCATGACCCCGACCTTCTGGTTCTGGATGAACCGACCACCGGCGTCGACCCTCTGGCCCGCCGCCAGTTCTGGGATCTGATCGACAGCGTCCGGGTCGAGCAACCCCAGATGGGGGTGGTGGTCGCCACCGCTTATATGGATGAAGCGCAGCGCTTTGACTGGCTGATCGCCATGGATGACGGCCGGATTCTCGACACCGGCACGCCGGAGGAGCTGTTGCGAAAAACCGAAGCCGATTCGCTGGACGCCGCCTTTATCCGCCTGCTGCCCGAAAGCAAGCGCGCCGAACACCGCGAGCTGGTGGTGCCGCCGCTGCCGGAGGAGGGCGCGGACGACATCGCCATCGAGGCCAAGGGGCTGACCAAGCGCTTCGGCTCCTTTACCGCCGTCGATCACGTCAGCTTCCGCATCCGCCGCGGCGAAATTTTCGGCTTTCTCGGCTCCAACGGCTGCGGCAAGACCACCACCATGCGGATGCTGACGGGGCTTCTCCCCGCCAGCGATGGCGAAGCCTGGCTGTTCGGCAAGCCGGTGGGGGACGACGACATGGCGGTGCGCCAACAGCTGGGGTACATGACCCAGGCGTTTTCGCTCTACGGCGAACTCAGTGTGCGCCAGAACCTTTTGCTCTACGCCCGCTTGTACCGGATTCCCGAGGCGGAGGTCGAGGACAGCGTCCGGGCGATGCTGGAGCGCTTTCAATTGCAGAGCGTGGCCGATCAGCTGCCGGACGCGCTGCCGCTCGGCATCCGGCAGCGGCTGTCGCTGGCGGCGGCGGTGGTGCACCGGCCGCAGATCCTGATTCTCGACGAACCCACTTCGGGCGTCGACCCGGTGGCGCGGGACGGCTTCTGGGAGCTGATTATCGAGCTCTCCCGCCGCGACCGGGTGACCATTTTCATCACCACCCACTTTATGAACGAGGCGGAGCGCTGCGACCGCATTTCGATGATGCACGCCGGCAAATCCCTCGCTTGCGACACCCCCGCCGGACTGGTCGAAGAGCGCAAAGCCGAGACGCTGGAGGAGGCCTTCATCAGCTACCTCCGTGAAGCGGAGCCCGAAGCTCCCCCGGCGGAAGCGACGTCGTTCACACCCGAGGCGGCGCACGAGCCGTCTGCCTTCCAGCGGATTTTCAGCGTTCAGCGCTGGTTCAGCTGCTGCTGGCGGGAGAATCTGGAGCTGATCCGCGACCCCATCCGGGCGACGCTGGCGCTGTTCGGGGCGCTCCTCCTGATGCTGGTGATGGGCTACGGCATCAGCCTTGACGTGGAGAATCTCTCCTTTGCCGTTCTCGACCGCGACCACAGCGAGCTCAGCCGGAATTACGCGCTCAGCATCGCCGGCTCGCGCTACTTCATAGAGAAGCCGCCGATCGTCGATTACGCCGATCTGGAGCACCGGATGCGCAGCGGCAAAGTCAGCCTGGTGGTGGAGTTCCCCCCCGGCTTCGGCAAGCAGGCCGAACAGGGCTACTCTCCCGAGGTCGCTTTCTGGGTCGACGGCGCCATGCCGATGCGGGCCGAAACCATTCAGGGCTACGTCAAGGGAATCCACTCGAAATGGCTGGAGGAGAAGGCGCTGCACAGCAAGACGGCGGTCGGGCTGACGCCGGTCTCCATCGAGACCCGGTTCCGTTACAATCCCGACGTGTTGAGCCTGCCGGCGATGGTTCCGGCGGTAATTCCGATTCTTCTCATGATGATTCCGGCGATCCTGGCGGCGCTGGCCGTGGTGCGCGAGAAGGAGATGGGGTCGATCATCAACCTCTACGTGACGCCGCTCACCCGCGCGGAGTTCCTGTTGGGCAAGCAGTTGCCCTATGTGCTCTTCTCCACCTTGAGCGCGCTGCTCTTGGTGGTGATGGCGGTGGTGGTGTTCGACGTGCCGATCAAGGGGAGCCCCTTCATGCTGGTGGCGTCGCTGGTGGTCTATTGCGTGGTTTCCACCGGCATGGGCCTCCTGGCCTCGTCGGTGACCCGCAGCCAGATCGCGGTGATTTTCCTCACCATGATCGGGACGCTGCTGCCGGCGGTTTCCTTCTGCGGCTTGCTCAACCCCGTTTCCACGCTGGAGGGGGCCGGGCGCGTCATCGGCGAACTCTACCCGACGACCCACATGCTGCTGATCTGCCGGGGGGTGTTCAATAAAGCGTTGGCCTTCGCCGATTTGCAGACGCCGTTTTTTACGCTTCTATTGACGGTTCCCGTGGTGCTCGGCCTCGGCATCGTGCTGCAGAAGAAACAGGCGTCCTGAGGGGGAAATCATCATGCAGAAGATCAAAAACATCATCGAGCTCGGCGTCAAGGAGCTGCGCGGACTTTTGCGCGACCCCTTGCTCCTGGGGGTGGTTCTCTATACCTTCACCATGGGGGTTTACGTTGCGGCCACGGCGGCGCCGGACTCCATCACCAACGCGGCGATCGCCATTGTCGACGAGGATGATTCGCAGCTGTCGAAGCGCATTGCCGACGCCTTTTTCCCGCCGCGCTTTTTGAAGCCCGTCCACATCTCCCGGCCGGAGATCGACCCGGGCATGGACCGCGGGGACTATACCTTCGTTCTCGTCATTCCGAACAGCTTCCAGAAGGACGTCCTCGGCGGGAACCAGCCGGAGCTGCAATTGAACGTCGACGCCACCCGCATGTCGCAGGCCTTCACCGGCAGCGGCTACATCCAGCAGATGGCGATGGATGAGATCACCGCCTACCTCTCCCGGGGGGAGACCGGCTCTCTCCAGCCGGTTCAAATCGTCACCCGCAACCGCTTCAACCCCAACCTGACCCAGGCGTGGTTCGGTTCGGTGATGGAGCTGATCAACAACATTACCATGCTGGCGATCATCCTGACCGGGGCGGCCCTGATCCGCGAACGCGAACACGGCACATTGGAGCACCTGCTCGTCATGCCGGTCACCTCCTTCGAGATCATGGTTTCCAAGGTCTGGTCGATGGCGGTGGTGGTGATGGCGGCGGCCGGACTGTCGCTGATCCTGGTGATCCGGGGGATGCTTCACGTGCCGATCGAGGGGTCGATCATGCTCTTCATGCTGGGGATGGGACTCCACCTCTTCGCCGTTACTTCGATGGGGATCTTCCTCGGCTCGGTCGCCCAGAATATGCCGCAGCTCGGCATGCTGCTGATCCTGGTCCTGCTGCCGATGCAGATGCTGTCGGGCGGCATGACCCCGCAGGAGAGTATGCCTGAAGGGGTCCGCCTCTTCATGCAGCTCGCCCCGACCACCCACTTCGTCGAATTCAGCCAGGCGATCCTCTACCGGGGCGCGGGCCTCTCGGTGGTCTGGAAGTCCTTCCTCTCCCTCTCGGTGATCGGTTTGGTGCTCTTCCTCCTCTCCTGGAGGCGCTTCCGGCGAACGGTGGCGTCGTAGGCTTTTTTCAAGATAAAATCTTGACTTTTGCCTGATCCCGGGGTATTCTTATCGTATGGATTATCGACCGCCATTTACCATCACCGGGAAAATCGTTCGACTGGTTGCCGAAATTTCGGCGCTGGTCGAACGGTATGCGATACGCATGGAGCAGGAGGATGCGCTGCGGCTGCGGCGGGCGAATCGCATTAAGACGATTCAGGGGTCGCTGGCCATCGAGGGCAATACCCTCTCCGAGAGCCAGATTACCGCGATTCTCGAGGGGAAGCTGGTGGTTGCCCCCGTCCGCGAAATCCAGGAGGTAAAGAACGCGATTGCCGCCTATGACCTCTTCCCCACCCTCGATCCCTTTTCGATGGATGCTCTTCTCGAGGCGCACCGGGTTATGATGACGGCCCTGTTGGAGGCTCCGGGCCGGCTTCGCACGACCGGCGTCGGCGTGGTCGCGGGAACGGAAGTGATCCACATGGCTCCCCCGGCGGAACGGGTGCCGGAGTTGATGCGCAACCTTTTTCACTGGCTGACCCGTTCGGAGGATCATCTTTTCATCAAGAGCTGTGTGTTTCACTACGAGTTCGAGTACATTCACCCGTTCCGGGATGGAAACGGGCGGCTCGGCCGCCTGTGGCAGTCGCTGCTCCTGGCGAAACAGCACCCGGTATTCGAGCATCTTCCGGTCGAGAACATGGTCCATGCCAACCAGGCGGGTTACTATCAGGCGATCAACCGGAGCTCCGCGGCGGCCGACAGTGGCATCTTCATCGAGTTCATGCTGGAAGAAATTTCGCGGACCTTGCAAAAGTATCCGGCGTATGTCGGAGTAAATGTCGGAGTAAATGTCGGAGTAAAGATTCTGGACCATATCCGGCAGAATCCCGGTTGTCGCACCAACTCCATTGCGGCGGCCATCGGAGTGACGACCCGTACCATCGAGCGTTACATCCGGCAATTGCGCGAACAGAACAAAATCGAATTCCGCGGAGCCCCCAAGACGGGTGGTTACTTCTGCGCCTAATTGTTTTCTAGTATTTCTCAGCCAGGTTCCCATATATCTTAAGGAATCACGGGGAAAGAAGTGAAATTTCTTGGTGTAGCAATCATTGTTGCAAGCATTATTGGCATTGTCCTGTTTCAACGGTTGATCGTTGATGCTGTATCGACTCCATCGGAAAGCGGGCAATACAGTGAATTCTACGGACCGGTTTCTTTTTTCAAGTATTTTGTCTATGCGCTGTTTATTTTTCTCATAACCCTGGGGATGTTTTTGTTAAAGCCTACGAAGGGTAAGGACTCACGAGTAGAGTGATTTTATCTGCATATTATTCAGGACAAAATATGCAGATAACGCAAAAAAAGGCAGAAAGAGGATCACGCAATCAGGCATTGATGTCTTCGACAATCAATGTTGTTGCATTTTTTGCATAATGGAACATTTTATTGCAGCCGGGAACTCTTGAAATCATTGGTGGGCTTCGATATATTATGGAGAAACCCCATTTATGGAGATATGCACATGAGTTTCCAGATTGATCTGTCGGGCGTGTGGTCGCTGCGGAGCACCCGCTGGGAGAATAAAACCATCGAAGCCCAATTGCCGGGCGACAACTATTCGGCGCTGCTGGCGGCAGGGGAGATTCCGGATCCGTACTACGGACGCAACGAATTGGCTGTTCAGCACTTCCGCGAGCACGACTGGGAGTACACCCGCGAGTTCGAGGTTTCCGCGGAACTCTTTGAATGCGAGAGCGTTTACCTCAACGTCGAGATGTTCGACCTCTTCGGAACCCTCTATATCAACGGCAAGAAGGCGATGGAGGGGTGCAACCAGTTTTCCCGTTACCGCCCTGAAGTGAAGTCCTACCTGAAGCCCGGAACCAACTCGATCCGCATCCTCTTCAAGGCGGTCGAGCCGGAGGCGAAGAAGGTCGCCGACCGCCTCCCCATGCCGGTTCCGATGAACGGCTGCTCCAAGGTGCCGCACCTCAACCTCGTCCGCAAGACCCACTGCCACGGCGGCTGGGATTGGGGCGTCACCCTCATGGTTTCCGGCGTCTACGTTCCCCTCACGCTCCGGGGCGTCAACCTGGCCCGCATCGAAACCGTCAACGCCGAGCAGAAGCACGAGAAGAACAAAGTCACCGTCACCGCCGTCGCCGAGCTCCTGGCCCACCGCGACGGGCGGCAGAAGGTCGATTTCACCTTTAACGGCGAAACTAAAACCGTCACCGCCACCCTGAAAACCGGGCTCAACCGGGTCAAAGCGGTGTTCGAAGTCAAGAATCCGCAGCTCTGGTGGCCGAACGGCAGCGGCGAAGCCCACCTCTACCCGCTCACCGTCGACACCGGTTATGAGCGGGAGTGCCGCGACATCGGGCTCCGCACCATCGAGCTCATCAACAAGCCCGACGAAGCCGGCACCTCGATGATCTTCCGGATCAACGGCGTCGACATCTTCTGCAAGGGCGCCAACTGGATTCCGGGCGACGCCTTCCCCTCGCGCCAGACCCCCGAACAGTATGAGGATCTTCTCGAATCCGCCCGCCTCGCCAATATGAACATGCTCCGGGTCTGGGGCGGCGGCCAGTTCGAACAGGATTTCTTCTACCGGCTCTGCGACCGCAAAGGACTCCTCGTCTGGCAGGACATGATGTTCTCGTGCAGCCTCTACCCCTCGACCGAGGAGTTCATCGACAACGTCAAGGAGGAGCTCTCCTTCCAGATTCCGCGCCTCCGCAGCCACGCCTCGCTCGCCCTCTGGTGCGGCGACAACGAAGTGATCGGCGCCACCCGCTGGTACGGCGAGGAGCACCGCACTTTCTATCTCATCAACTACGACCGCCTGAGCCGCGAGCTCGGGCGCATGGTGAAGAGGCTCGACCCCTCGCGCACCTTCTGGCCCAGTTCGCCCTG
>JAVBRV010000142.1:0-4057 GCA_031547585.1 Victivallaceae bacterium
GGGGAGATTGGCACGCAATGTTGTTTGGTACACGCCGCCTCTTCCACCGGCTGCCTATAGCATAATCCTCTTTCTGTTATTTTCAAGATCGATTTATATTTTTCTATTATTTTCTTTCTATTTCCAATTTGTTTACATTCAATTCCGTCACGCCCTATTGCCATCGACGGAATTCCGGCTATAATTATAGGGTAGAAAGCACCACAACTCGAAAGGGAATCATAGGTATGAAATTCACCGTTCGGAATTCTTTTTTCACCCTGATCGAACTCCTGGTCGTAATCGCCATTATCGCGATTCTGGCCGCCATCCTTCTCCCCGCCCTCAATAAAGCGCGCGACCGGGCCAAGACGATCCAATGCGCCGCCAAAATGAAGACGCTGGGGAGTGCCTTCCTCCTGTATGCGGATCTCTACGACGGCCGCCTCCCCGACCTGCGTGACAGCACCGCCACCTGGTATTGGCCCAGCAACCTGATCAATGATACCAAGCTGCTCGACTCCCGAACCTTTTTCTGCCCCGGCCGGGGAGCCCCCGCTTCCAATTACTACTACAACTACTGGCGCGAAGGGATCCGCACTACGGTCGGCATATATGAATCACAGTATCCCGAATACGGCGTCAATGAAGCGGTTTTCCGCTTCGGAACTTCAACGAGGGTACGCCTCAATCAAATTAAGCGGGCGTCGCAGATCGTGGCGGCGGCGGAGTCGGTCAATACCGCGCGCACGCAGGCGTATGCCTATGTCTACGGCTCCTATTCAAGCAGCGGCCCCGTTATCAAGCCGATTCACAGCGGCGAACGGCTCGCCAATGTCCTGTTCGTCGACGGTCACGTCAAAGGGTTTCTCGCCCGGGTTCCCGGTGAATTCGGTTCCGAAGATATTTATCGCAGTCTCCCCACAAACAATTGGCAATGGTAATGAAAACTTTTTTGACTCTCTTTGCTCTGCCGCTCGCGTTCGCCGCGGCGGCCTCGCCCTGGGTCAACGACCATCCGGATTTCGTGCCGGGCAAAAACGGCGACGCGCTCCGCTTCGAAGACAGCGCTTCGCGTCTTTTCCTGAAGCTGCCGGGCTACTTCAACCTCCGCGAAGGGACCGTGCAATTCCGCATTTCCCCCCTCAAAGACGCGACGGAAATGGAGAATTGGGCCACCGTCTTCTCTTCCCCCTCCGACCGCCGCGAAACCGCCTTTACCATACTGGGGGGAAATCTGCGCTCCGCCGTATTCCACGGCGTAAAAGACGCCCCGCCCCGGTTTTCGATCGGCTTGCGCGGAAGCAAAGTACTGAGCGGCGACGCCGACTGGAAGCGGGGCGAATGGCACGCCGTCGCCTACACCTGGGGCCCCGAGGGGAGAAAGCTGTACCTCGACGGCAAATTGGCCGATTCGGCGGCGGCCGCCGTCATCCCGTACCTCCCGGAATATCTGGCGTTCGGCGGCGGCGTCGCCTCGCGCCACGGCATCGTCGCCGAATCCGCGCTCGATGACATCGAAATTTCCAATGCGGTTCGTTCCGCCGAGTACATCGCCAACTACGCCAAAGGAGCCGTCCCGGTTCCGGACGCCCATACGCTGGCCTATCACTCCTGCGACCGGAACGACCCCGGCTACGCCGCCATCAACACCGAAGGGGAACCCGCGATCGTTCCCGACAGCGGACTCTTCGGCAACAACCACCTCTTCGCCGCCGGGGAAGCGCGGGAGCTCGGCTTCCACCTCTTCAACCCCGGTTCGCAGGAGGCGCGCTTCCGGGTCGCCGCCGAAATCACCGACTATTACGGGGGGAAGCATGGCACGCCGAGCCGCGAATTCACCCTGAAGGGCGGGGAGATGAAGGACGTTTCTCTCCCTATCCCGGTCAATGCCCCCGGCTGGTACGCCGTGAAGCTCTCGGGCAGCCGGGAGGGGCAAACGCTCTACTCCGGCGAGCGCGCCTTCGTGATCCTGCCGCCCTTGCCGGAGAAATTGGCGAAGGAGTCGCTTTTCGGTTCGCACCTGTCGGAGTCGCGGAACCCCGACTTCTTCCGCCGGATGGGCATCCGCTGGGAGCGCGATATGAACTCTTTCCTCTGGCGGACCGTGGAGCCGCTGCCGGGCGAATGGAATTGGAACCGGCCGGACCGGGTGGTCCGCGAGGCTAAAGAAGCCGACCTCCGGCTGATCGCGATCCTCGGCACCCCCGCGCGCTGGGCGACGAAGACGCTCCGGCACCACAACGCCAATTCGGTTCCCAGTGACCACAAGGCCTTCCGGGAGTACGTCTTCCGTACCGTCTCGCGTTATAAAAATGAGATTAAATACTGGGAAATCATCAACGAACCGGACTGGATCTTCGGCACCCCGGGCGACCTGGGGGAACGGCTCCTCACCGCCCCCAACGCGGAGTACCTCGAACTCCTCAAGATCGCCTATGAAGCGGCGAAGGCGGCCGATCCCGAGGCGGTGGTGGTCTCCGGCGGATTCACGCCGCACCCCCACCTCATCAACTACCTCGCCAAGCATAACGGGGGGAAGTACTTCGACCTTCTCGGCATGCACCGGTACCGCCCCTGGGCGCGCCTCGCGGAATACCAAAAGCTTTTCCCGGGGAAGCCGGCCTGGCAGACCGAGCACCTGGTTTCGACTCCGGAGGATGTGGCCGAAGACGTCTTCCAGACGGTCCGCAACGGCTTTAAGCGCAACTTCTTCTTCGACACGCCGCTCTTGATGACCTGTTTCACGCAGGGCGAATTCGAGGCGCACGGCTGGTATCCGCAGAAGCCCGTCTTCGCCATCGCCCAGTGCGTTTCGAAGCTGGAGGGGAAGACCCATGCCGGCCCCATCCGCTTCGACCGGCTGAACGGGCAGATTCTCGGCGAACTCTTCGACGCTGAAAAGCCCACGCAGACCGCCATGCTCTACTCCTTGAATTCCGGCGTTATCCCGCCCCGGATCGCCTTCGTGGCGGCGGCGGATGGCGTGGTCGAAGTCGCCGATCTCATGGGAAAAACCCAACGCTTCCCGGTTAAAAAGGGGGCGCGCGGCGTTTTCCCCCTGCGGACCATGGTCTTCGCCCAAGGTCCCTTCAACCCGGAGGCCTTCACCGTCGAGCCGGAGGGGCAGACCGAATTTCTGCAGAATCCCGACTTCCGCATCCTGAACGGCGACATCGGCATGGATAAGGCCAAAGGAATGTTGCCCGCCTACTGGCACTGCGAACCGGGCAAAGGCTCCATCACGGTTGAAGAGGGCGAAATCCGCAGCCTCCGTCTGGTGAACAGCGGGAGCGAAAAGGAAAACGTCCGGATCCAGCAGAAGCTGGTGCTGGACGCGCCCGGCTACTACGAGCTCACCGGCGAGTACATGAATCTCTCGGCGGAGGGGGAGAACCCGATGCCTTATCTGTCGGTCATCGACCTCGGCATCCGCGAGCAATTCTTCTGGGATGGGCGTGAAAACCGTCCGCTCCGCCAGTGGTCGGCCTTCAAACGCGGCTTCCGGGTGGAAAAAAGGGAGACGGAGGTCCTGGTGATGGCGGGCGTGGTCCGCAAGGGAACCGTACTTCTTCGCAATCTGTCGCTGACCCGCCGGATCGACCCGGAGCAGTTGAAAAAAACCGCCTTCGCGGAATTGGGCAAAGCGGCCAATCTGAACGCCGATTTCTCCAATCTGCCGCAAACGGCGGGATTGCACAGCGAAACGCTTGCTTCGCTGCCGAAAGGCATTCAGGAGCTCCGGGGCGACCTCTACCGCCTCGCCGAAACCACGCCGCAGCTGATCGCCGTCGGCAACACCATGCCGAAAGTCAGCGGGGAGATTCCCGTCGGCGCAGCCTGGAGCGAAATCCGGATTCTCAGCACGGCCCTCTTCGTCTCGGCAAAGCCGGGGGAGGAACTGGGCGCCTGCCGCGTCCTCTATGCCGACAACACCGAAGAGCGCATTCCCCTCCGGCGCGGCACGGAGACCGACGACTGGTACTCCCCGAAAGAGGTCGAATGGGCCGCCCTTCAGGTGCGGACCCCTGCGACTCGTTATCTCTACCGGACCAGCTGGCGCAATCCCCAGCCGGGG
>JAVBRV010000414.1:0-11192 GCA_031547585.1 Victivallaceae bacterium
TCCCGGCGGGTACGCGTAACTCTTTGCCGTTCAGGTGTGAATCATAACTCCCCCGAAGGGGAATCATCATTTCGTACTCCGGGTGGACGTGCCGCGCCACAGTGTAGCGTTCGCCTTCGACCAGGGTAAACACATCGATGACAATCTCCGGCGAAGAGTCGGAGATCGGCCGGTAGAGCGGAGTTTTTCGCAGCTCTTCCGCCATGACTCACCTCTAGGCAAAGAGTCGTTTGGTAAGTTCGATGAATTCGGCGACCGACAACCGGTCCGGACGGATTTCGCGGGGCAGGTTCATGCCCGCCATCGCTTCGGCGGTTTTCTCCTTGCCGTAGTTCCCCTCGAGAACCTTGCCCAACTGCTTGCGCCGCTGGGCGAAAGCGGTTTTTACCACGCCGGTCAGCCGCCGCAGCGTTTCTGCGTCGGCGAGGGGGGTGGCATGGCGGTGGAAGGAGACGATGGCCGAATCCACTTCGGGCGGCGGGAAGAAGACGTCGGGCGGCACGATTTTCTCGAGGCGCACTTCATATTGCGCCTGGGTGCGGATCGACAACGCGCCATAGGCCTTGCAGCCGGGGGCGGCGGCCAGCCGTTCGCCCATCTCCCGTTGCAGCATGAAGAGCATCGAAAGGGGAGGAAGGGGGAGTTCGAGCATCCGGACGATGAAGATGGTGCTGATGGAGTAGGGCAGGTTGGCGATCGTCCGAAACGGGCGTTCGCGCGGCAGGAGCTTGCCGTAATCGACCCGGCAGGCGTCGTCTTCGGTCAGGTGGAAGTTCTCCTGCTTCAGATGGTTGCGGAGGTATTCGGCGATGCGGTGGTCGAATTCGACCGCATAGATTTCGGCCCCGGTTTTCAGCAGCCGCCGGGTGAGCGAGCCGAACCCCGGGCCGACTTCGAGGATTACTTCGCCGGAACGGGGCGCGCCGAGCCGGACGATGGCGTCCAGCAGGTTCCCGTCGAGCAGGAAGTTCTGACCGAGTCCGCGCCCCGGACGCATGCCGATCTCTTCGAGAGCGGCGAGAAGTTGCTGTTTATTCATTGTTTACCGTGACAGCAGCCGCCGCCGCACTGGTGGCCGCCCGCCGAGGGGCAGTCGCGCCGCGAAGCACAGGAGGCGGGGCCGGTTTTGGTGACGGCGGCGAAGACGCTCGGCTGTTTTTCCATATCGGTGGAACCGCACTCCGGGCAGGTGGCGGGGGCGTCGTGGCGGGGGAGGAGAAGCTCCATTCCCTTCCGGCACTTCCGGCACTGAAAACGAAAGATCGGCATGGTTGAATATCCTTGCGGGGTTGGTTTTTCCATACTGTACATCCGGAGGGGCGGTTTTGCCAGTTTTTCGGCGGCTTCCGGTTGAAAAAAGTCCGGAACCGGTGTACTTTAACAGTATTCATATCATCAACAGGGGCAATTTCAAAAGCGGGTTCGGCCTTCCCGGCGGAGAACGCTTTTGAGTTTGCCCCGTTCCGAAACGGAAAAGCCATGAAAAACAGTGAAACCCTGAAGTTCGACCACCTGGTGATCGGCAGCGGGCTGGCCGGATTGTCGAGCGCCCTCCGGCTTGCCGATTCGGGCCGAAGAGTCGCCGTCCTCACCAAGCGGGACATTGCCGAGAGCAATACCCGTCTCGCCCAGGGAGGCGTCGCCTGCGTGATGGATTCCCTCGACTCCTTCAATGAACACGTCAAAGATACCCTGACCGCCGGAGCCGGACTCTGCAAGCCGGACGCGGTCCGGGCCATCGTCGAGGCGGGGCCGGAAGCGATCCGCGACCTGATCGACCTCGGCGTGAAATTCACCACCCGCGGCGAACTCGGCTACGAAGAGGACTCCGAGGAGTACGACCTCGGGCGCGAGGGCGGCCACCACAAACGGCGCATCCTCCATGCCGGCGACATCACCGGCGCGGAGCTGGAACGGGTTATGGTCGAAGCCGTTTCGGCCCGGCCGAACATCGAAGTTTTCGAGCATCACGCCGCCGTCGACCTCGTCATGAGTTCGCGGCACGACCGGGTGAATCCGAACCGCTGCTTCGGCGTCTACGCGCTCGACATCAAGGGGGGGCGCATCCTCACCTTCCTCGCCCCGTCGACCACCATCGCCTGCGGCGGCGCGGGCAAAGTCTACCTCTACACCAGCAATCCCGACGTCGCCTGCGGCTCGGGCATCGCCATGGCCTACCGGGCGGGGGCGGAGATCGCCAATATGGAGTTCATCCAGTTCCACCCGACCATTCTTCACCACCCGACCATCCGCTCCTTCCTGATCAGCGAGGCGCTGCGGGGCGAGGGGGCGGTGCTGAAGTGCCGCGAACACCGCGACGCCGAACCGGTCGAATTCATGCAGAAGTACCACCCGATGAAGAGTCTGGCCCCCCGCGACGTGGTCGCCCGGGCGATCGACTCGGAGATGAAGCGTACCGGCGAAGAGTGCGTCTACCTCGACATCCGCCACCACGACGAGGAGACCCTGCGCCGCCGCTTCCCCAACATCTTCCAGAAGTGTCTCGATGCGGGCGTCAATATGGCGCATGACCTCATTCCGGTGGTTCCGGCGGCTCACTTCGTCTGCGGCGGCATCCGGACCGATGTGAAGGGGGCCTCCAGCATCCAGGGCTTGTACGCGGTGGGCGAAGCGGCCTGCACCGGCTTGCACGGGGCCAATCGCCTGGCCAGCAACAGTTTGCTGGAGGCGATCGTGGTGCCGCGCTTCATGGCGGCCGATGTGGATGCGAAGTTCGAATTTTTCCGTAAATCGCACCCGGCGGGCGAAGCCCAGCTCGGCTGGATGAGCGGCAACGCCACCGACTCCGACGAACAGGTGGTCATCACCCACAACTGGGATGAGATCCGCCGCTTCATGTGGGACTACGTCGGCATCTACCGCACCAACAAGCGCCTGGAGCGGGCCAAGAACCGCATCAAGATGATCCGCAAGGAGATCGAACGTTATTACTGGGATTTTACCGTGACCTCCGATCTGGTCGAATTGCGCAATATCGCCACGGTCGCCGAGTTGATCATCGACTGTTCGCTCCGGCGGCGCGAGAGCCGGGGGCTGCACTACAACGCCGACTACCCCTATCTCGATTCGGAGCTGAACCAGGTGGACACCATTATCCGGAGGGAGTTCCAATGAAGCACGAACTTCCCGTCGACCCCGCCGTCACCGATCTGGTGGCCACTTTGACGGACGCCGGTTTCGAAACCTACATCGTCGGCGGAGCGATCCGCGACCTTTTGTTGGGACGCGCCCCCAAGGACTACGATATCTCGACCGCCGCCACGCCGGAAGAGGTGCGGACGGTTTTCGGCCGCCGCAATGCCCGCATCATCGGCAAGCGCTTCCGGCTGGTGCACGTGCATTGGGAGGGGCAACTTTTCGAGGTCAGCACCTTCCGCCAAGCTCCCGCCGGGCCGGGCAAAAGCGGCCGCTCGGGCGAGAACCTGCCCGAGAATATGATCTTGTCGGACAACGTCTTCGGTACCGCCGAGGAGGACGCCTGGCGGCGCGACTTCACCGTCAACGCCCTCTTCTTCAATCCGGTCGACTCCGAGCTTCTCGATTTCACCGGGCAGGGCGTGGGGGACATCCGCGCCGGCGTGGTGCGGGCGATCGGCGACGCGGCGCTCCGCTTCGAGGAGGATCCGGTGCGGATGCTCCGGGCGCTGAAGCTGGTCGGCCAGTACGACTTCACGCTGGAGGCCGGAACCGAAAACGCGCTCTTCGCCAAGCTGCCCTTCATTCGGCACGCCGCCCCGTCGCGACTGTCGCTGGAATTGGAGAAGATTTTGAGTTCCAGCTACGGCGACCGCCACTTTCTCGCCTTCTATGAATATGGCCTCCTCGCCTATTTCCTCCCGGAGCTGGACGAGGCCTGGGATACGCCCGTCTGTCGCTATGCTCTTGACCTTTTCAACGAACGCAACTGCCGGGTGGCCGAAGGGATCTACCGCAACAGCGTTTCGCTGGCGATGGCGACGCTGGCGCTGCCCTTCGTGGAGCGCGAGCTGGAGCAGCCGGTGGGGAAGCTCTGGCGGAGCTCGGAGACGCACCTCCCGGCGATCCAGAAGGTGCTGGACCGGCTCTTCCGCCCGCAGAACATGATGAACCGGATGACCCTCTCCGCCGAACGCATCCTCTTCATGCAGCCCTTGTTCGAAGAACGGGGCCGCGGCGTGGAGAATATGCTGGACAGCCGCTCCTACCCGCATGCCCGCGAACTGCTGCTCATCCGTACCGCCGTTGCCGAAGGGCCGATGGAGGAGGTGGAGCGCGAGTGGCCGAGAGTGGGCGGCGGACGCCGCTCCGGCGGCGGTGGCGGCAAGCGCAAGCGCCGTCCGCGTAAACGGAAGGCCGGCGAATGAGAAGGGGGGTCTTGACTTTGGCTTCCCTGTTTCTCGGCCTGGCGGCGGCCGGGGGAGATCGGGTGTTGGCCGACCCCGTCACCGGGAAACCGGTGCGCTATGCCGGGAAGTTCTCCTCCGCAACGGTGACGCTGCCGGAGTCGTACCGCCCGAAGGCGGTCGAGCTGCGCGGAGCCTGGGTCGCCACCGTGGGCAACATCGACTTCCCGAAAAGCGCGGATGCCGAAACGTTTAAGAAAAATTATATCGCCGTGGTCGAGAACCTGAAGAAAGCGAATTTCAACGCGATCTTCTTCCAGGTCCGGCCGATGTGCGACGCCTTTTACCCGTCGCGCCACAACCCCTGGTCGCGCTGGCTGACCGGAACGGAGGGCAAGAGTCTGGGGAATTTTGACCCCCTCGACTTCATGGTCCGCGAGGCGCAGCGGCGCGGCCTGGAATTTCACGCCTGGCTCAATCCCTACCGGGTGATCGGCTCGACGCCGCAGAAGAAAGAGGCGTACCTCGCCACGCTCGCCCCCGACAGCTTCGCCCGCCGGCATCCCGGGATGGTGCTCGAATGCCCTCTCGGCAAAGACGGCGCGGGCAAGGAGTGCTACCTCCACTTCCTCAACCCCGGCGAACCGGCGGTGGTCGGCCACGTGGTGGAGACCGTCCGCGAGATTCTCGCCCGTTATCCGGTGGACGCCATCCACTTCGACGATTACTTCTACCCCTACACCACGATGGGGAACATCGACCGGGAGTCGTACCGCAACCACAACTCCGGCAATCTGTCTCTGGAGAACTGGCGGCGCACCAACGTCAACCTGCTGGTGAAAAGCGTCCGTGACAGCATTACCCGCCACAATCGGCAGTCCGGGCGGCGGGTGGCGTTCGGCATCAGCCCCTTCGGCATCTGGGCGAACCGGAGCCGTCAGGAGCTGGGTTCGCCGACCGGCGGCAAAGAGTCCTTCTTTGCTCAGTACGCCGATACCCGCAGTTGGGTCCGCTGGGGATGGGTCGACTACATCGTGCCGCAGATCTACTGGCCCTTCTCACACGAGACCGCCGCCTATGCGGCGCTGGTGGATTGGTGGTGCGGCGTGGTCAAAGGGACCAAGGTCAACCTCTACATCGGCCACGCCGTCTACCGGCTGGGCGAGGAACAGCGCTGGCAGGCGCGCGAACTGGGCGACCAGCTCAATTTCAACAGCATCCGCCCGGGGGTACAGGGGTCGGTGTTCTTTTCGTACCGCAGCGTTTTCAACCCGGCGAGCGGAGCGATGAAAACGGGTGTGGGGCAGGTTCTTAAGGAACACTGGAGCCGCCCCGCGTCGCGTCCGGCCTGCCGGAACATCGGGGAGTGACGCCGAAGCGCTTTCGGTATTGCCGGAAGAGGTAGTTGGCCGAACGGTATCCCGTGAGCGCGGCCACTTCCGCCACCGGGAGGCGCGAGCGCGACAGAATTTCTTTGGCGCAGCGGAGCCGGAATTCATTCAGCAATTCCGGGAAGCTCTGGTTATATTCCTCTTTCAGCAGCCGCCCGGCGCGCGATTCGCCGACGCCGAGTTCGGCGGCCAGTTCCGCGAGCGCGGCTTCGGGCCGCCGGAAGTTCCGCTCGAACCACCAGTGAATGCGCTCCTTGCGCCCGTCGCGGCGGCCGGTTTCGGGGTGAGCTTCGAGTCGCCGCCGGATCGATTCGGCGAAAAGCTCCCCGAACCAGCAGAGCTCTTCCGGCATCTCTTCAGCAGGGGAGGCGAGGGGGGTGTGAAGGTGGGGCTGCTTCATTTCGGGGATGAGTCCGGGGGAGGGTCGGTAGACGCCGAGAAAGAGGACCCCCGCCGGAGCGCCGAACTTGAGCAGGGGGAAGACAATCTCGAGGAGTCCCGCATGGCAGAGCTTCCGGAAGGGCCGCCCGAAGGCGATCTGTTTCCCGGTCAGCCGCACATCGCAGTGGAGGCAATGCTCGTAACAACCCGGTTCCGAACGCATCTCCTCGCAGGCGGGGTGACGGTGGTGAAGCGGCAGCTCCCCCTCTTCCGCCAGGCGGGTGATGTCGCCGGTGAAGTCGTGAAAAGCGGCCCGGCATCCCAGCCGCCGTTCGAAAAGACTGATTTCTTGAAGCAGATCCATACCTATAGTATAGACGCAAAGCCGGGATTTGTCAATGTATGAAAAAAACTTAAAAAAAGATCGATTCCAGTTTGCTTTTATAGATTACTTGTGTAACTTATGAATAATGGATTCAATTACAGGAGTATTCGAATGATGGAAGAGGTGCGGATACCGGAGGGCGAGTTGGAGGTCATGAAGGTGCTGTGGGAGCATTCGCCGCAGACGCTGCCCGAGATTGTTCGGAATGTTCAAAGTTCCAACCCGTGGGAGGCGGTCACCGTCAAGACGATGCTGGGGAGGCTGGTCCGGAAGAGCTTCGTCCGGCAGAGCGGCAGCCGCCGCAGTTATCAGTATGAGCCGCTGGTGAGCAAAGCCGCCGCGCTGAAATCGGCGGGGCGGCAGTTCATGGACCGGCTGTTCGACGGAGCGCCCGCCGCGATGATTTCGTTTTTCATCCGAAGCGGCGAACTCTCCCCGGCTGAGATTCAGGAGATCGGCCGTTTAATCGACGAGATGAAAAAATGAGCGCGGCCCTCGTCTACTATCTGGCGAATACGCTGATGCGCGGCGGAATCATTGCCGCTTTGCTCCTGGCACTTGAATTTTTTCTGAAGCGCAAGCTGGTTTTCGCCGGCGGCCGTTGGATTTTCCTCTTCGCCCTGCTGCTGATTCTGCTGCCCTTCGAAAAGGTGTCATGGCCGCGCGGCGGGGAGAAAGCCTATGCTCCGGCGTACCATATCGAGGTTCCCGATTGGAATGCCGCGTGGAGCCCGGCTCCGGCGGCGGCGGTGATTAATCCTGCCGTATCTCCGGCAAAGGCGGCGCCTGCGTGGACGCTGTTCGAGGTGCTGGCGGTTCTTTATGGGGTTGGAGTGCTGTTTCTGTCGGCAAAGCAGATCGGGCACTTCTTCATATGGCGCAACCGGATCCGGCGGTGCATCGCGATCACCGGCGGCCGGGTGTTCGAGGTATTCCTGGAGTCGAAACGTCTGACCGGCCTGGAGCGTTTCCCGGTCCGGCTGCTGGATGGCGGCGAACTGCTGCCGGTGGCGGCCTGCTTCGGAACGTTGCGGCGGGGGGCGGTTCTTTGCCCGCTCGGGGAATACGACAAATATCCGGATGCGGAACTGCGGATGATCCTGATTCATGAGCTGGAGCATCTGCGGCGGAACGACAATCCGGTTGCGCTTTTCCTGACGGCGCTCTCCAATTTCTTCTTCGTCAATCCGTTCGTGCGCCTCCTCTTTTCACGCTGGGCGATGATCGCTGAACTCGATTGCGATGAACGAGTTCGAAGAGTGCTACGGCTGGACCGGCCGGGAATGGCGCAATACGCCGGACTCCTGCTGGCCAGCCAGACGGGAAGGCGCGTGTTGATTCCGGGTCGCGGACTCGGGGCGTCGGCCCGGAATCTGAAGCTGCGAATACAGGAGTTTGCCATGAAGCGTACAAAATTGCAGTTGCTGCGATATGTTTTGGGAATCGGTGTTTTGTTTGCCCTGGGGAGCCTTCTCATGCCCGAGCTGCGGGCCGAGGCGCGGGAAGCGATCGACCCCCTGGTCGCGAAGAACCTCCCCGCCGGAACCGGTGAGCTGGTCTACTTCAACGCGGCGGCCCTCGACCGGAATGGCGTCGGGCTGCTGGAGAAAGCCGCCGGGATCAGCGGCCTGGAGTGGAAGGTCCGGGAAATTGTCACCATGATGTTGTCTACCGAGAAGAACCGGGGCCGGTTCTATCTGGCGGCAGTTCCGAAGTCGGGACGTTTCATCCTGCTGAAGAACGGTACGGATTCCGACGAAATGGTCATTCCCCCTGGAATTGCCAATCGGGGCATGACGATCCGGAAGATGGAGGGCGGGTACTTCGCGCTGCTTCCGGTTGGGAGCGAGCTGCCCGCGCTGGGGCTGCCGGAGGAGCTGCAGAAGAAGATCGCCGCGGCGCCCGATGAAGTACTGCGGAGCTGCAACGCAGGCGGAATTCCCTCCCAAGTGAGCGTCGTTAACCGGAACGGCGTCTATATGCTCTCGGCGATTTTGCCGGAGGCGGCCGGGAAGGCACCGACCGTCGAGGCGATGGCAGATAACGCGGTATTCTATCTGCCGGAAGATAAACGGGACGCAATGCGGGCGTTCATCCGTGAGAACCTGAAAATTACCGTCGGTCAAAAGGAGTGCCGGGTGGAATTCCCGTTGAATGAACAGACTTTAGCGCTCTGGGGTGACTATAGCCGGAAAATCAAAGAGGAGTGGGAGAAGGAGAATGCTCCCCGGGTCGTCGCCCTCTCCCCGAAAAACGGCGCCACCGGCGTTGACCCGAATCTCAAGGAGATCAAGGTGACCTTCGACCGCCCGATGAATACGAGCGGGTGGTCCTTCTGTCAGAAAAGCGACGTCGATTTCCCGGAAACGCTTTCCAAGCCGTCCTACGACGAGAGCCGGACCGTGATTACGCTGCCGGTGCGGCTGGAGCCGGGGAAAACCTACAACATCTATCTCAACTCCCCGCCCTATATCGGATTCCGCTCCGCCGAGGGCGGCGTGCTGGAGTCCGTCCACTACACCTTCACTACCGCCGGATCAGCCGAATAATGCGGCTGGCGTAATCGCCATGAAGTTCGGCGCGGAGCCCCATCGCCATCAGACCCGCGCCGGAGAAGCGGCTTCCGGTTGGAATCTCGGCGGCGGTGAAGCCTCCGGAGCCGAAGCGTTTTTCCGCTTCGGAGGGGCCGTTGCCGTACACTTCGGTTTCGTAGAGCGCTTCGGGGTCGAGACCGCGCAGCTCCGCCAGCGGCGGGCGGGCGGAGTATTGCAGAGCGTGGCCGAAGAAGAAGACCACCGCCTCGGAGGCGTCCGGCAGGACGTACTCGTAGACCGCGTAATTCGAGTCGAAGTGCGAAATCAAACGGTGGAAGTCGCCGTTCTGGGTGACGTTTCGCAGCTTCTTATAGAGGGCGGCGTATCGGCGGATTTCTTCTTTTTCCGCAGCCGGGCAGTTGAAGAGGTTTCGGCCGATCGCGAGGGAGCCGAGCATACCCGCAAAGGCCTGAAACTGAAGCGGAACCGCCCGCCGGTTGATGTGCCCGGCGTACTCGCTGATATGGCAGCCGCCCCCCGCCCATTTGGGGAGGTGGAGGTAGCTGAAGCCCTCGTGGAGCTTCAGGATGTCGAGCGCGTCCTGGTTGTCGCTGCGGTTCACCCGCGAGCAGAATTGCAGGAATCCCCAGTCGGCCCGGCTGTTGCCCTGGGCGCAGTTTTCGAGGAGAACGTGCGGATATTTCCGGCGGATCCGGGTGAAGAGTTCGTAGAGGTTCTGCACGTATTTGACCCAGATCGACTGCGCCCCCTCGGGCGGCGGATTCTCCCAACCGGGGAGAACGAAGGCGCGGTTCATGTCAAGCTTGAAAGCGTCGAGCCCATTGCCGCCGATCAGGTTATCCACCGCTTCCCAGAGAAATTCGAGGACGCCGTCGAGGCCCAGATTGAGCAAGGTCCGGTCGCTCCGGGCGCCGTCCAACCGCTCCTTTGTCAGCTCCTGGCCGGGGTACTTCATCACCCAGTCGGGGTGGTCGGCGTAGAGCTTGCCGGTGAATTCCACGGATTCGAGTTCGGCCCAGACGCCGAACTTCATCCCCAGCTCGTGCGCCCGGCGGACGAAGGGCAATAGCCCGTTCGGGAACTTCTCCCGGTGCGGCGTCCACTCGCCGAAGGATTGCTGCCAGCCCGCATCGAAGAGGAAGAGTTCGCAGCCGGTCTCCGCCGCCGCTTCCAGCTGCTTCATCGCGTTTGTTTCGTTCATCTCCGGCCCCACCCCGAATACAGCGAAGGTGTTGGAGATGAGTGGCATAACCGTACCCCGGAACTCCGTCGGTTCGATAACGGTGCGGAGGTGGCGGTGCAGAATCCGGGTCATGCCCCCGAAGCCGCCACGGGTGAAGCCGCAGCTGAAGAGAGGAGTGGTAAAACTCTCGCCGGGTTGCAGATTCCAGCGGAAGTCGAAGTCGTGGATGCCGCCGGTGACGCTGACGGCTTCGTAACCGTCGCAGTCGAGGGCGATCTTCCAACTGCCGCTCCACTGGAGGGTTCCGAACCAGACGTCGCCCCCCGTTTCGGTGGCGTCGCCGGGGTCGAGCGCGAAAAAGGGCATGGCGTGGGGGCCGGAGAGCCCGGTACGGCTTTCGTAAACGAGCTTGCCCCGTTTGAGGTCGACCCGTTCGATCATGCCTTCGTTGCCCCAGCGGCCGTGAAGCCCGGTGGCGCGGAAGCCCTTCGCCCGGGGAGGGAGGTAGAGGGTGGCTGATTGGACGCTCTCCAGCGTACACGCCGTTTCCCCGCGATTGGTAATCACGCACCAGCGATCGAGAAGATCGCTGCTTTCGTGAACGCGGTAGAAAAGAGAAACCGCGAGGGATTGCGCATCATCGAAGAGCTTTACTTCCAAGGTATTGTCCGCGACTTCAGCATCGAGGTAACGCAACAGCGAGTTGCGCACGCCGGAGGCCCCGGATACTTTCAGCGCGGGCTCGGTGAAAAGCGCGCCGAACCAGGCGGGATACTCCCGGCGGGTGGCGTTGCACTGGTTGGGCGACCGGTGAAGATTCTGCCGGAGCGCATCGGCTCCGGGCGCATCTTCAATCCGGTCGAAACCGGCCCCCCAGTGCAGGTTTACGGGGACCCCCCCGGCGATTTCGAAGGCATAGGCGCTCTCCCCGAAGCGGAGCAGGAAGCGGTTGCC
>JAVBRV010000136.1:0-20895 GCA_031547585.1 Victivallaceae bacterium
CGTTCTGGTGCGTCGGAAGCCCTTTGAGCGATCCCTTCGGCGGCGCGGTCCTCGACCGCCTCGATTCGCTGGAGGTCGCCGGAATCCTGGCCGGGGCCGCGAAGGAAGGCCTGATCGAAGCGACCAGCTATCACGATGACGACCTGGTGCCGTGGGACCCGGAGAAGCCGGAGGACGATCTCGACCCCTCCGGCGAAACCTGCCGGAAGCTGCACGCCATCAAGGCGGTTCTCGACGAGGCCGGAATCGAAGTCCACGCTTCGATATGCAGCCTTCACGGGCACAAGCTGTTCCGCAACGGGGGGCTCTGCAACCCCGACCCCGCGATCCGCAAACTGGCAGCTCAAAAAGTCGAACGCACGCTTCGCATCGGCCGCTTCTTCGGCGCCAAATACTATGTCTACTGGGTGGCGCGCGACGGTTTTGAAGTTCCGGTCACCGTCGATTGGAAGAATGTGTATGATTGGCTGGCCGAGGGGCTTAACCATGTGACCGATTATATCCGGCAGGAGAAGATGACCAATTATCTCGGCGCGACTATCGAACCGAAGCCGAACGAGCCGCGCGGCCAGATGTTCCTGCCGACCAGCGGCCATGCCGTCGGTTTCATTCTGGGCAAGCTGAAGGAGAAGGGCTTCTGGGGGGTGAACCCCGAGCTCTTGCAGCATGAATCGATGGCGCTGATGAACGCTTCCATGACGGTCAGCTTTCTATGCAGTATGAATATGCTGAAATTCCTGCATTTCGGCTCGCAGATCAAAGCGCAGTTCGACAACGACTTCCCGCCGCTGATCGGCCCGGAGGGGCTCAAGGAAACCGCCATGATGTTCTACTCCCTCCGGCAGATCGGTTGGAAAGGCGTGATCGAATTCGACTGCCACATGCTGCGAGCGGAAGGCGATCCGGATGATGGCCATGGATGCCGTAAAAAGTTCATCCGCAACTGTGTAACCGCACTCGCCATGGCTCTCGAACTGGCGGAGCGGGTGGTAGTCCCCCTGCCCTCGGTTTCGCAATCCGCCGCCGATCTCGCCAGCATCCGGCAGATGTGCAACCTGGGCGAAATCGATCCGCGGCGGTAAATCATGGCGCTCTATCTCGGACTCGACCTCAGCACGCAGTCGCTCAAGGCGGAAATCATTGACCCCCAAAGCCCTGAGCGCTCTTTCCCCTCCTTTGCCGTCAACTTCGGCAAGGACCTGCCGGAATACGGAGCGCCGGAGGGATTCCGGCGGCATGACGCCCCCTTGATCCGGGAAGCGGATCCCGGCATGTGGCTCGATGCGCTGGATCTTCTCTTCCGCCGGATGAGCGAGGCGGGCGTTCCGCTGCGTGAAGTCGCCGGAATCTCCGGCTCCGGTCAGCAGCACGGCACCGTTTACCTGAAAAAGACCTTCTTCGCTGCTGTCGGCCGCCTGGACCCGAAGCAAACGCTTTCGGCGCAGCTGGTTCCGACCCTGTCGCGACGATTCTCCCCCATCTGGATGGACCGTTCGACCCATGCCGAGTGCGGGGAACTGAGAGAGGCATTTGGTTCGCGAATCCAGGATGATACCGGCAGTCCGCCGGTGGAGCGCTTCTCCGGGCCGCAAATCCGGAAGTTCGCCAAAGACAATCCGGCGCTTTATGCGGAAACCGCCGTGATCCATCTCATCAGTTCGTTCGGCTGCTCGGTTCTCTGCGGCGAATCCGCCCCCATCGATTACGGCGATGGAGCCGGAATGAACCTGCTGAATCTAAAGCATATGCGATGGGACGAAGAGATCGCGGAGTTCACCGCGCCGGGACTTCGGCAACGGCTCCCGGATGCCGTGCCGTCGAACCGGGTCGCCGGTAAACTCGCGGCTTATTTTGAGAAATACGGCTTCCAGGCGGGAACTCCCGTCGCCGTCTGGTCGGGGGACAACCCGAACAGTCTGATCGGCGTGGGCGCCGGGGAGCCGGGCATCGCCGTCATCAGTCTCGGCACCAGCGACACCTTTTTTGGAGCCATGCGCGATTTTCGCACCGACCCCGCCGGTTGCGGACATGTTTTCGGGAATCCCGCCGGCGGCTTTATGAGCCTGATCTGTTTCAGCAACGGCTCCCTGGCGCGGGAAGAGGTCCGGCGGCTTTGCGGGAGCACCTATGAGGAGTTCGACCGGGTCACCCCGGCGCCGGAGGAGGAGTATCTGATGCTTCCCTATTTCGTCCCGGAATCGACCCCCCTCGTGCTGACTCCCGGCGTACAATACAATTTCAATTGGGCGCGGGCCTCGGCGGCAGAACGCACCCGGGCTCTCCTGGAGTCGCAGATTCTCTCCATGCGGCTTCACAGCGAATGGCAGGAGGAGGCGTTCCGAAAAATCCGGATTACCGGGGGCGCGTCCCGAAGTCCGGCGCTGCGCCGGATCATCGCCGACGTGTTTCAGTCGGAGGTCGAAGCGATCGCCGTGCCGAACTCGGCCGGCCTCGGAGCCGCCATCCGGGCCGCGAACGCCATCGGCGGCGCTTCGCAGGAGGAGCTCAGCACGACATTCTGCCACGCCAAGGAAACCGTCACTCCCGACCACCGCCTGAAGCATCGTTACGACCGGATGCTTCAGGCCTATCGGGCTTTCGAAAAGCGAACGGTTACTCGAACATAAAGCGTTCGAATTCAAGCGACTTCTTTGCGTCTTCGTCGAGCTGCTCCAGCGAGGCTCCGCGGCTGAGGTCGCGCCAGATTTTGATGTCTTTGCCCACGGTTCCGCCCATGCGCACGAAGGGCTCCATGACGACAGAACCTTCGTAGTGAATATCGCGAAGGGCGGTGGCGATTTCGTGCCAGGGCATCCGGCCCCTCCCCGGAACCAGGCGGTTGCATTCGCCGGTGTGGAAGTGGCCGAGGAGTCCGGCGGCGGAGCGAATGGCTCCCCCCATGTCGCTCTCCTCGATATTCATATGGAAGGTGTCGAGCATAACTTTCACCGCCGGGACATCCACTTCGCGAACGAAGCGGCAGCCCTCTTCCGCGGTATTCAACAGGTAGCCCTCGAACCGGTTCAGAACTTCGAGGCAGTAATCCACCCCGCAGTCTCCGGCGATACGCCCGATGTCGCGGACATTAGCGACCGCCCGGGCCCAATCCCCAGGCTTGTCGATCGGCCGGGAGAAGTCCACCGGCCAGTAGCTGTAGATGCCGCCGCCGATGGTGTGGATGTCCATGATCTCCAATCGCTTCAACAGCTCGGTGAAGAAGCGTTTGGCATTCGCGGCAATGGCCGGATCGGCGGACGCGAGATTCTGATCGGCCGCCGGGCCGTGCCCCGCGGTCAGGAAGATGCCGTTGTCGGCAGCGGCGCGGCGAAGCGCGCGCAAGGTATCCAGCGAATAGGACACGAGGGGCGTGCAGGCGATTTCGAGGCAGTCGAAGCCGAGTCTGGCAACCTTCTCAATGTAAGGCAGATAATCGGCCTGCCACTCCTCTTCCCAGTAAGCATAATAGATTCCGTATTTCACTCTCATTCTCCTTTATCGGTTATCTGTGAAATCAGATCGATGTTCAACCCGGCTTTTCGCAATTCTTGAAGCAATTCTTTGTTCTCCTCCGATTCCGTGGTAATCAGCACGTCGACCTCCGACCAGCCCGCCAGACGGCAGTTGCCTTTGATCTGGAACTTGCGGTGATCGGCCATCACGATCATCCGCTCCGAGGCGGTCATCATGCTGCGCAGGATTCCGACGGCATGCTCGTCAGTCTCCAGCAGCCCCTCGCGATCGACGCCCCGGACGCTGGTAACAAGGGTCGCGGCGGCGTACGAGCGGACGATTCCCTGCGCCTTCGGTCCGTAGAGAAACCCCGCCTTCATATTGTAGATGCCGCCGGTCAGCACCAGCTGGGGGCCGTCCCCGTTCGGGAACCTCCGGTTCAGCGAATCGGCGATGGAGACCGAGTCCGTCAGGAAGGTCCCACTGGTTAAGTACTTAGCCAGGTATTGAGTGGTGGTTCCGCCATGGATCATATTGAGCCGCTCCGGGTCGAGATACCCGAGCGCCCGCTGCGCCAGAAGCTCTTTCTCTTCCGCCTGCCGGAACTCTCGCTGCGGAATAGGGATCTCCCCCGGCGAAGTATAGGTGAGCGCCTGCAAGCCGCCGTGAACCCGGGTCGCCTTATGCGTCTCCGCCAACTCCCGGAAAAGCCGGCGCACCGTGACCGGGCTGACGTGAAGCATCCGCTCCGCGTTCCCGTGGGTTATGCTGCCGTGGAGCGAAAGATAGCGAAGAATGGCGTCGGCGTAGCGTTGCCTCATAAGCCCCCCTCCCCTTCATTGAAGAGAAGCGTTTTGCACTGGAAGGTGCCGCCCTCCCGAAGCCGCCGGAACACCTCCGGCGCTTCTGAGAGGGTGTGCCGCGCCGTTATCAACTTCTTCAGGTTCAGATCTTTACCGGCATGATTCAGCACCGCGATCCAATCCGGATCCGGCAGGGAGTTCCAGGAGCCGCTGAAGGAGAGCTCCTTGCGGAGGATCATCGAAAACTCGGCTTTCCCCAGCGGCCACTTCTCCGCCGGATTGCCGATGAGGA
Source organism: Victivallaceae bacterium (assembly GCA_031547585.1). GTDB lineage: Bacteria > Verrucomicrobiota > Lentisphaeria > Victivallales > Victivallaceae > Victivallis. The sequence continues at coordinate 4,546 of JAVBRV010000136.1, forward strand.
AGATGTGCCCCTTGCGGGCACAGCAGCGGATCGCCGCGTCGCGGGTAACACTCAAACCGCACGCCTCCACACAGATATCAAAGGCGCCGGAGAGCTGCCGAGAGTCAACCCCGGTGAAGCCGAATTCTTCGGCGAACGCGGTTTTGCGGGGGTCGATGTCGGCCACCGTGATGTCGCGACAGCCGCGAATCCGCAGCCATTGGGCGGCCAGCAAGCCAACCGGACCGCCGCCGATCACCAGGGCCGTTGACCCCGGCCGCACCGGGTGGGAATAGACGGCATGATGCGCCACGGCGGCGGGTTCGGCCAGGGCCGCCTCTTCCAGCGACACCGCGTCGGGGACCCGGATCAGGTTGGCCTCGGGTATCTCGATATACTGAGCAAAGCCGCCATCCCGGCGGGAGCCGAAATAATCATAGTCGAGGCAGAGTTGGATGTCCCCCTTGCGGCAGCTTTCGCAACTCCCGCAAGGCAGCAGGGGATAGATCGCCACCCGGTCGCCGGGGGCAAAGCGGGTGACGCCTTCGGGGACGTGCTCCACCACGCCCGCGAACTCGTGGCCCATCACCAGGGGATAATGGTAAGCGCCGTTGCGGAAGGCTCTTCCGATATCGGAGCCGCAGATCCCGGCGCACGTTACCCGCACCCGGATCCAGCCCTCGGTGGATTCCGGAGAAACCTCCGCCACTTCAAGTACGCCGTTTTCACGCAGCACGCAGGCTTTCATTCGATCATCTTTCTTTGGTTTTGATCGCATTTCAAGGAGAATATAATTCATGGTCGAAGGAAAGTCAATTGCCGGTTGTTTCCGGTGATCGCATTTATCGATTCGATACGCTTTTTCGAACGTTTTTCGCAATACCGTTCATGATTCTTGAACGCTTTTATTTTTAGATCGTTTCCACTTGCTTCACCGGGAACGGGCGGTATATTAATCGCAAAAGGAGACCCGTTATGAAGACCCACCTGGAGTGCCTGCCCTGCCTCGCCCGGAACGCCGTCGATATCGCCAAACGGATCACCCCGGACCTGGCGCTGCGAAAAGCTATCGTTGCGGAGGCCATGCACGCCCTCGCCGAAGAGGACATGCAAATGCCGCCTCCTTTCCTCGCCCGGAAAATCATCGACCTCGCCTTGCGGAAAACCGGCGGGACCTGCCCGGATCCTTATCGGGAAGAGAAAGAAAAATCGACGGTTCTCGCGAAAAAACTCCTGCTGGAACTACCGCAGATCGCAGAGTACGCCCCGGAGAGCTTCGAGTCGCGCCTTCGCCTGGCGGTGGCCGGGAACATCCTCGACTTCGGTATTTTCAGCGACCTCGATCAGGAGTCCGCCTTGCAATCGGTCCGGCAGGCTTTCACCAAACCGCTCGACCGGGAAGCTGTGTTCCGGCTGCAGGCGCGGATGGACTCCGCCCGGCGCATCCTCTATATATTGGATAATTGCGGCGAAGCGGTATTCGACCGCGTCTTCCTGGAGCCGTACCGCGGGAAATGCCTCGTGGCCGTGCGCGGCCGTGCCGCCTTCAACGATATGACCCGGGAGGAGCTGGAGGATTCCGGCTTCATCGGTTTTTCCGGGCAAGTGGTGGATAACGGCAGCGGCGTCCCCGGAACGATTCTGGCGTATACCGGTAATTCCTTTCAGAAAGCCTTCGCTGAAGCGGATCTGATCGTCGCCAAGGGACAGGGAAATTTTGAAACCCTGAATGAGACGGATCACCCGATCGCCTTTCTCTTCCTCGCCAAATGCCCGGTCGTCACCCGCGAGATCGGCGCCGAACCAAACTCCATTCAGGTCCGGATACGCAACTTTTGATTGCCTCGATCAAGAAGCGTTCTCCTCTTTTTTATTAACCTGCGTTAAGAATACTCTTTACATTAATTTCCTTATATTTTCCTGTTATCTTTGTTTCCTCGGTTGAATATAAGTTTATTATGCAGTAAAATATGCAGCAGGGGTATTCAATTAAAGGAGGGTATCATGAAATTGATCTACGACAACAAACAGACACTGAATGAACTGCATCATTGGCTTTGCGATTTTCATCACTGCTTCTACGACAAAGAGCGTGATCCGGCGCAGGACATCCATCTCCAGCTGGTAGGCATGGAGCATTGGTCATGTACGATCAACCTCAAAGGAACCGTCTTGGAAGAAAAAGAGTTCCAGCAGGCTTCACTCACCAAGACTCCCGTTGATTGGATCAGCTGTTATCGGGAAAATCGAAACGACGCCGTCTGCTTCAGGGGCATAGGCACCAGGCAAAACCTCGAAATGATTCTCGCCACCTTCAAATCATGGGTTATCCGCGAATTTCCCCAATTTGCTCCCCTGGAAGAATAGGGCGTTCACATAATAGGAAACGATGCCGAAGAGGAAAAAATGGTGGGCGGTAAGGGACTTGAACCCGTGACCTCTGCCGTGTGAAAGCAGCGCTCTAGCCAGCTGAGCTAACCGCCCATTGATTGGACGCTGTTTAATATACGCCGCCTTGACGGATTGTCAAGGGCGATAGCCTCATTTTTTTACGGTTTTATCGGAGAAAGAATCTTTTTTACCGAGAAATTGCATTGAAGCGCTTCCGGGTGTATTGTATGGGAAATAGCGGTTTTCTATTAATACCATTACACAAGGAGCATCATGGGACGCGAATACGATTTCAATGCCATCGAGAAGAAATGGCAGGATTACTGGGTCAAAAACCGGACCTTTCGGGCCGTCGACCTCGCCGATAAGCCGAAATACTACGTCCTCGATATGTTCCCCTACCCCTCCGGCGCGGGGCTCCACGTCGGCCACCCCGAGGGGTACACCGCCACCGATATCATCTGCCGTTACAAACGGATGCGCAACTTCAACGTCCTCCACCCGATGGGCTGGGACGCCTTCGGACTCCCCGCCGAACAGTACGCCGTCGAAACCGGCACCCATCCGGCCGTAACCACCCATAAGAACATCGCCACCTTCAAGCGCCAGATTCAATCCCTCGGCTTCAGCTACGACTGGGACCGCGAAATCGACACCACCGACCCCGGCTACGTCAAGTGGACGCAGTGGATCTTCATGCAGCTCTACAACAAGGGACTCGCCTACCTCGACGAAGTTGCCGTCAACTGGTGCCCCGCCCTCGGCACCGTCCTCGCCAATGAGGAGGTCATCGACGGACGCAGCGAACGCGGCAACCACCCCGTCGAACGCCGTCCCATGAAGCAGTGGATGCTGAAGATCACCGAATATGCCGAACGGCTCCTCAATGATCTCGACGGGCTCGACTGGTCCGAGGGCATCAAAGAGATGCAGCGCAACTGGATCGGCAAATCCACCGGCGCCGAGGTGATCTTCAAAACCGCCGCCGGCGACGAAATCACCGTCTACACCACCCGGCCCGACACCCTCTTCGGCGCCACTTACATGGTGCTCGCCCCCGAGCATCCCCTGGTGGAGCGCCTCGCCACCCCCGAAAACCGCGCCGCCGTCAACGCCTACCGTCATGAGGCCGCCAATAAAAGCGAACTCGCCCGGACCGAGCTCGCCACCGGCAAAACCGGCGTCTTCACCGGCAGTTACGCGAAGAATCCGGTCAACGGAGCCGACATTCCCATCTGGATCGCCGACTACGTCCTCATCAGCTATGGAACCGGCGCCATCATGGCGGTTCCGGCGCACGACACCCGCGACTTTGAATTCGCCGAAACCTTCGGCATTCCGGTGAAGTGCATCATCCAGCCCGACGCCGCCGAAGCGGCCGCCAACGGCTGCGACGTCGCCAAAGTCCTCGCGGGCAAAGCCTGCTGGACCGGCGAAGGCAAACTGATCCACTCCGCCAACGCCGATGGGCTCGACCTCAATGGTCTCTCGGTCGAAGACTCCAAGCCCGCCGCCACCCGCTGGCTCGAAGCGCGCGGACTCGGCCGCGAAGCGGTCAAGTACAAGCTCCGCGACTGGCTCTTCAGCCGCCAGCGCTACTGGGGCGAGCCCTTCCCCATCATCCACTACGAAGATGGTTCGATCGAACTTGTCGATCAATCCGAGCTGCCGGTGTACATTCCCGAGATGGCCGACTTCAAACCCACCGGAACCGGTGAACCGCCGCTGGCGAAAGCCGCCGACTGGGTCAACTACGTCTGCCCCAAAACCGGCCGCAAGGGCCGCCGCGAAACCAACACCATGCCGCAGTGGGCCGGTTCCTGCTGGTATTACCTGCGGTACATCGACCCCGCCAACAACGAGGTGGGGTGGCGGCCGGAGCTGGAACGCTACTGGATGCCCGTCGACCTCTACGTCGGCGGCGCCGAGCACGCGGTGCTGCACCTCTTGTACGCCCGGTTCTGGCACAAGGTGCTGTTCGACCTCGGGCTGGTGTCGACCTGCGAACCCTTTCAGAAGCTGATCAACCAAGGGATGATCCTCGGGCTCAGCTACAAGGATCAGCGCGGCGTCCTGGTGCCGACCGACCAGGTCGAAGTCACCGCCGACGGGCCGATCCGCAAAGCCGACGGCGAGAAGCTGATCGAGTTCCCGGCCAAGATGTCCAAGTCGCTGCGAAACGTCATCAACCCCGACGACATCATCAAGGAGTACGGCGCCGACAGCATGCGCCTCTATGAGATGTTCATGGGGCCCCTCGAAGCCACCAAGCAGTGGAGCACCCGCGACGTCGAAGGGGTGTACCGCTTCCTCAAGCGCTCCTGGCGGCTGGTCGCCGAGAGCGAAGTCGTCGATGCGCCTTGCACGGAAGAGCAGCGGCGACTCCTCCACCAGACGATCAAGAAGGTCACGCACGACCTCGACACCTTCAACTTCAACACGGCGATCAGCCAGATGATGGTCTGCGTCAACGAGTTCTCGAAGCTGGACAAAGTTCCGCGCGAAGCGGTGGAGACCTTTACGCTGCTCCTCGCCCCCTTCGCGCCGCACGCGGCCGAAGAGATGTGGAGCATCCTCGGTCACTCGGGAACGCTCGCCTACGAGACCTGGCCCGCCTGGAACGAAGAGTTCCTCAAGGTCAGCGAAGTGGAGATTCTGGTCCAGGTGCTGGGCAAACCCAAGGCCCGGATCATGATGCCGGTCGACTGCGACGAAGCCCAGGCGCGCGAACTGGCGCTGGCCGATGCCGACGTCCGGGCGGCGCTGGCCGGGAAGCCGGTCAAGAAGGTGATTTTCGTCAAGGGGCGGCTGGTCAACATCGTGGTCTAAACCGCCATGAAGGAAGAGGAGAAGGCAATCGGAGTTCTCTCGCGGGCGAAAAACCTGCTAGAGAAGGGGTTGCCTTTCGCCTGCTTCCGCTACTCCCATGCCCCGGAAATCTACGGGAATGGGAAAATGCTGCGACAGAGAGAGTTCTGGAAGGTATTCCTGGTTCTCAAGGGGAGCGGCTTCATGGTCATTAACGGTCATCGCTACCCCCTGGTTCCGGGCACAATCTGGTTGAACCACCCCGGCGACATGACGGCCTTTCTCATGGAGGAGGAGGTGGTTACCTGCAACGTCTGCTTTTTGCCGGAACTGTTCGAAGATATGCTGCCCGGCTTGCTCCGGGAAAATGCTTTTTTCTCGGTCTTCCTCCGCGACCGCCCCCTGCCCGTGGAACAGGCGAAGGCGCTCTACTCCTTCGACTCCGGGCGGAAGTATCTGCCGCTCTTCAACCGGTTGGAGGAGGAGTACCGCCGCCTCCCCTCCAACCACCACGCCATGATCAAGGTGAAGCTGGTCGAACTCCTGATCGAGCTCAGCCGCTCCAGCTCCCGGCAGGACCGGCGGAGCCGTTCGGAGCACCTGGTCGACCGGGTCGACGAATACCTGAGGGGGCATTACCGGGGCGAAGTCTCCTTCGACGAGCTGGCGGCGCAGCTGGGTTATTCGCGCACCCGCCTCGGCACCGTCTACCGGGAGCGAACCGGGTACACCCTCACCGACGCCCTGACCCGCCGCCGGGTCGAAGCCGCCTGCCGCCTGCTTGAAACCGCGAAGGATAAAAGCGTTACCGAAATCGGCCTGCTCTCCGGATTCAATGACCTCAGCTACTTCCACCGCCAGTTCCGCAAGTGGGCCGGCAGCACACCGCGCCGATACCGTGAACAGAAGTTTTGTGGACAATAATTCGATTTACGGTCACTTCGCAGTGTTTGAAAAAATTGCCCATGTTTTCTTCTTCCGTCTGTGGTACAATAATACACAGGAGGACAAACGAATGAAAAAATTCACCTTGATCGAGCTTCTGGTTGTAATCGCCATCATCGCCATTCTGGCGGCCATGCTGCTGCCGGCGCTCTCTAAAGCGCGCGAGACGGCCAGACGTTCCAATTGCGCCAACAACGTGAAGCAGATCGGTCTTGCCATGAGCCTTTATTCGGCGGACTATCAGGACTTCTTCCCGGCGATGGGGGACAGCACCGCCGGATATTGGAGCTTCCCCGGCGCGCCCCTGGTCAAAAACGGCTACATCCCCGCAAGACAGATCTTCGGCGGCAACAACACGGCCGATTATCCGTACGGCGGCGGCTGCCCGAGCGCGTACGGCTATAACAACAGCTACAGCCTCAACTGGTACATCGGCTATCAGGACGTCCAGCGCAAGCGGAGCCGCCAGAAGACGCCGTCGAAAACCATGGTCGTCAGCGAATCGCTCGCCCGGACCGGCGGTCCGTCGGGCAACTGGCAGATCGCCGCCAGCGACTCCAACCTGAACGATATCGAGCGCTGGAAGCACCCTTCGCAGACCTCCAACTTCCTCTTCGTCGACGCTCATGTGGAGACCTTGACCCGGCGAAGTCTCACTTCCGGCATCATCGGCGCACAATTCTGGCGAACTGTATTATAAGGGTGCAGCATGTTGAAATCTTTCCTTCTTATATCGGCGGCCTTTGGTCTCTTTTCGCTCGGCGGCGGTGAAACTCCGATCCGGGGCGAGCACTTCGGCAACTGGTGGGTTGTCGGCGAAGAGGTGGTCTTCCGGCCGCAATCCCCCCTCCCCTCCGGCGAAACGCTCACCGTCACCGTGACCGATGCGGAAAATCAAAAAGTAACCGCTGCCACTCTCCCCCGCGCCGAATTCAACCGGACGGGCTGGCGGTGGCGTCCCGCCGAGCCCGGCTTCTATGAGGCGGCCTTCTCGCTGGATGGCAGGGAGCTGGCGGAGTCCTACCATGTAACCTTGCGCAGCCGGGACAAGGCGAACAACGTCGCCGTGGTCGCGGAAGAAGACTTCCCGATCACCCGTCACGCCTTCGCCGTCGCCCCCGCCAAGACCCGCGAACCGCGCGAGATTTCCCCGGTGTTCGGCATGTCGCCGCACTTCGGGTTCGCCGCGGAGGAGGTCCCTCTCTCCCGGCTGGTCGGCTTTCACAGCGTGCGCATCCACAGCATCAACTGGAGCCAGGCGGAACCGCGTGAGGGTCACTACGACTGGAGCAAAATCGACGCCTTCATGAAGCTCGCCCGCGAGAATGGGTACGCCGATAACCAGCTTATTTTCAACATCATGGCCACGCCGCGCTGGGCCTCGACCCGACCGGAAGCCGACTGGATCAATGTCTGCATCCGGGAGTACGAGACGGTACTTCCCAAGGATCTGGAGTCCTGGCGGAAGTTCCTGCGCGAAGTAATTCGCCGCTACCCCGGAGTCAACCGCTACGAGCTCTGGAACGAACCTCATCTGCCCGGCTTCAGCTGCTTCTGGGCCGATTCGGTGGAGAACTTCGTCAAACTATTGAAAGCCGGCAGCGAAACCATCCGGCAGGAGAAACCGGAGGCCGACATCTGGCTGGGCGGCATCGGCATGCGCTATCTCTCCTTCTATGAAGAGCTTTTAAAGCTCGGCGGCGGCAACGCCTTCGACACCTTGCCGCTGCACGGCAGCTGGATGGATAAGCACCCCTTCACCCTCCTTGAGAAACGTTTCGGAGTCAAAGAGAAGCCCTGGGTCACCTCGGAGTGGCACGCCATTTTGATGAAGCCCTTTCAGGAGGAGTATCCGTCGGAGCGGCAGCTGGCCCGCACCATGCTGCTCGATTTTCTCCTGCAAGTGAAACAGGGGGCGCGCGAGGTCGATCTCTTCTGCATCCTCAACCTGCCGAACGTGGAGCGCGAAACGCTGCCCTTCTTCCGCAAACACCGCAGCAACACTACCCATGTCTCCGGGCTGTTCCGCCGCCGTCCCTACTTGCAGCCGCGCTACCCGGCGCTCACCTGGCAGGTGTTTACCGGTCTCATCACCAAGGAGTTGAAGGTTCTGGACGGCTACCGCTTCAGCGACCGGAGCGACCAGCGGGCGCAGCTGTTGGAGAGCGGCTCCGGTCCCCTTCTCGTCCTTTGGAACGCCGCCCGCAACCCGGCGAAGCTCGACCCGGCGCTGCTCAACGCCGCCCGGGGCGGCACCCTGCTCTCCGCCGAAGGCCGGGCGGTCAGCGATCCTGCGGCGTTTCTGTTGCCGATCGATACGGTTCTCTACATTCAAAACCCGAACCATCAAGAGATTGCCGCCTGGAAGAATACCGACGACGTCTTGACGCCGCGTCGGGAGAAGCTCAATCTGTCGACGGAATCCGCCGGTCTCTACCGCAATGGAGCGCTCTTCGACGACCGGTTGGAACCGCTCAATCCGAAACTTCGGGAGATCGACCGGCAAGTCGTTGTGAACGACGGCAATAAGACCACCGGCGGGTTCGCGGTCGGGCTGACGCCGAAGTTTATCGACCTCTATGTTGAGGTTCGCGACCGGCGGCATCACGGCACCTCCGGCCTGACTGCGTGGCAGGGCGACAGCCTTCAGTTCGCCCTCGATACGGTGGGGGATGGCTACGCCGACGACCGCCTTGAATTCACCGCCGCGCTCCCCGATGGGGGCAAACCGGAGCTGTGGAAGCAGAAGGCCCCCTACCCCGGCGGCGATCTGCCCGCCCGCAACACCTCCGAGGGGAAACTCTGCGAGTATGCCGAATTCCGCATTGACCGGCAAGGGGAGATTACCCGCTACCGGATCCGCCTGGAGCTTTCCGAACTCTACCCCTTTACCTTCACCCCCGGCAAACCGCTCCGTTTCTCGCTCCTCGTCAACAACAACGACGGCGCCGGGCGAACTTCCTGGATCGAGTGGGGTTCCGGCATCGGCGGTCAGAAAAATCCCGCCGCCTACGGTACCCTGACCGTCGAACTGCCGCCCGCCCCGGTATTTATCCACAGCGACCTCAGCCGGAAAAGCTGGAAGCAGGACTACCGGGCAACCGTCGCCGCCGTCACCCGGGTGGAAACCCTACAGGCCGAACAGGGCGCGGGCGTCGCCACCCCCGCCCGGGAGATCGTTCCGGGCGGGCGCTACCGGATCGCCTTCGAGGCGCGCGGCAACGCCCGCTTCCAAGCCATCGCCGGTTGCGGCGGGCGCATCGATCTCGTGAAGCCGGTACTGCTGAAAGAGGACGAGTGGCGAAAGTTCGAAGTCGCCTTCACCGCGCCGGAAGGCTCCAAACCAATCGCCATCACCTGCTTCGCCTGGAAGGACCCGGGCAAGTGGTTTGAAATCAGAAACTTCACCATGGAACCAGCCGCCTTATGAACCTCCAGGAATTTACGCTCGAAGTCTCTCTGAAACCCTTCCTCCGGCGAAACGCCCCTCCCCCGGAAACGGTAGCGGAGACCTTGTTTACCCAGTGGCGCGCCGCCTCCCGTTCGGCGGAATCGCTGGCGGTGCTGCTCTGGGTCGGCGACGGTTCGGAAATTCTCGACTTCAATTTCGATCTCGAAGCAACCTTCGACTGGTCGCGTTACATCGGCATCATGAACCGGGAACGTACGCCGGAAGATGAGAAGCACGACCCCGCGAACCGGGGCGCTTTTGTCGGCCGCCCATTTGAAGAGGGGACGAGTGAAGTCAACTATCTGTTTTTAAAGGAATTAGTGTCGATTTTTAAGGAGACAGGTGGCCGCGTCTGCGGGAAGCCGGTCCGGGTCGGCATCATCTTCGACCCAGGCCCGGAATTCACCATCTCCGACTTCAAATACCGGCGGCACCGGGAGCTGCTGCAAGGCGGATACCCCGGCCACCGGCGCGATGTGGTCAGCTGTTATGCGAAGCTCCATGCCGACGACCGCCCCTATGCCGGATTCCCCGGCGGCATTCCGGAGGGACTGCCCTTCGGAACCTTCTTCGGCCGCCAGCTTCGGCACTTCGCCGCCGTGTTCGACTTCGACTTCGTCTGGTTCTCCAACGGCTTCGGCTTCGGCAATTTCCCCTGGAACTTCGCCGGCGTCCTTTTTGACGGCGAAAGATTCCACCCGGAACACGCCTCGCAGGTGGGGGAGGAGATGATGGATTTCTGGCGGCGTTTCCGGGCCGAATGTACCCTCCCCGTGCTGGTGCGCGGCACCAACCTCTCCACCGGGCGCGACCTCGCCTGCGACGGCGTCCCCCTGCGGAAGATTTACGACGGTGGCTATCTCACCCAGCCGCCGGTCAATTCGCCGTGGTCGGCGCTCAACCGCGATTACGGTTCGGAGATGACGGGTTTTCTCAGCCATATCGCCGGCTTCCCCACGATGGATTTCACCTTCCGCTTCTACATTCACGACCCCTGGTTCCTCACCCGCCCCTGGCTGGACGGGTACGAATCGGAAGCCTGGGATCTTCATCTCGCCCTCTCCGCCTCCCGCTGCGATTCGACAGGCAAAGTGCATACCCCCAATCGGATCCATATGCTCACCGTCGACGACTGCCGGGGCGAACTCCCCGACCAGGTGGCCGAAGAGGTGACGCCGGAGCTGAACCGGGCCATCCGGAACGCCCCCGACGCGCCCGGCCCCCTGGTCTGGCTCTACCCCTTCGACGAATATTCGGATCTGCTGGAAGAGAAGCCGGAGCGGCTCCCCGAACTCCTGGCCGGCGATCTCTTCCTCCGCGACGCGGTCAACCTGGGGCTGCCGCTCAACACCGTCCTCTCCACCCGCGATATCGCCGGGCTGCCGGAGGGCCGGGTGATTGTCACCCCCGTGCCGGAGAATGGTAGCCCCGTCGAAGAAATCCTCTGGAATTACCAGGCGACGGACGGCGCACTTCTTCTCTACGGCTCCTTAAGCCACACCTCGGAGCGCTTCCGCAAGCTCTTCGACATTGACTTGCAGGCGCCGCTTGAAGGCGAGTTCATCATTGACGGAGAAAACCTCCCGGCCACCTTCGCGCCGGGGAAACGGGTGGTGCACCGGGGAATCTACTCCGGCGGCGGACTCCGGGAAACCGGGGGGCATACCCCCCTCTTCACCCTTCGCCAGGGCAAAGAAGAACGCACGCTGGCGGCGGCTGCAGGAAATACCCTCTGGGTACGCACCTCGACCGGACGCTGCAATGCCTTCAGCGTCCGCGACGAATACGTCAATAAGATTCCCCGGGAGGCGTGGTTCGCTCCGGCGGAACTCCTGGTGTCACAGCTCTCGCGCTTCGGTTGGAGCCTTCACTGCGAACGCCGCAGCACGGAGGATTTCCACCCTTTCAACGCGGTTTCCATGCGTGACAACTCCTTCCTCTTTTCGGGTCATAACCGGACAACGACCACCGGCCACCTCTGGCGCACCCCTTTCGGCGCCCCTGTGCCGACCGGCTGCGACGTCGACCTTCTGGGCGGCTTCTCGCACTTCCGTTTCGGGGCCTCATGGCGGCTGGAGTGCCGGTTGTTCCTCCAATCCGCCGATGACGGCGTCGTCACCTGCCACCGGAACAACCTCTCCGTTCACGGCTTCAGCAACCAGTGGGAGGTGCGCGGTCTGAAGCGGGCGCGGCTCAATCTCTTCCTGCCGCCCGGCGCGGAGAAGACGCTGGAACTCCAACTGCCGGAGAAGGATCACTATGACAACGCCTCCCATGCTCCCCTCGTCGGTTTCGAGGTGGTCGAGGTTCCCGGCTACCAGTATATCCGCTGCACGGAGGAGCTGAACGGACCCCTCCGCGTTTGCTGGTAATGCGTTATTTTGTAAAATTACGCTTGCTTTTTTCATTGCTCGGGTTTATACTTGCCGTGGACCTTAACCTGATGATAAGGAGCATGGCATATGAATATGGAAACAAACTCTACAAGCAAGATGGCGTTGCTGGCCTCCATGGGGCTGGTGACCGGCAACCTGATCGGCGCGGGAATCCTGGCCCTGCCGATCAGCCTCGGGCTCTCCGGGATGGGCCCGTCGCTGGTGATGATGGTGGTGTACGGGGCCTTGATGTTCTTTTCGGCCGTCGTACTGGCGCGGGAAGCAACGGCGGTTCGCGACACGAACTTCGACTTCCCCAGCCTGTATAAAAAGTACCTCGGCTCCTTTGGGAAGTGGGTTGCCGTCGTCACCAATATGATTATCCTCTACGGGCTCCTAACCGCCTACATTTCCGGCGGCAGCAAGATCCTGGCAAGTCTCTTCAACCTCCCCGGCAGTCCCCTCTGGCTGCTGCTCATCTTCGCCGCCGGACTGATCGTGCTGACCAGCCTCAACCTCAGCTTGCTCCAGAAATACAACATCGTCCTGGTGTTGATCCTCGCCTTCACCTTCGTCGTCATCGTGGTGCAGGGAGAGCAAGCGGCCGATTTCTCCCGCCTCAAATACGCGGACTGGCAGTTCCTGCCGGCCACGATTCCCCTGGTGGTGACTTCATTTCACTTCCACAACATCATCCCGACGCTCTGCGGCGACCTCCAGTGGAAATCCTCGCTGATCTGGAAGGCGATGCTGGGCGGCATGATCATCGCCTTCATCATGAACGCCGTCTGGGTGCAGACCGGCATCTCGGCCCTGCCGCTCAGCGAAGTTCATACGTTCGCCCATAACTTCACCGACTCCTTCGAAAGCCTGCCGCTGCATGAGATCGACACCATTCATGAAGCCTACGAGTGCAGCGTCCCCGCGACCGTGCCGATGAGCAACATGATTTCGTCGAAATCGTTCATGGTCTTCGCCACGGTATTCGCGATGGTCGCCATCATCACCTCGTTCCTCGCGAACGGCATCGGCCTTCAGAGCTTCATCCGTGATATTCTCTACAACACTTTCAAGGTCAACAAAAAAATGCTGACCGCCATCCTCACCTTCACGCCGCCCTTGGTGGTGGCCGTGCTCTGGCCGGACATCTTTCTGCGCGCCATCGACATCGTCGGCGGCATCGGCATCGTCACGCTCTTCGGGGTGCTGCCGTGCATCATCGCCATCATCAAGAAGAGCAATCCGCGCTGGATGCGCGTTTGCGGCGGAATCTTCCTCCTCCTCTCCCTCTTCGCCCTGACGGTCGAAGTGACCCAGGAATTCGGCATCACCGAGTTGATTCCGAACGCCGAAACCGAGTACTGGAAGCACAACGCCCATAAGCTCAACCAGGCCTATCAGGGCGCCCCGGCTCCGGTCACCCCACCCGCGCCCGTCAAGTAAGGAAGAGGTGATTCATGCAGTCTTTAAAAGAACTTTACCGGATCGGCATGGGCCCCTCGAGCAGCCACACCATGGGGCCGCGCCGCGCGGCGCAGCTGTTCCTGGCGAAGCATCCGGCCGCCGCCTATGGCGTAACCCTATACGGCAGCCTGGCGGCGACGGGCAAGGGGCACTTTACCGACCTCGCCATTCTCGGCGTTCTCGGCGAAGAAAGGACGAAGCTCCTCTCTTCGCCGGAGACGGCCCTCCCCTTCCACCCGAACGGCATGAAGTTCGAGGCCTTCGACGCCGCCGGAGCCAAGACCGCCGAATGGACCGTCTTCAGCGTCGGCGGCGGCGCCCTCCGCGAAGAGGGAGCCAGCCTCGAAACGGCGGAGGTCTATCCCCTGAAGGATCTTGCCGAGGCGCTGGCCTGGTCCGAACGCACCGGGCGCCCGCTCTGGAGTCTCGCCGAAGAGTACGAAGGCCCTTCCATCCGCCCCTACCTCGAAGCGGTCTGGAAGCAGATGAAAGAGACGATCCGGGTGGGGCTGACCAAGGACGAAGTCCTCCCCGGCGGACTTCACCTGGCGCGCAAGGCGGCTTCGATCCACACCAAAGCGCGGATGCAGCGCAAGAAGCGGACGGGGCTCCTCTCCGCCTACGCCCTCGCCTCCAGCGAGGAGAACGCGGGCTGCGGCATCGTGGTGACCGCGCCGACGTGCGGCTCCTGCGGCGTCCTCCCGGCGGTGCTGCGCTACCTTCAGGAAGAGCTGAAGTGTCCCGATTCGCAGATCGTCAACGCGCTCGCCGTGGCCGGAATCGTTGGTAACACGGTTAAGCAGAACGCCTCCATTTCAGGCGCGGAAGTCGGCTGCCAGGGCGAGGTCGGCGTGGCCTGCGCCATGGCGGCGGCCGCCGCGGCCCAGCTGCTCGGCGGCACCTCGTCGCAGATCGAATACGCGGCCGAAATCGGCCTCGAGCACTTCCTCGGCCTCACTTGCGACCCGGTGATGGGGCTGGTGCAGATTCCCTGCATCGAGCGCAACGCGCTGGCGGCGAACCGTTCGGTGACGGCGGCGGAGTACGCGCTGCTCTCCGACGGGCGGCACCGGGTCTCCTTCGACGAGGTGGTCACGGCGATGATGCGCACCGGTCACGACCTCCCGGATCTCTACCGGGAGACCTCCACGGGCGGACTCGCCGCCATCATCTCCTCCGCGAAAAAATAATTTCCCGTTTTTTCGATTTTTTCCATCCGCCCTCTTGACAGGGGGCGTTTTTTTTGCTATAATATAACTAAGATTAAAAAACACGATTAGCACTTTTAGCAATACAGGTGGCGAATGGCCGAAAGTTTATTCAACGAAACCCGCCGTTACCTTCTGGAAAAGATGTATGGCATCTGGCGCGAAGGCGGGCGGAAGCTGCCGACCGAGAAAGAGCTCACCAAAGAGGTTCTGGCCAGCTACGGCACCATCCGGCTGGTGATGACGAGCCTGGAGAGTGAAGGATTCATCCGTAAAATCCGCGGCTCCGGGACGTATCTGGAAGCGGGGGCGGGGAAATTGCTCGAAGCGGCCCTCCGGACCCGTTTGCGGCTGTTCACTTCGCCGCTCTCGGGGAACGCCGATACCGGCTATGCCGATTATCTGGTCGCCGAACTGACACGCCAGGCGCATGAGCGGCAATACCGGGTGGAAACGCACCAGGTGATGACGCACGATGAGTTCCTGGCCGGTTTATCCCGGGAGGCGGAATCCCGCGACCCGGTCATCTATCTGCCGCCGACGGAAGCCTTTACCATGCTTCAGCTCGGAAAACTGGGCCGTTTCGACAAACTGCCCCTCGTGGTGATCGACTGTGAACTCGGCGACATCAACGTCACCAATATCACCACCGACAACCGCAAGGGGGGAATGCTGGCGGCGCGGGCGCTGCTCGACAACGGCTGCCGGCGTCTGGCGCTCCTGCAATGTGAACCGAACCTGCGCCAGATCCGTCAACGCATCCAGGGGTTCACCGAAATCGCGGAGCTCTCCGGTATCAGTGTGGATATCTGGGATTGTAAAGTCGGCGTCAATGACGACCGCGGCAGGGCGGCGTACCGGCAGACCTGTGCCCGGTTGCGTTCCGGGCGCCCTCCGGACGGACTTTTCGCCATTTCCGATTTCGGCGCGCTTCACGCCATGAAAGCGCTTCGGGAAGCCGGACTTTCCCCCGGCGAAGATATCGCGCTGATCGGTTTCGACGGCCTGCCCGCGGGACGCAAGCACACTCCGACACTCGGCAGCGTGGCGCAGCCGGTCGCTGAAATCGGCTGCGAAGTGTTCGCACTTCTGGACGCTTGGCGCCCGGGAGTGCATATCCATAAACTGCTCGCCCCCAAACTCCAAACGGGGGCAACGCTGTCCAATAAAGAAATGTCCCCGGCATGAGCAATAGCAACCCATCAAGGAGAAAAAACGTGAAATCAGCCCTGTTCACATTGATCGAGCTTCTGGTCGTAATCGCCATTATCGCCATTCTGGCGGCAATTCTCTTGCCGGCCCTCAACCGGGCGCGGGAGAAGGCGCATTCAAGCAACTGCATCGCCAATATGCGGCAGATCGGCCAGGTGGAGCAGCTGTACGCGAGCGACCACAAGGAGCGCCTGACGCCATTCAATACGGCAGCCTACTGGGAGGCCCCCGGGATGTGGGGGAATTGGTGGATCAACCTGCTCTCCCGTGGGTATTTACCGGTACCGGGCTGGAGGAACTCCACCAATATTTCGGCGATGACCGCCGACGAACAGGAGGGAACGCCGAAAAAGGGCGTCTTCGTCTGCCCCTCCGTCAAAACCTTCACCGGCTGGGGCGCCGGCATCGGGATCGGCGCCGAAGGCCCGCACACGCTGACCAACTACGGACGCTCGGTAAAAATCAACCGCATCCCCAAGCCGTCCCTCATACTCCTGGTCGCCGATTCGGGGCAGAT
>JAVBRV010000092.1:0-8774 GCA_031547585.1 Victivallaceae bacterium
TCCCGGCCCGGAGCAGGGGAGCGAGGTTGAAGCGGCGGGGGTGCCAGTTCTGCCCCTCCCGGAGCTTTTTGCCGTTGATGAAAATGGCGGCGACGTCGTCGCAGGCGATGACCGCCGGCGCCGACTGGGGGGCGGTGGGGAGGTCGAGGGAGACCCGGAAGTACCGGGTGGTGTTGTTGAGCGGCTTCGCCTCGTGCCAGTACCAGAAGGAGGGCGTTTCGGCGGCGGCGAGCCCCGTTGCGAGAGTGAGGAGGAGAAGCGTGAGGATTCGTTTCATGACAGCACCTTGAAGGAGTCGCGCAGGACGAGGGTTTCGTGGATGTGGTTCTTCCGGACGGTCGGGCCGTCATTGAGATTTTCCAGAATGACGGCGGCGGCGGCGCTGCCGATTTCGCCGATGGGGATTGCCACCGAAGCGAGCGGCGGAACCAGGTATTCGAGGAAGCGGCTGTTGTTCCAGCCGATCAGCGAAACCTCATCCGGAACCCGAATGCCCTGTTCGGAGAGCGAGCGCAGCAGGAGGCAGGCGATCCGGTCGTCGGAGCCGAGAACCAGGGTGAAATCGCGCTCCCTCCCGCGAAAGGCGCGTTCGACCGCTTCCGGGGAAAGCTCTTCGGCCGTAATGACTTGACTGGAGGCGGCGAGACCCGCCTCTTCGACGGCGGCGCGGAAACCTTTCTCGCGCTCCCGGAGCCCGATGCTGTCGAAATCGAAGGTGAGAAAGGCGATGCGGCGGTGCCCCTTATGGATGCATTCGCAGGTTAAATTGTAAGCGGCGAGACGGTCGTCGCCCTTGACGTAGGAGATGGCTTCATGGGCGGTCTCTTCGAGGGAGACCACGGGGATTCCGGCGCGGATGGTGTCGAGAAGGTGCGCTTCCTCGCTGGAGGCGGGCTGGACGATGATGCCGTCGATCTGGCGCTGCACCAGGTTCTTGAAGATCCGCCGCTCCTTTTCGAGGTTCCCCTCGGTGTTGCAGAGGATGACGTTGTAGGTGTCGCCGAGGGTATTCTCGACGGCGCTGACGATGCCGGACCAGAAATCGTTGTCGATGTTGTACACCACGATGGCTACGTTGTTGGTGCGGCGGAGCCGGAAGTTCCGGGCCTGTTCATTGCGCTTGAAGCCGTGCCGGGCAGCCACTTCGGCGACCCGGAGGCGGGTCTTCTCGGCGACCCGTTTGTCGCCGTTCAGCGCCAGCGACACCGTCGCCGGTGAAACCCGCAGCTCCTGGGCGAGATCGTAAATGGTCATGGTTTTCGGTCTCCCTCTTCAATCGATTTAAATTTGAAATTAAATCGCCTGTCTATGGTTTCAATCGATTTAAATAATAGTATACCGGAAAATCCTGCCGATGTCAATACCCGGAATGAAAAAAAGGCGAATTTTGTTCATAGAGAGAGGCGATTTGTCATTTTAATACCAAGTGCGCTTGAAATTTTGATGGAATCATTTTAGAGTAGAGAAGTAATCATAAAAATCAGTTCGGACGAATTCAGTTGCTCTTCGGAGAGAAAATCAGCAATAGAGGAGTGATGGCGATGAAGAGATATATGCTGTATATGTCGCTGTGGGTGACCGGCTGCCTTCTGGCCGACCGCCTGCCGGAAGACCGGATGGTAGTAGTTCAGGTGCAAGAGGATCCAAAGGACATCAGCGAGCTGGTGAACAAAATCATTGCGAAGGAGAAAGAACTGCATTCCGTCCGGTTTTCGGATGCGGAGGTGACGGAAGCTATTCTTCGTCTGTTCGAGAAGCAGGGCATAACTCTGGCTTCTTTTTCCGAGGCCCGTGTCGGCGGCCGGAAAATCATCGATGGCTTGTATCTGATCGTGAACGATAAGATGTCGCCTGATGAAGCGTATAAAAAACAGGATATGGCCTCGGTCGGCATAACTCCGGAAAATTGGAGCTACTATGTCAAGACCCATGCAAGCCTTCCGAAAATTCAAAGTCTGGAAAAAATACTTCCGGACAGCATGGAGAAAGTCATCGAAAGCGGCAAAGAGAGCACCCGGAGACTGTTGGAACATTGGTTGTTGTGTGAGAAAGTCCAGATCGACTTCGATAAACGCTTTCCTGATGAAAAAGGGCTGAGCCCGGAGCAAAAGAACGAAAAGTGGTGGAAATTCACGTTGAAGAAATACCGGTTGGATGCGAAAACGGAGGAACTGGTTTTGTCGCAGATTCCCGACTGCAATATATTTCCGGTGGATGACGTGAAATTGATGCAAGAAATTTTCAAGGATAAACTGAAAAAAAGCGGCAGTCTTTGAGTCGACTGCCGCGGCGTTCCGCTTATTTTTCTTCTATGGCGAAGGCTTGGCGGTCCGTCAGCAGCAGGGGGTAGTCGGTCAGCGGCAGTTTGCTGAAGACGGCCAGGCCGCTTCCGTCGCGCTTGATTTCACCGACCTGGTAGACGGTTCCGGTGAGGAGGTCGATCAGCACCGGATGGTCGATCGTCTTGAGGCCGGGGGCGTGGACGTGCAAGGCGAGGTCACCCATTCCGGGGTAGTCGAACTGCATGTCTTCGGCCAGGTGATACTCCACCACCGGGTAGCCGTTGCGGCGGAAGGTGTTGACCATGATCGAAGTATCCAGCAGGCGCGACTCCCGGCTGCCCTCCGCCCGGAGGGGGAGCTGGACGGTTGCGAACAGCTCCGCGGGGGCCGTCCCCCCGTCGAACAGCGTCGCCAAGCGTTGGAAGGTGTAATAGGAGAGTTTCGGCGTATAGGTCACTCCGTTCAGGATGCCGTGACGGGCCGGATTCTTGCGGGTCGTATCGCCCATCACATAGTCCTTGCCCATCATGTCGACGGCCTGAAAGAAGGAGCTGCGCTGCATGCCGAGGCTCATATCCAGCACATAGCGGCGCAGCTGCCAGACGGCTTGGTTGCGTTCGCTCTCCAGCACCGACGGGTGGAGCCAGTGATTCTCGGGGAACCACGAGGCGAAGCCGCTTTCGCCCTGCCACAGCTCGACATGCCCCGCCCCGGCCGCCCGGAAGGCGCGGCGGATTGCTTCGACGTGGGCGCGGTACCCCACCTCCGGCTGGACGCAGTAGGGGTGGATGCCGAAGAAATCGAGCTCGCTGCCGATACCGCTCTCGATGAAGCGGATGACGAAGGAGGAGTAGCAGCCGCTGACGCAGCCCCCGATTTTCGCGTCGGGAATCTCTCCGCGGATGATCCGGCCCGTCTCCCGGACCAGTTTCGCGTACTCCAGGGGATCGGCCTGTTTCGGCTGCCAGAAGGTCGAGATGTTCGACTCGTTCCAGATTTCGAAATACCGCACCCGGCCGGCGAAATGGCGGGCGAGGGCGCGAATGAAATTGCACCAGGCCTGCCAGGTCTCTTCGCCGTAGTAAAGCGGCACGTGGCCGACCGCCGCGTCGCTGTAGAGGTTGTCCATATACAGCTTGTTGCCGTAGCCGACGTTGAACCAGGGCTGGATCCCCTGCTGCCGCAGCCGGTCGACGACCGAATCGAGCCAGGCGAAGTTATAAACTCCTTTGGTTTGTTCGCAGCGGTTCCAGCCGGTCTGGCAGCGCGCCCATTTGACGCCGGTTTTCCCCAGGGGGACGTAGCATCGTTCGGGGTCGAAGATCTCCCGGTCGAGGCACTCGAAGCCGATGCTCACCGGCGAATCGGCGATTTCGGCGGAATTCCGGCACTTCAGCGTGCCGATCTTCTGCAACTGGTTCTCTTCCAAAGCATCGAACGTATTTTTTTGCGGCATGGCAACGACTCCTGTATTGGTTGCGTTACCCATACAGTATACACCGGAAAGAGCTGTTTTTCTCCGGACTAACGGCCGTTCTTTATATATGAACGGCTATTCGGTGAATTTTCCCGCCACCGGGAAGGGGAGACGCCGTAATATTTCCGGAAGAGGAAGGAGAGGCGGGCCTGGTCGAAGATGCCGCAGGCTTCTGCGACGGCGCTCATCGGCAGCGGGGTCAGCTCCACCAGGGGGCGCGCGTAGCTGATCCGCAGGCGCTGGAGGTATTCGCTCATCGACATTCCCATTGCGCCGAGGAAGAGATGGCGCAGCCGGGAGTCGCTGAGACCGGTCTGGGCGGCCAGCTTGCCGTAGTCGACTTTCCCGGCAAAATGGCGGCGCAGGACCGCCAGCGCCAGATGCACCCGCGGGTCGCAGCCGGGGGGAGCCACCGGGCACAACGGATCCTCCGCGCCATCCGGCAGGTGAGGGGGCAGCAGCTCCAGCAGCTGCAGAACCAGCTTCGGCAGATGCTCCGCGAGCTCCGGACGCAGGACCGGCAGCTCCAGATATTCCGCCTGGAACGCCCCCTCCGGCGGAGACTGCCCCGAGCGGAAGGAGCCGATCAGGATGTCGCCGCAATAGGCTTCGCCCTCGAAGATCGGCACCACGATTTCGGTCACTCCGGCATGGCAGGTGTGAAGAAACGGGCGGCGTTCGTTGAGGGAGCGCTGGATCGATTCGCTCCAATGCTCCTCCGTGCACCGGCAGCGGGCGCGGATTGACCGCCCCTTGATGCGTTGGCAGTAGGGAACTTCGTGAAAGAGATAAAAATCGGGAATCCGCAGCAACTGGTTCGGTACGAAGGTGTGCCAGATCAGGCGGCAGCCGGTGCTGTCGCCGATCTCCCGGAAGAGGGAGCACAACCGGGAAATATTGTCCAATGAAATTTCAGACGCCATAACTTCTCCTCTCTCTATAAAAAATAGCTCAGCGGAGCGAAATTGCAATCCGGAAAGCGTATAAGAAATTGGATATAAATATTGACAAACTTCAATTCGATCATTATATTCGGAAAAGAATGTTTACCCGAGTCAATGAATTTGAAAAAGAAGGCCGCGGAAAAATGGCAAGGCCATGAGTAACTTATTGGCAGGAATCAAGATGTGAATAGATTAATATATATATTATCCGTTTTTTTACTGAGCATAAGTATTCACGCTGCAATTCAAATCGAAGCCCTTGGACTTTTTCTGGGGCCACGAGATAATCGTCAGCAATGGATCGAAGTTAAGAACAAATCCAACCACATCGTTGATGTCGGTGGTTTTGCCTTGCTGCTGGAAGAAGAGGAGCTATATCGATTTCCGGCCGGAATGAATTTGAAACCACAGGAAACCGTTAAGGTCAATTTCATCAAATCCTCTACAGGTGCATCGGGAAATATGCTATGTGCGGTAAGAGAAAATCAACTTTTTACCGGGAAATTCTATTCCTCCAAAGAAAACAATAATTTCACTGAACTTTATGATAATTTCAGAACGTTTGATACGGATAAGGAACGCCGGGAATTCTATTCCCGATTGTTCGCAGTATTACATAAGGTGCCTACGATCCTGGAAAGACTTTATGTGAAAACACCAAATGGTGATGTGGAAGATGCGGTATTGATAACCAATATTTTCATCGACAAACATGATGGATATCGCTTAGCTGATTTGAGTAAAG
The DNA here is from genome assembly GCA_031547585.1 of Victivallaceae bacterium. Classification (GTDB taxonomy): domain Bacteria; phylum Verrucomicrobiota; class Lentisphaeria; order Victivallales; family Victivallaceae; genus Victivallis. Next base: position 5,449 of record JAVBRV010000092.1, read on the forward strand.
CCGGTCTGATGCCAATTACATTTTTAGTAAGCACGGGCAATGATTTTGTGAATCGACAGGCTCTTGTTTTGCCCAAAACATTCACCGTTGATACGTTTCGTTTAGGGAATACGAATCTGTTGATTTCACTCGAGCCTGGTTATCTTTTGCTTGAGCCTCAGTCGGAAGTTGAATTGTATTTTTATAAGGACGAAGACCAGAATACCCTTACTTGGCAGAAAATTGCGTCAGTGAGCCGGGGAGTGGTAATTGAGATCTCGAAAGAAGATAAGAAAATTCTTGAAACAATCTCATCAGAAAACGTTTTTTATAAAATGCAGATACGAGCCAAAAACTATCAATCAGAAGAGATCAAAGGCTCCGCTGCATTAATAGTTATGGATAGCGTCCGCCAGTCCGTACGGTAGAGTTCGGCGTCGAACTTCGGCAGCTCTTCCGGCAGGAAGAACATGCCCTCTTCGCGGAGGCGTCCGCCTTCGGCGAGGATGTCCAGCATTGCCCGGCGCGCCGAATTGTCGCGCGGGTAATCGGCAAGGTCGCCGTGATCGCGCCCGAAGAGGAAGAACAGCCCTTCGCGCCCCCCGGAGGCGCGGGGGTAGAGGTAGCTGCGCCGGATCCATTTGGCGAGGTTCGACTCCGGCAGCCGCCGCTCCCACTCGGGGTTGAAGATCCAGGAGGAGCAGAGGAACGCTTTGACCGGTTTCTCGGGGAAGTAGGCGGCGTAGAAGCCGAGCGCTTCCTCCAGCGACTCCCGGCAGGCTTCGGGCGTCATGCCGCCGCCGCCGGGGATGTGGAGGCCGGGGGTGAAGTCGCCCGGCGCAAGCACCGGTTCCCATTCGGCAAGGGGCAGTTGAACTCTCCGGTTGAGGATGAAGCCCGCCGGGTCGACGGGGTTCCCCTCCGCCGTCGTTTCGTCTTCCCGGAAGGAAGTGATGAAGGCGGCCTCTTCGCGCGCTTGATCGCGGTAGAGCACCATCCCGTCGGCGGAACAGGTCGTGTCGTCCGCGGCCAGCGCAATCACCTGCCGGGTGCTCTTATGCCGGTAGATCCGGATCGCGGGGGCGTGCGGCCAGGTCTGGTGCATGAATTCGAGGCGGCCGATCCGGAACAAGGTGCCGTCGATGTAGTTACGCACCCAGTGGAGCTGCTTCGCGGCATGGCCCGGGGTGCCGCCGTGCGCGCCCCGGTAGATCTCCACGGTTCCGGCGAGCCACTTGGCGGAGGCTTCGGCGTAACGCTCCGGAATTCCGAGCTCCCGATAGGCGCGGGTGATTTCCGGAATCGCGCTGAGGCCGATCATCAGGTAGAAGAGTCCGCACGCTTTGCCGAGGACCTGATCCAGCTCCGGCCAGCGGTCGAACGACAGCGGCTTCGCTTTATGGCAGAGGGTGTGATGGGCGTGCCAGGCGAGGAGCCGCAAGGGTTCCTCTTTGCGGAAGCGGGCGGCCACTTCCAAGAGGGGGGCGAGCAGCGCCCGGTCGATTCCGGCGGCGTCCAGCTGCCGGGTCAGGAATTCCGGGGCGGCGAAGGGGAGTTCGTCCGGGGGGCAGGCGGCCAGCGAGTCACTCCAGCCTTTTTCCAGGAAGGGGAGAAAACTGCCGTCGAGCTTCAGAGCATTGAAAAGGTCATGGATGGATTTCATTTTTTCTTTTTCCTCATGTTATAGTATTATACTTCAAAATCGGTCGAAAGCAAATAAGAAATATCATGACCGGAATGTCTTTTTTAAAATGGTTTGTTGCTTGTTATTTTTATTTTGCGTGTCATATTTCAGAAAAGGAGAAAAGTTATGCCCTTTTTCCTGCAATTTATCGGACTTGCCCTTATCTCGGCGGCGACGGGACTTTACTTCGGCAAGGCTCCGGAGCGCTGGAGGCCCCTGCTGCGTTTGTTGACCGGCGGCGGTGTTACTTTGTTCTTTGTTCTTCTTCTCTTGGAGCTTGCCTGGCTGTATCCGGATTGGTGTTGGAGTGGTGCTGCCGATTTCATGCGGTGTTCCACGCCGGAGGAGATTTATCTGATGCCGGAGGCTTCGGTGCTTTTCGGCGCCGTTATCGCGGGGGTGGCGGGAGTTTTTCTTTATTTCGGCGCCTTCAATTGCCGGAGAACGGTGGAGCATTTCGGCGTCGCCTGCGGCGGGACGGTTCTGGCCGGAGCAGTGCTTTTCTGGGGGCTTCCCTGGGGAGTGAGCGGCATCAGTGTCTTTGACCGGTTGTTTGCCGCATATTCGTGGGACGGCCGGTATTTTCAGGGGCTGATCGGCGGCGCGGTGTTTATAGCGGCGCTTCTGGCGGGATGGACGATTTGGACCTTTCGGAGCCCCAAAAGAGGGTGGAGGGTTCTTCTTCTCCGCCTCGGCGTGGTCGCGGGTGCTTTCCTCGTTTGCTGGCTGGGGGGCTTTGCCGTTGCCTTTTCCTATGGGTACCGGCAAGTCGCGCGGGCGGAAAAAGCTGGCGTCACCCCATGGAGTTTTGATGAAGAACTCCCGCCGGAACTCCAGGCGGAGGAGGATAAACACGGGGAGTTTCGGAAAACGCATCCGGATTTCGAGCTCCCCTACGAAAGCATTTATATGTGGCGGAGCAAAGAGATGGAAATAGTTCCGGAGGAGAAGCGCGCCTATACGCTGAAGTGGTTCAATTCCCCGGAATATCGGGCCTATTGCGCGGAACGGGAGGCGCTGCTGCGGAAGCTGGTTGCCGGAAAGGCTTATTACCCGAAGTTCTACTTGGTTCGGAGCTATGCCCGCATGCGTTGCGGGCGGGCGGCGCTGTTCTACGAAACCGGGCAGCCGGAGAAGATTCTTCCGGAACTGATGAAACTGACCATGATCGACGATGAAATCCTTCGCGACCAACCGAGCTTGATTGCCGAACTGGTACTGATCGCGATCCGGGGCATGGAGTATCGGGCGATGGTGCAACTGGGGCCGGATGACTCCCCGTATGCGCCGGTTTATCGTGAAATGCTTGACCGGGTGAAGGCGGCGCGAGTTCGGGTTCCGAACGAGGTCGGGTTCAGCCTTTATCACCTTGACCGCGCTCTTCATTTTCACTTTCAAAGCAAACGCACCGGAGCTTTTGCCCGGTATGTGAATTTTATCGGGAGTCCGGTTCCGGTGATGACGCTTGCCGCCGGAGTGTCGAATGGCCTCGGTTGCCGGGAAATGTTGGCTGCACTTGAACATGCGGAAGTGGTGGCGGTTCCCAAGGGCGAAGTCTATGATTTACGCAGCATGTACCAGATGGTGGCTTTGAAATCACGTCGCAACCTCGTTCTGGGGCGGGTGGGGCTGGCGCTGAAGCTGTACCGGGTGGAAAAGGGGA
>JAVBRV010000020.1:0-7353 GCA_031547585.1 Victivallaceae bacterium
GCGGGTGCAGGGCGGAGCCCGCCGCGGTGGTCTGGAGGCAGGCTGCCTCCAGCGAGAACCGTACTTAAACCACTCAACGTCAAGATAAAGCCAACTGCGTCTTCGATTGCATGACGGGATGCTTCAATACGGTTTTGCCGGAGATGGGTTTACGGGCGAGGATGTCTTCTTCGGTGAAGACGGCCATCAGGATTTCGCCGTGATTGCGGAGACGGTCATACTGAACGAAAATGCGCCCGTCGGGATGCTGGAAGCCGTCGGGATAGCTGACGCCTTCGCGTTCATCGAGCAGCAGTCCGCCGCGCCAGCTCCGTCCTTCGTCGACGGAGAGGAAGGCGGTGAGGTGCGAACGGGTTCCCGGTGTCTCCGGATTGTGCCGAACCATCAGCCAGCGGCCGCTTTGCAGTTTCCGCACGAAGAAGCGGGCGCAGGCGGTGAACGCCTCGCGGCGGAAGCTGGACCAGGTGACGCCGCCGTCGGTGGATTCGGCGACGACGATGCCGTGGATGTCGCGGGCGTACATATTGAGTTTCCCCGCGGCGCTTTCGACGATCATCGGTTCGTCGAAGGAGCAGTCGGTGACGCGCTGACCGCCGATCAGCTCCCAGTTTTTGCCCTGGTCGCGTGAACGGAGCACGTTGGCGCGGCGGAGAGGATCGAGTTCGGCGAAGACCTCTTCGGAAACCCGTTCGCGGGCGTTGAGATCACAGGAGAGCCAGATGGCCCAGCGTCCCCAGAGGGATTGCGGGAGCAGCCAGTCGCCATTGGCGAGGACGGTGGGTTTGTTGAGGGTGACGCCGTCGGCGAGGCGGAAGGGTTCGCTCCAGGCGGGAAATTCGGCATCGGGTTGTTCGCAGACGGCGGCCCAGGCTCCGGCGCGGCCGTCGAAGTAGCCGAGGCTCTGGCTGAAGAGCCACCAGATCCGGCCTGCGGGGTCGCACCACATGGTTCCCACCAGGGCGGAGAGGTGGACGCCGGAGGCGGTGTAGCCGCGGTCGATCAGGAATTTGGGTTCGCTCCAGGTCCGACCGTCGTCATCGCTCCAGGCGGCGAGCATGACGGTGTCGGCCCCGTCTTCGATGCCGAACCAGGAGAGGAAGATGCGTCCTTTGGGCGTGCGGGCGAAGCCGCTGCTCATGGTGTAGTCGTCGACGTCCGGCCAGTAGTGGCGCGGCACCGGCTGCCGGATTTCGGGGGGCTGGAGGGCGAGGTCGGTTTCACGCTTGAGGATCTCGGTGTGGGTGTACGGGTTTGCCATGGTCAATTTTCCTTTCGCAGTTGCTGGAAGCCGTTTTTCAATACGCCGATATCGGAGCCCGCGGCGATCATCCGGAAGCCCGCCGCCCGGTAGGGGGCGGCCGGTCGGCCGGATTTCAGGAGGAGGCCCGGAATCTTGCCGGAGCGGGCGCAGGCCGCCAATACTTTTTCTTCCGCGCTTTTCATCTCGGGGTTGTCGAGTTCGCCGGGGCGGCCGAGGTCGAGCGAGAGGTCGGAGTGGCCGATGAAGAGCCCGGCGACGCCGGGAACCGCCGCGATGGCCCCGGCTTCGCGGACGGCGGCGGCGGTTTCGATCTGGAGGATGAGCACGAGTTCGCGGTTGGCCCGCGCAAAATAGTCTTTGGCGCTGCCGCCGAACTCCGCCGCCCGGGTCGAACCGGAGAGGCCGCGCCGTCCGGCGGGGGGGTAGAGGAAGCGCGCCGCCAGTTCCCGCGCCTCGTCGGCGCTCTCCACCCGGGGAACCATGATGCCTGCCGCGCCGAAGTCGAGCGCCCGCCCGAGCAAGGGACTCGCGTGGTCGGGAATCCGCACCAGGGCGGGGGTTTCACGCACTGCCCGGAGTTGGGCGAGGATTTCGGGTTCGCCGCCGAAACCGTGTTCGCCGTCGAGCAGCAGCCAGTCGAAGCCGGCGCAATCGGCCAATTCGGCCGCCGTCGCCGAGCCGGAGGCGATCCAGATCCCCCGGAGGTCGGTTTGCCGTTGATCCAGAAATTTCATAATGATTCGAACGCCTCCTTCAATTTATGCAGCGTCAACTCGCGAAGCGGAAGGTTGGTTCCCGCATTCAGGAAAAACTCCCGCCCTTTCTCGAAATAGCCCATGTTCTGCCGGAGCAGCGCCTTCCAGATCATATTGCGGAGGTAGTGGAGCCGCATCCGGGGGCGGAAGGACTCCTCCACCGGACCGTAGCCCGCCAGCGCCGCCTCGACGATCGCCCCGTCGTGAAAGCAGCAGAGCAACCCGAAATCATCCGCCGGGTCACCCGAAACCGCGTCGTCCCAGTCGATCAGGGCGATGATGTCGGCGGGACCGCCGAGCAAATTCCACCAGGCCGGGTCGCGGTGAACCAGCCGCCCGCCGGGGAGCTCTAAGAGCGCGGCATGGCGCTCGAAGCACCGCTTGATGGCGGCGGCAAAGGCGATATCAATAAGTTCGGTTCGCACCAACCCGGCGAGCTGATCGTCGAGCCGGGTGTGGAAGTAGTCGCGGTAGCGGGGGTTGAGCCCGCGCACTTCGCCGGCGGCGGCAAGATGCTGCGTATCGACGAAGCCGAAACCGGCCAGCTCCACGCGGTGAAGGCGGCGGAGAATGCCGCCGAGCTGCCGCGCCACGGCATTCCGGTCGAGGAGTCCTTCGCGGTCGAGTTCGGCGAGGTTCCGCCCCTCGGCCCAGCTCCAGAGCTGCCAGCGCACCGCCCCCGTGACCTCCACCGCCGCCAGCGCCGGAACCGGAACTCCGGCCGCCGCCGCCAGCCGGGTCAGCGCCGCTTCGGCCAGCATGTAATCATCGCCCGAACCGTCGGCGTTGGCGCGGAAGAGATAGTCCCGCCCGGCGCACCGGACCTTACAGACGCCGTGATTGCCGTTGCCGCCCAGAAATTCGATCCATTCGCATTCTTGCCCGAAGGCGGTTTGAACGGCCCGACGCGCCGCCTCCACGCACAGTTCCGGGTCGAAACGGTTGTCGAAACGGTTTTGGCCGAAGCGGTCGCACTTCCAGTAATAGATGTTTTCGCGCATGATATCCTAGAGGGGTTCGAGGTGGTCGTTCATCAGTTTGGCCATGGTTTCGCCGTCGCGCGCGACCAGCGCCGCCAGCATCTTCCGGTGGTCGGCGACGCTCTTTTGCACCGCCGCCCGGCTCTGGAATTTTTGCCGGTGCTCACGGTCGAACAGCAATCCGATCACCTCGGCGAAAACCGAAAGCAAGCGGTTTCCCGGCGTCTCCAGCAAAAGACGGTGAAAAGCGAGGTCGAGGCGGTCGGCGGCCTCCGGATCCCCCTCCAGCGTCTCCATTTCATCGACCAGGCGGCGCAGCTCATCCAGCCGGGCCGCCGTCACACAGCGGACGGTTTCGGGCAGCAGCGCCAGTTCGAGCATCCGGCGCGCCGCCTTCAGCTCCTCGCGGCCGCACTCCAGCAAGCGAAGCTGAAACGCCAGCTCGCGCCCGATGGTCTCCGCATCGGGACGCACCAAGATCGTCCCCCGGTTCGGACGGCGTTCCAGCACCCCCTGCAAACTGAGGTGGGTGATGACCTCGCGGATGGTTCCCCGCGACACCCCGAACCGCTCCGCCAATTCCAGTTCCCCCGGCAAGCGGTCCCCCGGGCGAAAGCCCCCCTCCGTCAAATACGCCTGAAAACGGGTCAGAAGATCGAGCTGCATTTTATTTGTCCAATAAAACAGATTAATTTGTTTAACAAATAAAATAGCACGGGAAAAACTCTTGTCAAGAGAGGAATTGCAAAAATCAATAGTTGCATGGCTTAACAACGGTTCTCGCTGGGGCGGCCCTGCACCCGCAAGGGCTCTACCGCCCTTGATCCCAGTACGGTTTGCGAGCGCGACGCTGTTCGCGGTCAAGGGCGTGCAGGTCGTGGGTAGTTTTAAAGTTATATATCACTTCGCCGACTGTCGGACTGGTCCGGCAGAGAATTTACACGATGCGCGATTGACAAACTCGAAGCGGACATGTATTTTCTAACCAACTTCAACACGGAGGTTTCATCATGTCGGCCTTTAAAATTGTCTCCGGCAGTTTCCTGGATGGGATTGCCTGCGATATCCCCTCCAACAACTGGACGCGCGACGTCTGGAGCCGCCAGCTCGAGGATATGATGCGGATCGGCATGGATACCGCCATCCTCATCCGGGTGGGCTGGTCCGATTCGGCCATGTACAACTCGCCGGTCATGAAAACGACGATCTATGAGGAGGAGGACCTGGTCGAATTCCTTCTGGCCGAGGGCGACCGCCTCGGCATGAAATTCTACATGGGGCTCTTCGACACCCACCGCCACTGGCTGATGAACGACTGGGACAACGAGATCGGCGTCAACCTGCGCCTGATCGAAGAGCTCTGGGAGCGCTACGGCCGTCACTCTTCCTTTTACGGCTGGTATATGAGCCACGAGGGGGATATGCACTACTATCAGCATATGATCTGGAAGCCGCTGATTTTGAAGGCCAAATCCTACGACGCCGCCAAGCGCATTCTGATCTCCCCCCGGTACGCCGGCAAAAAGTACAACCAACCGGCCATGACGCCCGAAATCCACGTCAAACACTTCCGCCACGTCTACGACCAGGTCGGCGAACTGATCGACGAAGCCGCCTTCATGGATGGACACGTCGACTTCCGCGAGCTGCCGGAATACCTGGAAGCCACCGCCAAGCTCTCCGCCGAATACGACATCGCCTTCTGGTCGAACCTCGAAACCTTCGACCGCGACATGCCCTGGCGGTTCCCCCCGCTCGAATGGCAGAAAATGCAGTTCAAACTGGAAGCCGCTCAACCCTGGGCCGAAAAGATCATCACCTTCGAAGCCCCCCACTTCCTCAGCCCGTACTCCATGTTCCCTTCGGCCCACGGCTTGTACAACCGCTATCTGAACTATCTGAACTCAAGAAAATAAGCCGCTGCGGTTCAAGGCTTCGGGAACAGGTCAGACGGTCAGCAGATCGCGAAGTCCGGTGGCGTCGAGTTCGCGGTCGAGGGCTTCCAGGCTGAACGGGCGGAAGTGATCGTCCCAGGGGTTGATGAGGGCGAAATCGCTCTTTTCGGCCAGCATCCGGTAGAGGTCGGGCAGGTCGAGCGAGACGAGCATTCCCCGGTAGAGGTGCGACTGCGGCCAGCGGAACACCGAGCGCTTCATCATTTCGGTGAAGGAGAGCGGGGCGTTGAGGAGGCGGATGTGCTCCGGCGGGGTTCCGGCTCCGGCGGCGTAGGCGGCGATCAGCGCGCCGAGGCCGCGTCCGGCGAGGGTGATTTCGGTGTAACCCGCCCGGCGCAACAGAGCGAGCACCCGCAGCACGTCGAAGACTTTCCCGCCCGGATAGGAGCGGCCGAGGAGCGTGGCGGTCGAATCATAGAAGTAATCGCGCCCGTAGAAGCGGAAGTAGCAATCTTCGCGGTCGCTGGTGAGCGGGGCCGATTTGCCGATGCCGCGCACGTCGAGGGCGAAGAGATGCTCGCCCGGATCGGCGATTTCGGGGATTCCGGCCAGGAGTTCGGATTCCGCATCGAGGTGCGAAACGTAGAGGGTGCAGCGCTTGCCGGTCGGCAGATGGAAGTAGGTATCCTTATCCAGCAGATGGAGCATCGCTTCGATGCCCGGCTCGGTCGCCACCGCGAAGCAGGAGGCGGAGCCCGCCGGTGAACGGTCGTTGCGCAGCACGCGGAACTCCGGCGCGGCGGCGGGGAGCGCTCCCAGCTTCAGCCCCTGGCGGAGAAGTTCGGGCAGCGCTTCCTTGGCCGGATGGCGTCCGGCGGCCAGCTTCTCGGCGAACTCTTTGAGCAGCGAAGGAACGGTGCGCTCGCCGGGGAGGTCGATCACCCGCCCGGTCTTGGTCACCAGGACCTCCGCCCGCGACAGTGTCTTGACATCCGCCTCTTCGGCGTCAATCTTCCCCAGGTGGTGGAGCGTGAAAAATTCGTAGGTCGCCCGGCGGTTGTCGGGGCCGTAGCCGTGGCCCTCGGGACCGACGAAAAGGCGGCACTTCTCTTCGGCTCCGAAAAGGCGGTAGATCTGTTGCAGATCGGCGAAGGCCTCCGCCGCGCCGCGCGGATCGAAAAAGTCGTTTTTCTGCGCCAGGATCAGCACCGGATTCGGCGCCCGGGCGATCAGAAAGTCGGCCATGTCGCAGCCCGCACCCCACAGCCCCGGCGGAACCTGTTCGGCATCCACCGGCAATTCATTGTCGTAGTTGCGCTGGAAGGTGGTGATATAGCAGCCCGGAGCCGCCATGGAAATGCGTTCGTCGAACGCATAGATGTAGCTGGTCAGGGTTCCGCCGCCCGAGTTGCCGGTGATCGAGATCCGGGCCGGATCGATTTCGGGACGGCTGAGCAGATAATCGACGCTCCGGATGCCGTCCCACAGCCGCCAGGAGCCGAAAAAGTCATTGCCCGCCAGCAGCTGCTTGCCGATCATATTGTGCTCGTTGCAGTTCCCGCTCTTGAACTCATCCGCGCCCGGCGTATCCAGGAACTGCTTGCGTTCGCCCTGCCCCTCGGGGTCGTAGACCAGCACCGCCATGCCCTTTTTCGCCAGGTTGATGGCGTAGGTCTGGTAGATCGGGGCGGCCTTGCCCTCAAGGTTGTGTCCGCACGGCGAGACCACCCCCGGAACCGGCTTCGAACCATCGAGCGGGCGGCAGAGAATCGCCGTCACATGATAACCGGGCCGGCTCTGGTAACGGACGCCCTCGACAAGAATTCCTTCCTGTTCCCGGGTCCACTCCACCACCGGTTTCAGGTCGCAGCGTTCCGCCGGCAGCGTCCCGAACGCGGTCCGGATCTTCTGACGGACTTCCGCAATATAACGCTCCGCCTTTTCCCGAGTATCAATAGCCGCCACTTTCTCCCGGCGTTTCCGACTGCATTCCGCCGTCAATCCACCGAAGTAGTTCTGTACCATGCTTCCGTAAGGTGAAAAACGTTCCGCCATTTCCCCGTCACTCCTTAATGTTAAGCGCCGTTACTTGCCCGGCACATTTCCGTTACTTTTGAATGCCATCGTTGGCAGCATTGGGAAAATAAAAAAACTCGCCGACTGCCGGACTTGTCCGGCAGCTCCCAGCGCGATATACGTATTACACCGTGGGAGTCAGGAGGGGCCTCACTCCCCTCCTGAAACCACCCCCGCCCGTGGGCAGAGACGCGCAGCTAAGGGCGACCCCGATTCCGGATCGTAACGATCGCTAGCGCGATCTCACTTTCGCTGCTGCGCAGCGACTCTCAGACGGCGAGGCCTTCGCTCGACTACGTTCGACTGCGTCGCATTCGCTCCTTGCTCGTTTGCTGCCGCAAACGAGTTCTCTCACATCCGCTCGCGGCGCTTGCCGCGCTTACTTA
>JAVBRV010000164.1:0-7881 GCA_031547585.1 Victivallaceae bacterium
GCCGAGGAATTGACTCTTAATGGAGTCAAAAAGCTCGGCTACAAGAAAGTCATGGATTTTGTTGATGAGTATACGATTCTATTACTGTCAAGAAATCCTGAAGTCGGTGAGCACTGGAAACAAAAAGAAAATCATGTTTCCAAGCTGCTTAGAGCTTGACAAACCACACATCTGCAATATGCGGGCTAGATTCTAACCACGTTTCTCGCTGGAGGCAGCCTGCCTCCAGACCACCTCGGCGGGCTCCGCCCTGGTCGGGGGTCTGGGGCAGATTGCCCCAGAGATCAGCGCGCGAGAAGATAGTCAATCAAGACGCGTACATTGGCGATGAGGGCGGGGTTACGGGTTGCTTCGGGGGCATGACCGGGGAGGAAGTTGATGACGCGCCCGCCCCATTGGGAGAGCGATTCGGTGCATTGGGGATAGGTTCCTTCGGAGATGCGGGTGTTCATGAGGATCCAGAGGGGCTGGGTTTGCTCCAGCTCGGCGTAGATTTCGTCCGGGGGGAGGTCGATGGGGACGAGTTTTTTGACGAGGGGATGGCGACACTTGGCGGGGTCAATGCGGAAGGCTTCCTTGGGGTGGTGACTGGCGGGAACTTTGTCGGGATCGTTGGGGCGGACCCAGCGGAATCCGGAGAGTTCGCGGAACCAGGCGTGGTGCCAGAAGGCGGCGCTGGAGCCGTGGAGGAGCAGCATGGGCTTGCCGGTTTCGGCGTAGGCGCGGACCGCTTCCGCCGCCGCGTCGTCGGGGAGCGGCAGGTTGCAGGTGGAGGCGATCATGTTGAGGATGAGGAGGTCGCATTCTTCGGCGAGGTTGAAGCGGGTGAAGGCGCTCCAGTCGTTTTCGAAGAAGTGCATTTCGGGGTAATCCGCGGCGATCATCTCGTGGATGTTCTTGCCGGGATGGGAGTTGAAGTGGTCGTCGGCGACGAAGAGGATCATTTCACACCTGCCAGTTTACGTTTGATTTCTTTGAGGCATTCGCATTCGGGACGGACTTTGTAATATTCATCGAGGGGGTAGCACCCCGAGACCATGCCGGCGCGGGGGGCGGTGGTGCAATCCCCGAAGGTGCGGCAGATGTGGCGGACGTCGAGGGGCTTCCCGGCCAGCGCGTCGGCGCAGATGTGGGGGTAGCTGATGACCATGCGGCCGATGCCGACGAAGTCGGTTCTGCCGGAGCGGACCGCCGCCTGGCCCACCTGCGGCAGGAACTCCTGGAGGCAGGTGTAGCCCGCGCCGATGAAGCACATGCCGGAGCCTTCGAAGTGCTTTTTGAGCCGCCCGACCGCATCGATCTGGCGGGCGGCTCCTTTGACCGGGTCTTCGGGCGGCAGGTAGCCGTCGGAGACCGGGAAGTAGGCCGGGCGCTGGAAGTGCGGATTGTAGTAGGGGCTGCAAACCGTGGTGCAGATCATTTTGACGTCGAGGTCGCGGGCGAGTTCGAGGAATCGGATCGGTTCGGTGAGGTCGAAGCCGAGGCCGGTGCCGTCGCCGCCGAAGGCGATGGGGTAGTGGCCGACGCGGAGGTCGCCGCGTTCCATCGGGATGCCGACGCGGTCCGCGCCTTTTTCGAAGGGGATGCAGTCGAACATTGAGAAGCGGGTGCCGACTTCGAGGCCGGGGACTTCGCGGTGGATGCCTTCGACGATTTCGCGGAAGAAGCGGGTGCGGTTTTCGAAGCTGCCGCCGTATTCGCCTTCGCGCTCGAAGGCGCTGAGGAATTCGAAACCGAGGTAGCCGTGAGCCATTTTGACGTCGACGAAGTCGAATCCGGCCTGCTTCGCCAGCTTGGCGGCGTCGATGAAGGCGCGGATGATGACTTTGATTTCGGCGTCGGTGACGACGGCGGCTTTCGAGCAGTGGAACTTCTCGTCGAGAAGGGGATGCGCCCAGGCGGTCACGGGTTCGAGCTTGGCGTCGTCGTGCGGATGGCTGTAACGGCCGGAGTGGGTCAGCTGAAGGCCGATCACGAGATCGTCGGCGCGGCCGAAGAGTTCGGCGTGGCGCTTCACCATCTCTTCGCGGAGTTCACGGAGCTTCGGCATGTTATCGGGGGTAATCATCAGCTGGCGGGTGTTGCTCTTGCCGGACTCCATCACGGCGCAGGCTTCGCAGCCGAAGAGCAGCTTCGCGCCGCTTTCGGCGAAGCGGAGCCAGCGGCGGCGGGTCAGCTCCGAAGGGGAGCCGTCGGGGAGGCAGTCCCACCCCTCCATCGGCAGGATGCACCAGCGGTTGCCGATGGTGCGGCCGCGCCAGGGAAAGGACGCGCCGAGGGGGGATTCCGCCGCCGGGAGGAGGGCGTCGTCGACCTCCATTCCGAGCCCGAGCCCGGCGAGGTGCGCGCGGAAGGCCGCGGCGGTTTTAAACGAGGGGATGCGGGGGTAGTCAGCCATGTTACAACCTCTTTTCTTTACGTATATGAAGAATCAGAATTTCACAATCTTCGAGCGCGAGATAGGTATGCTCCAAAAGCGCGTCGAACTGCAATGAGTTCCCCGCTTCCAGCTCATAGGCTTCGGCGGGGAGAGTGAGACGAAGTTTGCCTTTGAGAACCCAGCAGAGTTCGTAGTCGTCGCGGTGGATCTTGGGGCGCGACACCCGTGACCCCGCCGGAGCCTTGCCGTGGAGGCAGCGGATGTTTTTGTAGTCAATCTCCTCGAAAACGAAGTCCTCCGAGCGGTGCTCGCTGGCCCGCAGGGGGTGGGCGAGGTGCGCTTCGGCGAGGTTGAGGAGTTCGGCGGCGGTGATGCCGAAGACGCGGGCGAGGCGGTAGAGCGTCTCCAGCTCGGCGCGGGTCTGGTTGCGCTCGAGCTTGGAGATGACCGCCGCCGAAACCCCGGCGGCGCCGGAGACGTCGGCGATGGAGAGCCCCGCCTTTTTCCGCAAATCGCGGAGAATCGAGAAATCAAAGCTCTCCATAGACCGCTCCTTCGCGGTAGTCGCGCCAGACATTTTCGAACCAGCCGTCGGTGTGCGGCAGGGGGCGGCAATCGTTCCAGCCGACCCGGAGCATGCCGTTGGTGAATTCACTCTCCTGCACCCGTTTGCGGAAAGCAGGGTTCTCGGGGAGAATCTTCCCCTCCGCATCGAGCAGCGCCGCCGAGCCCCGCGACCCCGTCCCCGAAGCGGCCTGGTAGGCGATCGATTCGAGGTAGATCCAGTGGGCGAAGGCGAGCTGGTAATTGGTGACGGCGGCATCGGCGTCTTCAGCCGGGTAGCCCTCTTTCATCATATCGTCCAGGAGCTTGCGGGCGGCGTCGGCAGCGTTGTCAAGCTCGGTAGCCGGACGGAGATGCCCGGCATACCGGGTCATCCGCTCCTGAAGTTCATGGCGGTCCTGCCGCCAGTTGCGGCTGCCTTGCAGACGGCTTTGGAGGTCGGCGATCAGCGCTTTCGCCATCAGCTCGGCGGCGGCGAAGTCGAGGGTGGTTGCGTTATAGCGGGCGGCGATGAATTCAGCCGCGCGGAAGGCGCCCGCCTGCCCGGCGTTGAGGGCCGAACCGCCCGGACGCGCCACCCCGTGTGAACCGTTGACCTCCCCCACCGGGAAGAGGTGCGGCAGATTCTCCGACTCATACCAGTGGTTGCCGGCGAGTCCGCCGTTGTTGTGCTGAGCGCACACGGCGATTTCAAGGGGTTCCGTGGTGAGGTCGATGCGGTGGTCGCGGTAGAGCTCGATGGCGGCGGGATTCATCTTCTCCAGCCGGGCGATGGGGGTGGCGAGAAGCGCGCCCGACTTTTCGAGGTACTCGCGCGCCTCGGGGGAGAGGGCCGCGAAGTCGAGCCCGGCGGCGGTGTCGGCGCGGAAGTCGAGGAAGACCCGGCGGCCGCGTTCGACCGTCTCGCGGTGAACCAGGAGGTCGACCACCGAGGAGCCGTCCGGAACCTTGCGCACGTCGAAGGGCCACTGGTAGCCCTTGAGGAAGATCATCGAATTCATCGCCCCTGCCGTGGGGAAGTCGTCGAGCAGGAATTCGCGCTCGTCGGAGACCCCGTCCGCCGCCGTCGAGATGAAGCGCGGCAGGACTTGCATATAGGTGCCGGAGACGTTCCAGCGGAACTTCACCGAGGCGAGGCCGAATTGCGATTCAGCGAGGTTGCGCGCCCGCGCCCCCGCCTTCAGGGCGAGGCCGATCGCGCCGGTGTGGACGCCGGGGTAGACGCTCCGGCGGTAGAGTCCGCCCGGACCGCCGACCGCGAAAACGGTGTTCTCGGCAAGATAGGTTTCGAATTCGCGGGTTTCGCGGTTCCAGGCGACCGCTCCGGCGGCGCGTCCGTTGACCGTGATGAGTTCGGCGGCGTTGCGCTTTTCGGCGATTTCGATGCCGGCGGCTTCGACCGCCCGGATGAGGGCGAGACACATTTCGCGCGACGTATAGGGTCCGCAGCTGGTGGCGCGCCGCTTGGGGTCGTGGTCGGTCTTGTAGCCGATGAATTGCCCGAACGCATCATGGGGGAAGGGGACGCCGAGGTTGACCAGGTTCATGAAGCACTGCGCCGACAGCGCCGCTTCGACCAGCGCGAGGTCGCCGTGCATGGAGCCGCCGTCAAAGAGCGCGGCGGCGAGGTCGCGGGGGGAATCGGGTTCGCCGCCATACATGCCGAGCTTGTAGTAGGTCTGCTTGTCGCTGCCGGTATTGATCGAGGTCCCCATCTTCAGCCCTTCGGTGAGGATGAGGAGGTCGCGGACGCCGAGGGCGTGAAGCCGGAGCGCGGCGGCGAGTCCGGCCGCGCCGGAGCCGATCACGAGGGTATGGAGTTTGCGCGTCACAGCCGCCCGATCTCCATGCCGCCGCCGACGTTGATCACCTGGCCGGTGGAGTAGGCGAGATCGCCGCGAAGCAGCATCGCCACCGCGCGGCCGATATCGGCGGGTTCGCCCCAGCGGGGCTGCAAGGTGAGTCCGCCGGCGATCAGGCGGTCGTATTTCTCTTTTACGGTGCTGGTCATATCGCTGGCGATGACGCCGGGGCGGATCTCGTAGACGAGAACCCCGAACTCGGCCATCTTGACCGCGAAAAGAGCGGTCGCCATGGCGACGCCCGCCTTGGAGAGGCAGTATTCGCCCCGGCTGATCGAAGCCACCGTGGCCGAGACGCTGCCGATGTTGACGACGACGCCCTGGATGTTGTTTTCGGCGAAGTAACGCCCGACGCGCTGGGTCAGGAAAAAGGGACCCTTGAGGTTGATATTCATCACCCGGTCGAAGCTCTCTTCACTCATTTCGAGGAGGTCGGCGCGCACTTCGGGGGCGACGCCCGCATTGTTGACGAGAGCGTCGAGCTGCCCGAAGATTTCGAGGACGCGGTCCAGCAGTTTCCGCCGGTCTTCAGCGTTGCCGATGTCTCCCTGAATGTAGGCGGCCTTGACGCCGTAATCGGCTTCGAGCCCGGCGACTTTGGCGGCGAATTCCGCCTCGGGCTTGCGTCCGCAGAAGGCGACGTTCCAGCCCTCCGCCGCGAGTTTCTCGACGATCCCGAAGCCGATGCCGCGGCCTCCCCCGGTAACCAGCGCCGTCTTAGCCATAATGTCCTCCTGTTAATTTTTCTTGAAGCTATGATTTACTGGAATATATATCATCAAAGAAACAAATCAAGCTACTTTTATGCTTTTTTTTGAAATTTCGCTGTAAAAACAGTGAGACCGGGGTTATTGTATACGGCATACGTCTCCGCGTGGAACGTGGAACCTTTATCGACAGGAGCATTCGATTGGAAATCAGTGACCAGAAATTCCGTTCGCAGGTGAAATCCGCCTCGACGGCCATCCGCGCCGTGTTGACGGCGGTTTTCGAAGAGGGGCGTCCGGCGGACCGAGCGCTGGGCGGCTTTATGCGCGAACATAAGGAGCTGGGCTCCCGCGACCGCCAGTTCATCAGCGAATGCCTCTACTCCATGCTGCGGTACTGGGGCATCCTCCGCCGCTTCCTGCCGGTGGACCGGCGCGAAGAGATCGAGGGCGGGCACATCCGCCTGGCGCGGGTCGAGCTCGACGCCATGATCTTCGCCGCCTTCTACCTCGACGGCTCCAACCTCGAAACCGCCGACCGGCTGGCCCGCCAACTGGAAATTCCCTGGCCGAAGTCGAACCGCAACCAGGGCAACACCATCTATGGCCGCGCCGAAGCCCTCGGCGAACGCTTCGGGGTGGCGATGGAGTTCAAACCCGAACACCTGGTTCCCGACTGGCTGCGCGGCGCGCTGCCGCCGGAATTCCCTTTCGACGAATGGCTGCGCGACCTGGAACGGCGTCCGCCGATGTGGCTCCGCATGCAATGCTCCGACCCCGACCGGCTGATCGCCGAGCTCCGCGCCGCCGGGCTCGACGTCGAACGTCATCCGCACATCGCCGACGCGCTGCGGGTGGAGAATCCGCGCGTCAATCTCTATACTCTCGACGCCTACCGCCGGGGCGAATTCGAAGTCCAGGATCTCGCCAGCCAGTGCATCGGCCTCGCCGCTTCGCCGCAAGCGGGCGAACGCTGGTTCGACGCCTGCGCCGGAGCCGGCGGCAAAAGCCTTCAGCTCGCCAGCCTGATGAACCGCAAAGGCACCGTGGTCGCCAGCGACATCCGCGCCTATAAACTGGAAGACCTCCGTACCCGGTCGCGCCGGGCCGGATTCCCCAATATCATGACCCGCGAGTGGAACGGCAAACCGATCAAAGGCAACAATTTCGGCGCCTTCGACGGCGTTCTCGTCGACGCCCCCTGCAGCTGCAGCGGCGTCTGGCGGCGCAACCCCGACGGCCGCTGGTCGATGAAGCCCGAAAGCATCCGCGAAACGGCCGACCTGCAATTGCACATCCTGGAAGCCGCCTCCTCGGCGCTGCGTCCGGGCGGGGTATTGATCTACGGCACCTGCTCGGTCTTCCCCGAAGAGAATAAACAGGTTGTGGAGCGCTTCCTCGCGGCCCACCCCGAATACGCCCTCGAACCCTTCCCGAACCCCCTTTCCGGCGAGGAGACCCCGGGAATGCTGCAAGTCTACAGCTTCGCCGGAGACTGCGACTCGATGTTCGCGGCCCGGCTGCGCCGCCGGGAGGAGAGAGAAGCATGAGTGCGCCCTTCCGCATCGTCCTGGTGGCTCCGGAAATCCCGCAGAACACCGGTTCGATCGGGCGCCTCTCGGTCTCCACCAATACGGAATTGCACCTCGTCGAACCCCTCGGCTTCATCCTCGACGACAAGCACCTCCGTCGCGCCGGCATGGACTATTGGCCCCACCTCGACCTCCACATCCATAAGGATTGGGAGGCGTTTCTGGCCGCCGCCCCCGGCGCTCGTCTCATCTTCTCCTCCACCAAAGCCGAAAAAAGCTTCTGGGACATCCGCTACCAGCCCGGCGACTACCTCGTCTTCGGCAACGAATCCTCCGGGCTTCCCCCCATCTTCTACGAACGCTATCGGGAGAACCTCTGCCAAATCCCCATGGAAGGCACCTTCACCCGCAGCCTGAACCTGGCCAACGCCGCCGGAATCGTCCTCTACGAAGCCCTCCGGCAAAACCGACAGGAGTAACCATCATGGACTTTTTTAAATTCATCACCTACCTGACCCTGGGCATCCTCTCCATCGTGCTCTTCGTCCCCATCGTCATCTTCCTCCTCGTCTTCCTCGCCGTCGCCGCCATCCTCCAGGTCCTCTTCGGCTTCAACCTCCTCCGCGTAGTCAAGTGGAATCGCACCCCCGGCGCCGCCGCCTCCCCCGAAACCCCGGATGACGTCCCCGCCTCACAGGCGATCATCGACGTCGAAGCCGTCGAACTCCCTCCACGCCCTCTCGACAAAGAGTGACCTTTTTCAGGTCATTGCACAATTCAATAGCGGTATGGGTTAAGTACGGTTCTCGCCGGGCTGGCCCGGCCCGGCGAGAACC
>JAVBRV010000061.1:0-6777 GCA_031547585.1 Victivallaceae bacterium
AGTTCTCCATATTTCTTCAACAGCCCCTTACGCATGTTGATAAAATATTCTTCCGGCATGTTTCTCTCGGCATTCTCCGGAAAAACCGCCGCCAATGCCGCGAACTCACCCGTCCGCAGCGCTTCGGCCAGACCCGTCACGTAGCGCTCGGCCGCCGCTTGCGCCGCGGGCAGCTCCGCTTCGGTCATCCGCTCCGGGTGGTTCTGCGGCGGCGTTTCCGTCGAAGTACAACCCGCCAGCAGCGCCGTCGTCGCCGATATCAATACAATTTTAAACTGCTGTTTCACTTCTGACACTCCGGGCAGTAGAACGAACCGCGTCCGCCGATTCGCTCCGCCGCAATGGTTGCGCCGCACACCGGGCAGGCTTCCCCGGTACGGCCGTATACTTTCAATTCTCGGGCAAACTTCCCTTCGGAACCATCCACGTGGCGGAAGTCGGAAATCGACGAACCGCCCTCTTCAATCGCCCATTGCAAGATCCGCTTCGCCTCCCTGGCCAGGCGATCACACTCTTTTCGCTTCAGCGACCCCGTCCGCCGGGAGGGGCGAACCCCAGCCGCAAACAAGGTCTCCGCCGCATAAATATTGCCGATCCCGGCCACTACGCCGTTATCCATCAAAAAACTCTTCACCGGGCAGCCGCGCCCCCGGCTCAGCCGGTAAAGATACGCGCCGTCAAAGGCCTCCGTCAACGGCTCCGGCCCCAGCTTCGCCAGCTCGGCCTCACCTTCGCCCCTCACCACCTTGCAGATGCTGAAGCGGCGAACGCACTCAAAACGAAACACCATCCCGTCATCAAGATGAAGAAAAAGATGCTCGTGCTTCCTTCGCGACACCGACGCCGGTTCAACGCGGACCACCCCGGTCATGCCGAAATGCAACAGCAGCGAACGGCCGTCATCCAGAACCACAATCACATAGCGGCCGCGCCGTTTCACCGCTTCAATACGCCGCCCGGCGAGACCCGCCGAAAGCAACGGCGTCAGAGGCTCACGCATCGAGGGGGTAAATACCTCAACCTTCTCAATACGCCGCCCGGGCAGCACCGCCGCCAAGGCGTTGGCTACCGTCTCGGCTTCCGGCAATTCCGGCATGGCTCTCCTTAACATTCGGATTTCTTATGCAAATTAAATTATACTAATAAATTTCCAAAGTCAAGCCGACAAACACTTTTTTTCGCTTTTTTTTCCACTTTATCCCATATTATATGGTTACGAGAGCCGGTTGCAAAAGTCAGTTCGAGTGGATTTTGCAATCGGCTCATGGATCGAACCAGAGTTCAATGCCGTACCCATCTGCGGAAGGTCGAAGCAGCGCGCGCCGGTAGACGGGCGAAGGCGGCAGCTCCCGGTCGAAAGCCAGCCGGATCAGGACGGCAAGGGGAAAAGGATCGCGCACCAACGATTCGACTTCGATGCCGACCGCGAGTCCGGGGTTGCTTCTCCGAGCGGCGGTAAGGCTTTGCGCCACCTCCCACTGCCGCTCGAGCGTCGCGCCGAGCCGGGGAGAGGGCGTGCCGCCATTGGTCTCCATCATCAGGAGAAAGTGAAGTGAAAGTGCAAGTTCCGCCGCCGCCAGCACCGCCAATCCGGGAACCGCCCAGGGCCGCCGCCAGGCGCGCAACTCCAGCCAGCCCCGCCAGGCAAGAACCAAAAGGAACGCCAACACCACCGAGTGATAATGCATCTGAAGATCATAGGAGAGCAAGAGGAGCCCTGCAAAATAGCAGCCGTAGACGGCCAGCGCGGCCACCGCGGTTTCGTCGAAAACATCCGCCTGACCGCTGCGAAAATTCCGCACCGCCGCCACTGCGCCCGCCAGCGTCAGGAGGCCCACCGCAGCGAAACCGGCCGGTTCGATCCAGGCAAGATACCACGGCAGCGTAAAACCGCCGAAATAAGCGGTGAATTCAAAAGGCGAGAGGTTGCGGAAAGCGATGAGGAGTCCCGCCAGTTTCTCCCAGACCGTCATGACAAGAGGCGCTCCCGCCCTGGAAACCAATTCGCCTTGAATCCGAAGGAAGTACGGCAGCAGAACCGCCAGCGCCGCCGCTCCCGCGAGGAGAAACTTCCACCATTCGCGAAGCAGACGCTTCCAGCGGAGAAGAAGGAGAGTGAGCGCCGTTCCGGCCCCGATCACCAGGGCGATGGGGTGAATGAGAATCATGATCGTCAAGAGAGTCGCCATGCCCGCTGCCTCGCGAAACTTCCCGGAACGAAAGAATCCGGCGAGGCAGGAGACGAAAAGGAGTCCGAGCGGCATCAGCCAGACATTGTCCCACGGCATCCGGCAGTAGAAGTAGACGTAGGGCGCGCAGAAGTAAAGCGCGGCGGGCGCTCCCGGTGAAAATCCGAGCCGCCGGGCGAGACGGAGAATTCCCCACCAAGCCAGCGACACCGACAGCAAACATTTCACGGCGGCGATCACCACCGGGTTATGGGTCAGAAGCAGCAGCAGCTGGTTGAGCCAGACCACCGGCGGCCCATAAGCGACCCAACTTGAACCGATGATGCTTTTTGTCGCCAGGCGGCCCTCGGTGTTGGCGTTCAACGCCTCCCCCAGGAGACGCGACTCGTCCCCCAGCCAAACGGTGCTGCCGGGCAGGATGAGAATAAGCAGCGTCCCCGCGAGGGCGAGGAGAAGAAGATAGTCGATTTTCCGGATTCCAGTCTGCATGATACCTTACCATACCCGATCCCCGGAGGGATTGCAATCCGCCGGGAGCGAAATGTGTTGAAAATTCGCTCCGCCGCTTGTAAACAGCACGGTACAGCGCTATTTTCTAGTGCAAACTCAACCCAGGGAGTCCCATATGAACGAAACCCAGCTCAAAGTCTATCAGGAGCGCGCGAAGCGGTTTCACGCCGCCCTCCTGAACCGTCTCTTCTCCGATACCCGTACCCTCGACGCTCAAATTTCCCCATCTGTGCAACCGATTGCATTCAAGGATCGCAAGAAGGGGAAATTCCAGACGATCACCGAAGGCGGACGCTGGGGCAAGCCCTGGGAGAGCGCCTGGATCCGGATCACCGGCAAGGTTCCGGCCGAGTGGGCCGGGCAACCGGTATTCGCCAAGCTCGAACTGGGCGGCGAAATCCTGATCTTCAGCGACAAGGGCCTGCCGCTCTACAGCCTCACCAACACCAGCGCCTTCGTTTCGCAGTACCGCAAGAACCTCTATCCTCTCATCGAAACCGCCAAGGGCGGCGAAACCATCGACCTCTGGGCCGAACTCTGCGCGGCGGGGATCATGGGCGATGAAGAGAGCACCGACTACTTCTCCGGGAATTTCGAGGCGGGGCTGATCCGTCACCTGACCTTCGGCGTCTTCAACCGCGACGCCTGGCACCTCCACAACGATTTCACGGTCCTCCAGTCGCTGCTGGCGACCCAGCCCGAGAAGAGCTACCGCCGGGTTCAGCTGACGATGGCCCTCAACCGGGCGATCGACCTCTTCGCCGACGACCCCGCCAACGCCGTCCCGGCGCGGGAAGCGCTGGCGCCCGAACTCGCGAAACCGGCCCTCCGGTCGGCGCTCTCCACCACCGCCGTCGGGCACGCCCATATCGACACCGGCTGGCTGTGGCCGGTCCGGGAGACGATCCGCAAGTGCGCCCGCACCTTCGCCAGCCAGCTCGACAACCTCGACCGCTACCCCGGCTACGTCTTCGGCGCTTCCGCGCCGCAGCACTATGCCTGGATGAAGGAGCACTACCCCGAGCTTTTTGAAAAAATCAAGGCCCGCGTCGCCGAAGGCCGCTGGGAGCCGCAGGGAGGCATGTGGGTCGAGGCGGACTGCAACATCATCTCCGGCGAGTCGATGGTGCGCCAGTTCCTCCACGGCAAGAACTTCTATATGGATGAATTCGGCTTCGACGTCAAGAACCTCTGGCTGCCCGACGTCTTCGGGTATTCGGCGGCGATGCCGCAGATCATCCGCAAGGCGGGGTGCGACTGGTTCGTGACGCAGAAGATTTCCTGGAGCCAGTTCAACAAGTTCCCCTACCATACCTTCCTCTGGCGCGGCATCGATAATACGGAGGTGATGACCCACTTCCCGCCCGAAGACACCTACAACTCCTTCCTGATCCCGGAAGGATTGTGCCATGCGCAGAACAACTTCAACGAGAACTACTTCCTCCCGGAATTTCTGACCCTCTTCGGCGTCGGCGACGGCGGCGGCGGTCCGCGCCCGGAGCACATCGAAAACGGGCTCCGCACCGCCAACCTCGAGGGCGCCCCGCAGGTGAAATTCGGCCGCGCCGACCAGATGCTGAAGCGCCTCGCCAAGTACGCCGAGGAGTTCCCCGGCTGGGTCGGCGAGCTCTATCTCGAACTCCACCGCGGCACCCTCACCACCCAGGCGCGCACCAAGCGCGGCAACCGCCGTTCGGAGCAGCTGCTGACGGCGGCGGAATTCCTGCTCTCCGCCCTGCCGGCCGGGGAGTATCCGCGCCGAGAGCTCGAAGCGCTCTGGAAGAAGGTTCTCATCAACCAATTCCACGACATCATCCCCGGCTCCTCGATCGGCGGGGTCTACTCCGTCACCGAAGCCGAACACGCCGAAGTACTGGCGGCCTGCGAGCGCCTGATCGGCGACGCCGCAGCCAAACTGCTGACGGCCGATGACGAAGCGCTGACCGTCATCAACACACTGAGCTGCGACTACGTGTCGCCGGTTCGCCTCCCGGACGACTGGGCCGGGCGCCAGGTGCTGGATGCGGCTGGCCGCGAAGTCATCCTCCAGAGCGAAGCCGACGGCGGCGTCTGGGCGCTCGGGAACTTCCCGCCGCAGAGCCTCACCACCCTCCGCCGGGGCAAGGCGCGCAAGGCCGCCAAGGCCAAATTGGCGAACTCGCTGTTGCTGGAGAACGAGCTCGTCCGCTACGAATTCGACCGTCAGGGGCGGCTGGTGTCGGCCTTCGACAAGACCACCGAAAACGAGGTGATTTCGGGGGCGGCGGGCAACCTTCTCGCCCTCTATGTCGACCGCCCGAACAACTGGGACGCCTGGGACGTCGACTTCACCTACATGGATACCCCGCCCGAATACGCGAAGGCGGTCCGGGTCGAACGCACCGCCGACGGCCCCGTCCGGCAGGCGCTCGCTTTCGAACTCACGGTCGGCCAGTCGAAGATCCGTCAGCAGGCGGTTCTGGCGGCCAACTCGAAGCGGCTCGACTTCGTCACCGAGGTGGATTGGCATGAGTCGTTCCGGATGCTCCGGGTCTCCTTCCCGACCACGGTGACGACGGCGGAGGCTTCGTGCGACATCCAGTACGGTTTCGCCCGCCGCCCGACCCACCGCAACACCTCGTGGGATATCGCCCGCTTCGAAGTGGCGGCCCACCGCTACGTGGACCTCTCCGACGCGAACGGCGGGGCGGCGCTGCTCAACGACTGCAAGTACGGCTATAAATTGCAGGATGGCGTGCTCGACCTCAACCTCCTCCGTTCGCCGAAGTACCCCGACCCCGACGCGGATCAGGGGAAGCATCTCTTCACCTACAGCTTCCTGCCCCACGCGGGCGGCCTCGTCGGCTCCGAAGTGATGCAGGAAGCGGCCTGCCTCAACCGGGCCCCCTTCCTCTTCGCCGGAAGCGCCGGGACGGCCGCCCTCCCCTGCCGCCTGGTCGAGGGCCAGGGCGTCAGCCTCGAGGTCTTGAAGCGCGGCGAGAAGAGCGACCGCCGGGTGATCCGCCTGGTGGAGACCGACGGGACCAATTCGGCGGCGGTGCTGGCGGTTCCGGAGGGTTCGACCCTCGTCGAAACCAACCTCGTCGAATGGCAGGAAGGCGCGAAAAAGAAATCGAAGGAAGGCCGGGTCGAAGTGGCCCTCCGCCCCTTCGAAATCAAAACCTACTTCATTCAATAAGACGCTGAAACTACTGGAGGGGCACGGGTAAAACATTCCGTGCCCCTCTTTTTGTTTGCTCTTTTGCAACCGCATGGCGGTCAATGGGCAATGCCGCTCATCCGGGAGTTTTTCACGGATTCGGGATCGCGTCATTCAGGACGGTAACTGCCGCCCGTAAACATCTCCAATTTATTTTTTCAGGAAATATTTTTTTTGACTGTTGACAATTGACTCGACTTACGGTATAATATCAATATAGTTCTTTTTCGATATCAATATTGAATTGTGGAATCATGTCAAAAAAGTACGATGAAGTCAAAGCATTTTTAAAGGCGGAAGCCTTGAAGTCGGAGTCCCGGCTTCGAATGCCGACGGTGGCCGAGCTGATGAAACGGTTCCGGGCGTCGCAGTCGCCGGTTATCCGGGCAGTGCATGATCTGGAAGCAGAGGGAATTCTCTATTGCCGCCGCGGCGTGGGCATTGTCAGCCGTACCGATATGCCGCCTTTCAGCATCCCCGCGCCTGCCCGGACGGCAAACGAACCCGCTTCGGGGACAATCGCTCTCATTGTCGTCGATTATTTTTCCAGTGTGATCTGGCAAATGACGCACAGCCTGAATGCTTATTCCCGGCAGCTGGGGTTCATCACCCAGAATTATTGGCTGCAGCGCGACTGCGACCGCATGCGCCTGGTGAAAGAAGCCGTTGAGCTTCCCGATATCAAGGGAATTGTATTGATGCCGTCCGCCGATCGGCTGGAAGGGGAGCTGCTGGAGTACCTGGGGACGCTCCCGATGCCGGTCGTCATATTGGACAGCTATTTTGTTTACGAAGGGCTCGCGGACAATCTATCGGTCTTGCGGCCGGACGCCTATGGGAACGGCATGCTTTGCATGGAATACCTCCATAAAACCGGAC
>JAVBRV010000096.1:0-7461 GCA_031547585.1 Victivallaceae bacterium
AGCGGATGCCCCGCACCCCCTTGGCCACCACCTCGCTGGTGTACTCCATCGTCCCCTCCTCCGCCCACGGCAGCCGCGGATAGTAGGAGTAGTCCGCAATCAATTCCTCATTATCCACCCGGATCCGGATAAACAAGAGCGCCCCCTTCCCCCCCGGGTAACTCCGCCGCAAGGTCGTAAAATGCAGCGAATCCGTCTTGCCATCAAACACAAACCGCGTCACATTCAACTCGTCGCGCCACTGAAACGGAATCAGGTTCCGGATATTCTGATCCAGCAGCAAATCGATCGCCCGGCACGCCTTCAACCGCTCCGTCACCCGCGTGGTCCGCCGGTAACCGTTGTAAAAGGTCATCGACGCCGAACCGATGATCAGCGCCACCACCATCATGATCCCCATGGCGACCACCATCTCCACCAGCGTGAAGGAGCGCCTATTCGCCTTGTACGGTCGTTTCATAGCTGATCCGATCCACCACCAGTTTATCCACGATCTTACGGTCGCTCATGCGGGTAAGCTCAATCACGCAGCTCCGCAGCGGGAGCTGCCCCTCCTGCCCCGTCAATTCCTCCGGCAATCCCTCGGCATCCGCATACGAGCAGTAGACCGTGTAATCGCGGTACGGGAAGAACTGATCGGGGATTCCCCCGGGGTCCTCCCCCTTCTGCAAGAGAAAGTACTCCGCCGCCTGCATCATGACGTGCGTCTCGCGCCACTTGTCGTAGCTCTTCCCCATCCGCCCCTGTGCGGCGATGAGGAGCTGAAGCATAATCACCAGCGACACCGATAAAATCGCCATCGCCACCACCACCTCGAGAAGCGTGAACCGCATCGTTTTCATTCCGCCGGTTCCTCCTTCTGGATCAACATTCCGGTCAGGGGCGACACCTCGAAGCGGCGCTGCAATTTCTTGAAACGCAAAGTAAAATCCCGGGTCGCCGCAGCGCTGCCGTCGGCGAAAAAGCGGAACACCTCCACCACGCCCTGTTCGTCGGTCTCCAGCGACAAAGTCGCGGCGGCCACCTCGAAGCTCTCCGGGAGCTGCCACGACAGCGCCCCTTCCCGCGTTTCCAATCGGTTGGCCGGATCGACCATCACGAAGCGCCGCGCCGACGGGTCAAAGGACACTATCCGGTCGGAACCGTGTTCCACCGCCGCATAGCGGACCCGGGCGCAGTAGGCCTCGAACTCATGCGCCGCGTTGGCCACCTGGCGCGCCGGCGACTCCCCCCGCAAGGTCGACACCGCGAAGGTCGCGGTGACCATCAGGATCACGATCACCGCGATGAGTTCGACAAGTGTGAAGGGGCGTCTCATCCCGGAAAAAGTTACTTCTCGACGTAGTTGGTGATGTCGGCGTTCTCGCCGGTACCGCCGGGCTGGCCGTCGGCGCCGTAGCTGACGAGGTCGAACTCACCGTGCTCGCCGGGGAAGACGTAAACGTAGTCGTTGCCCCAGGGGTCCTTGGGAACGCCCGGCTTGATGTAGGGACCATCCCACTTCTCGTTCTGGTCGATGTTCTCCACCAGCGCCCGGAGCCCGACGCCGCTGTCTGGATAGCTGCCGATGTCGAGCTTGAAGCCGGTGATGGCGTCCTCCAACAGCTTGATCTGGGTCTTGGCGGCGCCGACGTTCGCCTTTTTGACGTAGTTCATGTAGAGCGGCGTCGCGACCGAGGCCAACGTGACCAGGATCACCACCACCACCACGACTTCGATAAGGGTGAACGGGGTTCTCTTGTGATTTTTCTTCATTTTCATATTTCGTTTCCTCCCTGACTGATTGCGTTCATATCCATCATGGCGATGAAGATCGAGACGACGACGGTCAATACGACCAACGCCAGCACGACGATCACCGCCGGTTCGAACAGACTTAACAACCGCTTGATCTTCAAGCGGGTATCGCTCTCGAGGTGCGTGGCGATCTTGGAGAGCATCTCGCCCACCGAGCCCGATTCCTCCCCCACCCGCAGCATTGGCGTCATGCTGACCGGAACGAAGCGGTTCCCGGAGAGCGCCGCCGAGAGCTTGTCGCCCCCCTTCAGCTTGCGGTCGATGTCGGAGAATCCGGCGGCGATCACCGGGTTGGCGATGATCCGGTTCGAAATGCGCACCGTCCGGATGATTTCGACGTGGTTGCCGATCATGATCGACAGCGTCCGGATGTATTTGCACATCTCGAGGTCGATGAGAATCCGGGAGAGCACCGGGATCTTCAGATAGAACCGGTTCCGCGCCACCCGGAACCCCTCCTCCCCCATCATCCGCTTGGCGGTAAACCAGCCGCCGATGCAGAGCAGCGGGATCAGCCACCATGCCCAGGCGAAAAAGGCGCTGGTGCCGAGAAGAAAGTTCATCGACGCCGGCATCGCCCGCCCCATGTCGCGGAAGATCCCCGCGAAACGCGGCACGAAAATCGTGAACAGCAGCACCACCACCGACACCGTGATGCCGAGAATCACCGAGGGGTAGATCGAGCTGGAAACGATGAAATCCTTCAGCTCCTTCGATTCGCTCATGAATTTGTAAAGCTCGTTGACCACCTCCGGGAGGCAGCCGGTCTCCTCGCCCGATTCGATCAAATTGGCGTAGTAGGCCGGGAAGAGGTGCCCCTGGCTGCGGGCGAGTTCCGAGAACTTTTTCCCTTCGTGCAACCCCTGCCGCAGCGAGTTGACGAAGTCCTTCTGCTGCGGTTCGTGGGTACTGTCGGCGATGATCGCCAACGCCCGTTCCAGGGGAATGTGCGAATCGAGCAGCGGCGCCAGCTGCCGGGTGAACTCGAAGGTGCTGACCCGGCTGCGGCGCAGCTGCAAGTGCCCCTTCCTGGCGATTCCCGCCTCGCCGCAATAGCGCACCGGCACGATCTTGCGGCTGCGGAGCTTGCTCCGCGCCTCTTCGACGCTGTCGGCTTCGATCAGCATCTCGTGCGGTGATTCGCCTCGGGCGGCGGCGATGAATCGGTACAGTCCCATTCGTTACAGCTCCGCGGTGGATCGGTTGAGTTCTTCCCGGGTGGTGACCCCGGCGCGGACCTTGGCCTCGCCGTCTTCCTGCAAAGTCACCATGCCGTGGCGGACGGCGATCGCCTCCAGCTCCGAACTCGAAGCGCTGCGGTTGATCGCGGTGCGGAGTTCTTCGTTGACGGTCAGAAGTTCAAAGATGCCCGACCGCCCCTTGTAGCCGGAGCCGTTGCAGCGGCGGCACTTGTTCCCGGCTTCGTCGGTGGTCTTGCCGTGGCAGGCGGGGCAGATTTTGCGCACCAGCCGCTGCGACAAGACGCCGTACAGCGCCGAAGAGACGAGAAACCCCTCGACCCCCATATCGAGCAGCCGGGTCACCGCCCCCACCGCGTCGTTGGTGTGCAAGGTGGAGAGCACCAGGTGGCCGGTGAGCGCGGCGTTGATGGCGATGTCGGCGGTTTCACGGTCGCGGATTTCACCGACCAGAATAATGTCGGGGTCCTGGCGGACGATGCTCCGCAGGCCGTTGGCGAAGGTGACGCCGATCTTGGCGTTGACTTGCATCTGACAGAGCCCGGCCATCTTGTATTCGACCGGGTCCTCGACGGTGATGATCTTCTTGCGGTGGTCGTTCAACTGGTTGATGACGCTGTAAAGCGTCGTGGTTTTGCCGCTGCCCGTCGGCCCCACCACCAGGATGATGCCGTGCGGAATCTGGATCAGTTTCTTGAACTGCCCGAGGTGCACCGCCGACATGCCGAGGATGCCGAGGTCGAAGGAGATCGCCTCCTGGCTGAGCAAGCGGAGCACGATGCTTTCGCCGGTCAGAATCGGAATGGTCGAGATACGCATGTCGAGCTCGCGCCGCCCGAGCTGGATGTTGGTGCGTCCGTCCTGCGGCAGGCGGCTTTCGGCGATGTTGAGCCCGCCGAGGAGCTTGATGCGCGACGAGATGGCCGGGAACTGCGACAGGGGGGTGGTGATGATTTCGGTGAGGACGCCATCCACCCGGCAGCGAACGGAGACGTTCTCCTCGCCCGGTTCGATGTGGATGTCGCTGGCCCCGAGCTCAATAGCGCGGTTGAAGATGTCGTTGACCAGCCGGACGATCCGCGCTTCGCCCGCCATCGAGCGGAGGGCGTTTTCGTCCTCCGCCTCCATCATCTCTTCTTCTTCCCCGGCGCTTTGGAGCTTGGTGGTGAGCCGTTCAAGGAAGGCGCGCCGCACGAAGCGGAAATCGGCCGCAAGGCCCCAGCTGCGGCGGATCAGGAAGGTCAGTTGTTCGAGGTCGTAGGGGTCGACCACGAGGAAGGTGATCGACTCCCCGTCCCACTCCGCCGGGAGGCAGCTGTTGGCGGTGAAAAATTCAAAGGGAGCGTCGGGGTAGCGTTCGGGCAGCGGGAACTCCTCTTCATCCACCGGTTCAGTCTCGTAGGCCTCGGCGTAGAGCACCGCGAGCTCCGTTTCGGTAAGCACACCGGCTTGAACCAGAAGGCGATCGGCCTCCCGGGCTTCCAGCCGGCCGGGATCGGCCGGATACTCCGGATTCTTCGCCGCCAGCCGTTCCCGCAGGCGTTTGCGTGCCGTTGCGAAGTCGGTCATCGCCAGAACTCCCGGGTGTCGAGCGGCGCGGCCGACTTGGTCGGGCGGCCGTTTTCGCCCAGCGTCTCGTCGAACTCGTTGAGGGAATGGAGCGCGTCGTTGTAGCGTTTGATCAGCTCGTCGATCGGACTTTTCTCGTTGACGATGTAGCCCGTGATCATCACCAGGATTTCGCTGCGCTCGACCTTGGCGTCGGTGCTGCCGAAGATCCGCCGCAGGAAAGGGATGTTGTTGATGATGGGAACCGATTGCAGGACGTCGTTGCGTTTCTCCTGGATCAGGCCACCGATGATCATGGTCTTGCCGTTGGCGATGGTCATCGCGGTGTCGATGTTGCGCATGGTGATTTCCGGCGAGTCGATGGCGGTGCTGGTGGTGTTCTTGACCGCGTTCGACAGCTCCTGGACCACGTTCAGCGAAATGAGGTTGGTGCTGGTGATCTGCGGCGTGATGGTGAGGATGATGCCGGTGTTGCGGTAGTCGTAGGTCTGCGTGACCTGCCCGCTGGAGTTGGTGGTGCCGCCGACGATGATGGGCACGTCGGAGCCGACCTGGATCTTCGCCTCGGTATGGCTCGACACCAGAAGCTGCGGACTCGACACCACCTTGATCGCCGTATTGCCCGCCATCGCCCGGATGTAGCCGAACTTGTTCTCGGGGTCGTTGGCGTTGGCGATGAGAGAGGTGAAGCCATCCTGCTTCTCGTCGCCGAAGGGAGTCAGGTTGCTGAAGTTGGTGCCGAGCAACGAATCGACGCCGCTGCCCGAGCCCTTGGCGGAAAATTCGAGCCCGAACTGGGTCGATTCGGTCAGGGTCACTTCAACCACCAGCACCTGGAGGAGAACTTGCGAAGGAACCACGTCCAGCCGGTCCAGCAGCGCCTTGATGCTGGCGTAGGTGCGCGGCGTGGTGCGGACCACCAGCCGGTTCAACACGCCGTCGGAGAAAATCTTCACGGGCGTTTCGAAGATATTCGAATTGCGGTCGGTCTGGGTATTGGTCCCGGTGGTCTGCTGGGCGTTGCGGTTGGCGGTGGCTCCGGCGGCGGTGGTGGCGATGCCGGTTCCGGAGGTGGTGGCCGTCCGGTTGGCGGTTCCGGTGGTGACGAGGTTGTCGGTCCGGCTGTTGCCGGTGGTGGTGTCGATGGTGTAGCTGGAGCCCTGGGTGTTGTAGATCACCGACAGCGCCTGCGCCAGCTGCTGGGCCTTGCCGTGGCTGACCTTGTAGACGAAAACCCGCTCCTGGTCGATGGAGTCGGAGCTGTCGAAAATCTCCACCCACTTGCGGATCTCTTCGAGCGCCTCGGTGGTGGCGGCGGCGACGACCAGCAATTGCAGCCGGTCGATGCCGAGCAATTGCACCGCGCCCGGCTGTTCCACCCGGTCGGAAACCTGAGTCACGGTGAAACCGAGCACCGGCAGCACCGCCTTCAGCTCTTCGACCACCCGGGCCGGAAGAACGTTGCGGCAGCTGATGGCGACGCGCGGCCAGTTGCGGCGGCCGCTCTGGTCGATGGCGTCGAGAAGCTGGCGGACCTTGGTCAGGTTGAGGGGATCGTCGGCGATGAGGAGCGCGTTCGGGCGGGTCAGCTCGACCACCACGCAATCCTTGCCGACGAAGGGCTTGATCTGGGCGACCACGTCTTTGGCGGTGGAGTTCTGCAAGGGGTAGTAGCAGATTTCGCGCCCGAGCTTCCCTTCCGGCTGCTGGGCGAATTTAGGCAGAGCCATGATTTTCAGCTGCGACTCTTCGACCGTGGCGCCCGCTCCGGCGAGGAAGAGCATCCGTTCGAAGGTGCTCCAGAGTTCGCGGCGGGTCATCTTGCTGTTCAGGTTGAGGGTGACCACCCCCTTCAAGTCGCTGTCGGCGATGAAATTGAAGCCGAGGATGTCCGCAAAGGCAGGCAGCACGTCAAGGAGCGGCGCGCTGTTGAAATAGAGCACCGCCTCCAGCTCCTCATCGCCGTTCAGGAGGATGAAGTCGTCGTAGAAACGGGCGGGAGCGGCCGGACGCACCGGAACCTGCGGCGCCTTCGCGTCGCGGCGCGACAGCTCTTCGAGGCGCTTCTTCTCCTCCTCGTTGACGGGGGGCTTGCCGGGGTTGACCAGCTCCTCCTCGATACTTTCGACCTTGGTCTCTTCGACCGGACGCTCCTCGCTGCGGAGGAAGCGGTAACGGTCGCTCTTCTTGTCATCCTCCGGCTCCTCCGGCCGGAAAATCGAGCAGGAGGGCAGGAGAAGAGCCGCAAGGACGAAGGGAACGAGGCGGACACCGGAAGCAAATTTCTGTTTGGCCATCTTTTTTCAACACCGTGCTGTAACTATAGTATTTGAACTCGAATCAACCCTTTTTCACCGACCGCGGGTTCCGCCGCCGCCACCGGCGGCTCCGCCGCCCTGCTGGCCGCCGCGGTTTCCCTGGTTCTGGGGGGCCGCCTGCTGGCCCTGGTTGCGCTGCTGCATCATGCGCATCATCTGGAAATTCTGCATCATCTGCATCTGCTGCATCTGCTGCATCTGCTGGAAGAAGTTCGGCCGCCCGGCAGTGGCGGTCGTCGCCTGCGGCAGATTCTTCGAAGGCTCCTGAAGCTCCAGCTCCATCTTGTCGCCGCCGCGGGTCAGAGTGGCTTTGTCCTTCGACACTTCCGCCAGCATGTAGCCGTTGGCGAGAGTCTCGCCCACCCGGACATATTGCTTATAGGTGACCTTTTCCTGTGCCGCGGTCGCCTGCTGCTGACGCCCCTGCTGCCAGTTTCCACCGCCCTGCTGACCGCCTTGCCGGTTACCCTGCCGGTTGCCGCGTCCCTGCAGCTGGGCAATTCCCTGCTGCTGATTGCCGCCCTGCTGATGCCTACCGGGCATTCCTCCTGGACTACCGGGCATTCCGGGGAAGCCTC
>JAVBRV010000474.1:0-8831 GCA_031547585.1 Victivallaceae bacterium
CTCGTTCTTCTCCACCCCGCGCCCCTCTACGAGGCACACCCCCAACGCACGCATCGCCTCCAGGTTTCCACCGGCCGTCCCGTTCCGGAACCAGAATACCGCGCCCGCCGGGTCCGCCGCAATCCCGAAGCCATCCTGAAAGCATAGGCCCAGTCGGTATTGCGCCGCCGTATCCCCCATTCGCGCCCCCTTCGAGAACTCCTCGAAAGCACGCTCCGGGTCGCGCTCCACACCCACACCCTCGGCGTAGGCATTCCCCAATCGCAGAAACGCCGGCGGATAGCGTAGATCCACCGCCTTCGCAAAACATTCCGCCGCCCGCACCGGGTCGTGCGGCATAAAGTCCCCCGTCAAATAGTAGTCCCCCAGTCGCACCAGCGCCAATGGCGACGGGTCCGCCGCCGTCGCGGCCTCACGCACCAATTCGAACGCCCGCTTGGGGTCCGGCTTCCGGCCCTGGCCGTACTCCAGAATCCGCGCGTACCGCGCCTTCCCCTCGGCATTCCCCAGCGCCGCCGCCCGTTCCATCGCGTCAGCCGCGCCCGTCATCGAACCCGCGCCGCCCAATCCGGTCCGGCGGCACTCCGCCAGCAAAAGCAGCGCCTCCGGTATCGGCTGCGCCTCCAAATAGCACTCTTCCAACAGCTGCCGGATCTCCGGGCCCGATTCCGCCCGCTTCTTGAGGTCGCGGTACAACAGCTTCGCCAATTCCAATTTCGCCTTGGCGTACCCCCGGCCCGACAGCGAACGCAAAACCTCCAGCGCCGTCGGCGGATCCGCCGGAACCTTGGCGAGTAAGCCCGCTCCGTGCTTCTCCTCCGGAACGCCGTCGTACAACAAAAGCGCATAGCGGCACAAAGCCTCGCCCTCGCCGCCCTCCGCCGCCTGCCGGTAAAAACCAAACGCCTGGTTCAGACTCGGAGGCACCCCCCAACCCTTCTCCAGGCAGACCGCCAGGTTATACGCCGCCTGGGAATTCCCCTGCCGCGCCGCCTGCCGAAACCAATAGACCGCGAGCGTCTGATTTCGCACACGCCCGCGGCCGAAAAAATACTCGTCCGCCAATTTCAGCTGCGCCGCCGCATTCCCCCCCTGGGCCTGCTCCCGCAATGGATCGGGAGCCTCCCCCGCGCCGAACGCCGCCCCGAACGGCAGCATCGACAGGAACAGAGCGACAATCAGCAGCTTCACTTCTGCTTCAGCGCCGCCACTTCTTTCTGGAGCGCTTCGAACTTCGCCATCAGCTTCTCGAAACGGCTCGGCAGCGTGTGCCGCGCCATCCAGTCACGCTGCGTCTCGGCCGGAGTACCCACCGCGATCGCACCCGGCGGCAGGCTCTTCACCACGCCGCTCGTCCCGGCCACCTGGACGCCGTCGCCCAGCGTAATGTGCCCGTTGACGCCCGACTTCGCCGCCAGCACCACGCCGCGCCCGATCTCCGCGCTGCCCGCGATGCCGCACTGCGCCACCAGAATCGAGCTCTCGCCGATCACCACGTTGTGCGCCACCATTACCTGGTTGTCGATCTTGACGTTGCTCTTGATCCAGGTCTTGCCGAAACGCGCCCGGTCGATGGTGGTGTTCGCGCCGATCTCGACGTCGTCGTCGATCCGCACGATTCCCGTCTGCGGCACCTTCACCAAACCCGTCTTCGTCGGGATAAAACCGAAACCGTCGCCGCCGATCACCACCCCCGGGTGGATCACCGCCTTGCGGCCGATCGTACAACGGTACATCACCGTCACATTGGGGTAGAGAATCGAACCCGCGCCGATTTTTACATCATGGCCGATATAGCAGCCCGCGCCGATCACCGTGCCGTCGCCGATCTCCGCGCCCGCCTCAATCACCGCGTTGGCGTTGATGCTGACGCCCTGACCGAGCTTGACCCCCTCGGCCACCACCGCCGACGAATGCACGCCCACCGGCCACACCGGCGGCTTCTCGGCGAAAATCTCAATCACCCCCGCAAACGCATAATCCACGTTCTCGCAGACGATCAAGGTGTGGTTTTCCGTCGGCTCGTTCGCCAGATCCGCGCAGACCAGGATCACCCCCGCCTGCGTCGTCTCCAACTGCTTCTGGTACTTCTTGTTGCCCACAAAGGAGAGCTGATCCGGACGCGCGTCGCGAATCCCGGAAACCCCCGTAATCGTCCGGTCCGGGCAGCCAACCAGTTTGCCCTTGACCATTTCGGCGATCCGGGCGGCGGTAAGTTCAATCTTGTTCATTCGTCTGACCCCTCTATGTGCTGTAAATATCGTTTTTACTCAATGTTAACCGTATAGGCCGGCCACTCTTCA
The DNA here is from genome assembly GCA_031547585.1 of Victivallaceae bacterium. Lineage (GTDB taxonomy): Bacteria > Verrucomicrobiota > Lentisphaeria > Victivallales > Victivallaceae > Victivallis. The sequence goes on from JAVBRV010000474.1 coordinate 2,304, forward strand.
CTTTCACTCCCAGCGCCGGGTAGGGCGCTCTGTCCCCAGAGCGCCGTTCTCGTTGCAGGGTCTTTGGGGTGAGACTGCACCCGCCTCCGTGTGGGCTGATAGTCGAGAGGGTATCTGGCTGAGCGAGATACCCTGACGTTTCCGGCTGCGGCTCCGCGCGCTGGGCGACTCCCCAAAAAGTACCCCACCTTCGCCCACGGGGCTCGGTTTTTTGCTTTGCAAAAACAAGGGGGCACTTTTCGTGGCCCCGCTCTCCGGTACTCCGTGCGGCCTCCGGCCGTACTCGCACCTACGAGTGAGGTACTCCGCCTTTTATCGGCAGCGCTCCGCCGATCGGTACTGTACCGGCGCGGTTTGCATTCGCAAACCTTAGATTTCGCTCCCCTCCGGGCGGGCGCCTGCGCCGCCCTGCGGTGAGCGACCAGCGTTTCGCCGCTGGACCACGCCCCGGCTCGGCCGGGTGCGCACGACCGCTTCGCGGTCTATTTTTTTATAATTTTTTCTTTTTTTAAATCGTAATCAGGCGGGAGAAGGGAGTGACCGCGTTCGCCCGTCCCGTCATATAATCGTACCCAACCACCGTCCCGTCCACCCGAATCTCCCCCCGCTCCACCACCGCCAGACGATTCGGCAACCCCGTCGTAAACTTGTACAGCACATCCGCCACATCGCGGCCCAACACACTGGTCGCCGCACCGGCCATCCCCACATCCGTCTGCACCGCCGTACCCCCCGGCAAAATCCGCGCGTCAGCCGTCGGAACATGCGTGTGCGTCCCCAAAACAGCCGTCACTTTTCCATCGAGGTAATACCCCATCGCCAGCTTCTCGCTGGTCGCCTCCGCATGAAAATCCACCACGATCGTCTTTACCGTCGACGGAATCTCCGCCAACACCCGGTCGATCGTCTCAAACGGGCAATACGCCGATTCACGCATGAATACCTTGCCCAATAATACCGCCACCGCCACCTCGCCCCCCGCCGGGTTGCGGAATACCCCCCAACCCCGTCCGGGCTGGCGCGTCGAGAAGTTCGCGGGGCGCAACACCCGGTCGAAACGCCGGATCTCACTCTCGAACCCCTTCTGATCCCAGGTGTGATCGCCGGACGTCACCACGTCCGACACCGTCAGCAGCTCCGTCAGGCACGTTCCGGTCAAACCCGAACCCGCCGCCGAATTCTCGCCGTTGACAATGACGAACTGCGCGTTGAACTCACGCCGCAATTCCGGCATCAGCTGCTTGACGGCTTCCCGTCCGCCCTTGCCGACCACATCACCGATAAAAATCAGATTCATCCGTTCGCTTTTTTCTGAAAAAGGACGCTCCGCCGAAAACCGGCGGAGCATCCGGGAAACCTTACTTCTTCGTCTTCGCCGCCAGCGCGTCGGTGTAAGCCGAAAGCTGGTTCTGGAGCTTGTTGAGCGAAGTGGCGAGATCCCCGCCCTTCTTGCCGAGCTGCTGCGCCTTCTCTCCGAGCTTCTCGGTGAGCGGAATCTCCGCCAGCTGCGCCTTGATCTTGTCGGCCTCTTTCGCCTTCGCTTCGATCGCCTTCTTGAGGGAAGCGACCTGCTTCTCGATCGCAGCGGTATCCATCTTGGCCGCTTCGGCCTGGATCTGGGCGACCGGCTTGTTCTCATCCACGCCGTCGCCGCAGCCGGTCAGCACCGCGGCCGTCAAAACCGCACCGAACAGAATACCAAAAAACTTTTTCATCTCTCATTACTCCTTTTTTTACTATGGAACAGCCGCGTCAACCGCGGATCAACTTCAACAGCGCGTCGCGCTTCTCCACCATCAGCGCCTCGGTGTCGGCTTCGACGATCAGCCGCAGCAAGGGTTCGGTGTTCGAACTGCGGACGTTGAACCACCAGTTCTTGTACTCCACCGACAGCCCGTCCAGCTCGAACTGATGCCCGTCCGCATAGTCCTTCTTGAGCTGCGCCAGAATCACCGCCGCATCCTCCACCCGCGAGTTGATCTCGCCGCTCGAAGAGTACTTGCGCAAGGGGTCCACCAGCTCATGCACCTTCTTGCCGCTCTTGCAGAGCAGGTTCGCCAGCATCACCACCGCCAGCCCCTGGCTCTCGGCGGTGAAATTCTGCTTGAAGTAGTAGTGGCCCGACAGCTCGCCCGCGAACACCGCGTCGTGCTCGCGCATTTGCGCCTTGATGAAGGCGTGGCCGACCCGCGACATGATCGCCTTGCCGCCGTGCTCCTCGATGCACTCCTTGACCGCGCGGCTGCTGCGGAGGTCGTAGAGGATGGTCGCCGGTCCGCGCGACAGGATGTCCTGGGCGATCAGCGCCGTGAAGAGGTCCATCGGGATGATTTCGCCCCGGTCGTCGATGAAGCCGCAGCGGTCGGCGTCGCCGTCGAACGCCGCGCCGAAATCCGCGCCGACCTCGCGCACCTTCGCCCGGATCGCATCGAGCGTGGCGAGATGCAGCGGATTCGCCTCGTGGTTCGGGAAGGTGCCGTCCAGCACGTCGTACATCGGGATCACCTCGAAGAGGTCGGCGATTCCGGCGAATTCATAGAGTCCCATCGCGTTGGCGTAGTCCACCACGATTTTCAGCTTGCGGTTCATTCCCGCGAAGGAGCGCAGGAATTTGGCGTATTCGGGGGCAATGTCGTAGGTGGAGACCTTGCCCGTTTTCTCCGACTTCTTCCAGGCGCCCTTCATGGCGATGTCCCGGATCTCCATGATGCCCGTCACGCCCGAAATCGGCACCGCGTTCGCGATGCAGAGCTTGAAGCCGTTCCACTCGCCCGGATTGTGGCTGGCGGTGATCATCACGCTGCCGTCGGCCTTCAAGGTGCCGTTGGCGAAGTAGCTCATCGGCGTCGAAGCGAGGCCGAGGTCAATCACGTCGGCTCCTTGCGCGGTCATGCCGCGGGAGAGCCCGGCGAAAAGCTTCACCGAGTGCGGGCGCATATCGCGGGCCACCACCACCTTTTTCGCGCCGGTGAATTCGATATAGGCGCGGCCGATCGCTTCGGCCACCTCTTCATTGATTTCGGTGGGGTAGATGCCGCGGATGTCGTAGGCTTTGAAAATACTCGGGTCCATGTTCAGCTCCTCTTTCGGATGGATTTACGGGTTAAAAACCTGGCCAGCTTCAACTGCCCCTCCTTGAACGGAGGATAACGCAGCGGGAAGTCCGGGAAAAACGGCTTCGCCATCACCGGCTTCAGGTGCGAAAAGGTTTCGAAGGTATATTGGTAATGATAACGCCCCATTCCCGAATCGCCGACCCCGCCGAAGGGAACCGGGTTCTGGAAGTGCATCACCACATCGTTGAAAACCACCGCCCCCGAGGAAGTACCCCCGAGGATCGCTTCGCGGCGGCGCCTGTCGTTGCCGAAATAATAGAGTGCCAACGGCTTCGGCCGGGAACCGATGAATTCCAGCACCTCCCGGAGGTCGTCGAATGTAAGCACCGGCAGCACCGGTCCGAAAATCTCCTCGGCCATGGCCGGATCCTCCGGCGCGGCCCGGAGCAGCGTCGGCTCGATCCGCAGCGTCTCCGAATTCGAAGCGCCGCCCGCCAGCACCTCCCCACTTTCCAGCAGCCGCAGCACGCGGTCGAAGTGAAACCGGTTCACCAGCCGGCCGTAATCGGGGTTCTCCAGCGGCTTCTCGCCGTAGAAGCTCCGGATCGCCGCCTTCAGCTCCTCCACCAGCCGCCCGGCGACCCGGGAATGCACCCACAGGTGATCAGGCGCGGTACAGGTCTGCCCGGCATTGGTGAACTTGCCCCAGACGATCCGCCGCGCCGCAATCCGGAGGTCGGCGTCCTCGTCGACGATGCAGGGCGATTTGCCGCCCAGCTCCAGCGTCACCGGCGTCAGGTATGGAGCCGCCGCCGCCAGCACCTCGCGGCCCCCGCGGGCGCCGCCGGTAAAAAAAATCACATCGTAACGCTCTTTCAACAGCTCCGGGTAGGCGATCTCGTCGCTCACCGTAACGATCTCCCCCTCCGGGAACACCGCTTCGATGATCGCTTCCACCATGGCCGCCGTATGCGGCGATTTATCCGAGAGCTTGAGCACCACGGCGTTCCCCGCCGCGAAAGCCCCGATAGCCGGCTCCAGCGCCAGGAGGAAGGGGTAGTTCCAGGTCCCGATCACCAGCGCCAGGCCGTACGGTTCCGGAACCAGCGTGCTCTTGCCGGGGAAGTTGGTGATGGAGAGGCCCGCCCGCCGGGCCTTCGCCAGCCGGGGCAGCTTCTTGCGCAGATAACGGCCGGCGTCGAGCACCGCCGAAACTTCCGTCACCAGGCTTTCAAATTCACTCTTATTCAAATCTTTGCGGAGCGCCTCGACAATCTCCGCCTGCCGGGCCAGCACTTCAGCCTCGAAACGCGCCAGGAGTTTCCGGCGGTGCTCGACCGTGAAGCGCTCTCCGGCGGCAAACGCCTGCCGGTGCTCCTTCATCTTCCGGAGGATGTCCGCGCCCGTCTTCATGCTTTTGCCCCTTCGAGGTAACGCCGCCGCACCCGGGTGCCGAACGAGCAGAGCAGCTCGTAGACGTGGGTCCCCTTGAGCTGCGCCCACTCCTCCATCTGGATCGCCAGGTTCCCCTGGCGGCCGATGCAGACCACCTCGTCCCCCGGCTTCGCTTCCGGCACATTCTCCAGCGACACCGTGGTGTAATCCATCGAAATCCGCCCCAATACCGGGCAGAACGCGCCGCCGATCAAAACGTATCCCCGGTTGGAGAGCGCCAGCGGCAGTCCGTCGGCGTACCCGGCGGCGATGGTGCCGACGCGGGTAGGGGTCTTCAGGGTGTGCATCCGGCCGTAGCCGATCGCCGAACCCGCCGGCAGCGTCCGCGCCGCCGCGAGCGAGGTCTTCAATTCAATCACCGGCTCGAGGCGCATCGACTGCTGCACCTCGTAGTCGTAAAAGCCGTACATATTGATGCCGCAGCGGGCCATGGTGAACGGCGCCCGGGTGCTTTCCGGGAAGTTGTTCAGGGCGTCGCTCGCGGCCATGTGGATCTCGCGGAAGGCGACGCCCTCCTTTGCCAGCTCCGCCAGCAGCCGCCGGAAGCGCTCCAGCTGATGGTTGCTGTAGTCGTCGTAGCGCTGAAAAGCCGAGGAGAAATGCGAATAGATCGCCTCCGCCTCCAGGTTCGGCAGCGCCCGGATGGCGCGGATCGTTGCCGCCGCCTCTTCGGCCACCATCCCCAGCCGCCCCATGCCGGTGTCGACGGTGAAGGCGCAGCTGACGCGCTTCCCCTGCCGGACCGCCGCGCGGCTGATCAGCTCTGCCGTCTCCAGATCGTTGAGGGGGCAGACGATGCCGTATTCGACCGCCGCCTCGACCTCGCCCGGCAGCAGGTTGCCGAGAATCTGAACCGGCAGCCCGAGTCCGGCCAGCTCGACCGCCTCGTTGATCTCGGCGACGCCGAAGGCGGAAGCACCCGCTTCGCGGGCGACCTCCGCCACCTTGGCGACCCCGAGCCCGTAGGCGTTCGCCTTCAAAACCGCCATCAGGCGCGAAGGAGCAACGCGGCTGCGGATCTTCCGCACGTTCTCCTTCAGCTTCCCGAGGTCGATCTCGAGGTTGACTCTGCTGGCCTGTTCCATAAAACCGCCTTACTTGGCGTATTCCACCGAACGGGTTTCGCGGATAATCGTGGCCTTGATCTGGCCGGGATAGGTCATCTCTTTCTCGATCCGGCTGCAGATTTCGCGGGCCAGGAGCTGCGCTTCGCCCTCGGAAATCTTCTCCGGAACCACCACCACCCGGATCTCGCGGCCGGCCTGGAGCGCAAAGCACGACTCCACCCCCGGGAACTCGCTGGCAATCGTCTCCAGCTGCTCCAGGCGCTTCAAGTAAAGCTCGGTGGTCTCGCTGCGGGCGCCCGGACGCGACGCGCTCAGGGTGTCGCAGGCCGAGATCAGGATGTCGTACAGGCTCTCCGGCTCGACTTCGCCGTGGTGCGCCGCCACCGCGTGGATGACGTCGCGCGCTTCGTTGTGCTTGCGCAGCAAATCCGCGCCGATCTGGGCGTGCGGCCCCTCGACCTCGTGGTCGATCGCCTTGCCGAGGTCGTGGAAGAGGCCGATCCGCTTCGCCTTCTGCTCGTCGAGGCCGAGCTCGGCGGCGATCATGCCCATGAAATAAGCGGTCTCGAGCGAGTGCTGCAAGACGTTCTGCGAGAAGCTGTAGCGGTACTTAAGCCGCCCCAGGAGCTTCATGATCTGGGGCGAAACCCCCTGGATGCCGGTCTCCAGCACCGCCGCTTCGCCGACCTGGAAGAGCTCCTCTTCGAGCTCCTTGCCGATCTTTTTGGCCAGCTCTTCGACGCGGGTCGGGTGAATCCGGCCGTCGCCGATCAGCCGCTCCATCAGCTGGCGGGCGATCTCCTTGCGCACCGGGTCGAAGCAGCTGATGACCACCGCTTCGGGCGTATCGTCGATCAGGATGCTGACGCCGGTCGCCGCCTCGATGGCGCGGATATTGCGCCCTTCGCGGCCGATGATCCGGCCCTTCATCTCGTCGTTGGGGAGCGGAA